>JAEDLI010000031.1 GCA_016295375.1 Fibrobacter sp. | reverse complement strand
ATTTTTATAGCAAAAAACGGCCGAAAAACACAAAAACACTTGACAATGTTTTTTTGTTTACATTTGTGTGTTGAATTAAAAAGAGGATTATATATGAACATCAAAATGATGCTTCCATTTTTTATGGTGCTTGTATCGTCTGCAATGGCGATAAACATTCAAAATGTGAAATATGAAACGGATTTTAAAGCGAAGGCAAAATCCGTCGGAATATTGAAATCTAATATTGAAAAAGATTCGCTAATCAAGGCCGATAAAAAAGAGGAATTGATGAGTGAATTCGTTGGAAGAAATGAGTCAAGAATTGCTTGCAATAGATGAACGTTGTTTGTCTACGAAATCAAAGCAGATGCTTGATGATGAATGTGAAGAATATTTTGATGAATTATTGCCTTCTTTTAAACAAAAGTTAAAGGCTGCAACGGTTGCGTATAGGTTGGAGAATCTTTATGCTTTAAAGGAAAGCGGCGATAAGAGAGCTTTTATAAAACAATGCGTTGAAAATATCTTGGCAACAGATTTTAGCTTGTCGAATTATTATTCAGGGACGGATTTAAAAATCGAAGAGGAAATAGATGATGATGGATATCGTGTGGACTACAATTTGTCTGTGTTTAGTCAGAAAAAGAATTCAATGGATGTGTGGTTGGAAGGTATAAGTGATTTGTGCCTTAATGATATTGCTGATAAAAAAAGTTTGTCTACGAAGGGTGATCTTTGGAGTGGTGCGGATTTAACAAATTTTTCTTACAAGCTAATAGATAAGGAAGAAACGAAGAAAAATGAAAAAAGTAAAAAATGGGATATCTATTTAGATCAAAGTGATTTGGCTATAGCATGCTATGATCGTCTTGATCAATTTAAGGCATCGTTAAAGGAATTTACGGGAAAAAACTATTCAATGAATTCCTGTTCTTCTGTAGGATGTTTAGATTTAGATGAAAAATCTTGTAATGAACTGAAAAGACTGACGAAAATTTGTGCATCTGTTGATCTTAAAAGACGGGTTTATGGGGAAAAGGATGAAGGTCAGTCGTATGGGGCTAGGCTCTATGTGGTCAATAAGTCGGCGGTAGGTTTTAAATATGTGTTAAATGGAAAGCCGATTTTGTCTTGTCAGGCGGATTCTGGTGCCGTTTTGAATGTTATTTATATTCCGACATATAATACTATTGTTAATGAGCAAAGTAAAAAATATAACTACAGTAAGCAGTATTTTAAAATTGCAAGAATGTCGAATCTTGCTTATTTGGGAAATCGTATTCCGGCTTATTTGTCGTGTGATTGTGCTGGATATTTAGAAAAGGGCATTTGCAAAGGTTCAATTTTTGTTTCTGATGATGAGTTGAAAAAAGGGATGACTGGCGTCTTGACATGGGAAAATGGTAAGAATATGAAGTCGGCTGATGGAAAAAAGAAGGCGGGCTTGGCTGCTTGTGATGATCCTAATCTTTCTCCGAAAGACAGAAAAAAATGTAAGGTGAAAATGGGTAAATAATGAAAAAGATATTGGTCCTGTTTCTTTTGTCCTTTGTCTCGTATTCATTGGCTGTGCCTATGGAAAAATGCGTGAATACGGGGGCGAGACATTCAGATCCTATAGGAGCTATGATTGGAATTCCTTCTGGAAAGAAATGTTTTGTATCGTGTCCTACTGGAGGAAAATTTGAATTTTATCCCAGAAGTGGAAATTGTGATCAAACGTTTTATTATTGTTCAAATTTGCCTTTTACGACAGATAAAGTCCCAATATTGGGGGAACATTGGAGCGGACGGAAAGAATGCCCGTCTCGAAAAGAGGTTCAGGATTATCAGGAAGCTCTGTCGCGGGCCGCATCCGAAAAAATGTGGAAGGAATTAGAAGCAGAATGCGGAAAAAACAAGAAAAAAGCGGAAGCTATTTTGAAAGAACAAAGGATTGCAAGAGATGGTTACATAAGTGAAAATGGAGATGAATTTATTGATGGTAGAGATGGGGTGAAATATAGGTCAATAAAAATTGGTAATCAAAAATGGATGGCTGAAAATTTACGCTATAATCAAAAGTCTGCCTGTAAGAAAGGACAAAATTGTAAATCTTTAGGAGGATTGTATAATTGGGAAAATGCGGTGAATTCTTGCCCTGATGGATGGCATTTGCCGACAAAGCAGGAATTCCTACAGCTTTTGCAAAATACTGGCTTGCAAGAAAATGGAGTTTCGGTAGATGCTTTGCGAGCAATTGATGGCTGGGGGACTTTTGATAAATGTGGACGAGATGTAATATATAAACATAATGGAACGGATGTTTTTGGATTTTCGGCATTGCCTACAAAATGGGAAGATGATGGCTATACGCAAAGAGGATCCGCAATGTTTTGGACCTCTACAAAGGGCAAAACTGTTAATGGCTCTTTTGGTGGCGTTGCTATGACTATAGATAAACGTTCATGGGAAGAGTCTTCGCGTAGGACTATGCAGGTGGTAGATCCTAATTTTGGAATGTCTGTTCGTTGTGTAAGAGATATGGCTAATAGCTATGTTTCTGCTCATGGAGGAACGATGGTTGATAGTCGCGATGGAACTTCCTATAAAACAATAAAAATTGGTGTGTTGAATTGGATGGCTGCAAATCTGAATTATCAAACGAAAAATAGTGAATGTGTTAAGGATGATGAGTGCTCTAAATATGGCCGACGCTATACAAGAGATGAGGCTTTGAAAGTCTGTCCTAATGGCTGGCATTTACCGACAAAAGAAGAATATAGTGCTTTAAAAAATAATGTTGGTAACAAGGTTGAAAAATTGCAAGATGCATATGCTTGGGTTGGTGGAACGGGAACGGACGATTATGGGTTTTCTGCATTGCCAACATCCGAAAATAGTGCTCTTTACTGGACAGCATCCCTTGATTCTGAACACGGAAATGGGAAATGCAACTATTATTTCCTGTTGCGAAATGACGGAATAAAAATTAAAGGATGTGATTGGAGTGCTTCGTTAGGTTCAATGATGCTGCCCGTTCGGTGTGTCGAAAATATGCAAATGGACAATTTGGAAACCTTTACTGATGAAAGAGATGGCAATGAGTATAAATTAATAACGATTGGAGCGCAAGTGTGGATGGCTGAAAATTTGAATTTTGATACAGGCTCCAGCGAAGCTGTTTGCTATAAGAACAAACATTACAACTGTAAAAAGTATGGCCGCCTTTATTCAAGGGAGGTCATAAATAGAGTATGTCCTTCGGGTTTCCGTTTGCCTAATGATAGTGATTATGAAGGCATTTCAAATAAAACTGAATTCAATGCAACGGTGCAACGGACTACATGGAAACAACGGTTCTGGACGAGTGATAGACATCTTTATGCAAATTTGAAGCTGTATTCGCCTAGGGAAGGGGAGTTTTATCCGATTCGCTGTGTGAAGGAATAGTTTCCTAAAAAATCAGGTTTAAGCCTACGAAAGTCTCCTATCTCGCATAGGGGACTTTTTAAATTGCTATTTTTTGACACGGAATAAACAAAAGAGGAAATTATGTGCGAAAATTGCAATTCTAACCATCCTGTCCGCGTGCGTTTTGCCCCGAGTCCTACGGGCTACCTGCATGTGGGCGGTGCGCGCACCGCTATTTACAACTACTTTTTTGCCAAGCACATGGGCGGCACCTTCTACCTGCGTATCGAAGATACCGACCGTAAGCGTTACAACGAGACGGCGCTCCACGACTTGATGCGGGACCTCAAGTGGTTGGGCCTGCAGTGGGACGAAGGTCCGGGTTGCGAAGGCGACTGCGGCCCCTACTTCCAGAGCGAACGCCTGGACATTTACCACCGCGAAATCAAGAAACTCCTGGACGCCGGCTGCGCCTACTACTGCTTCTGCACCGAAGAACGCCTGCAGGAAGTCCGTGCCGAACAGGAAAAGTCCCACGTGCCGGTCACGGGTTACGACCGCCACTGTCGTAATATTAGCCGTGAAGAAGCCGAAGCCCGCATTGCCGCTGGCGAAAAGGCCGTCATCCGTTTCAAGGTGCCGGAAACTGGCGTCACCGAATTCGACGATATGATTCGTGGTCATATCTCCTACCAGAACGAACTGCTGGACGACCTGGTTCTCATCAAGCGCGACGGTTATCCGACTTATCACTTTGCAAGCGTCGTGGACGACCACCTGATGGGTACGACGCATGTGCTCCGTGGCGACGAATGGATCAGCTCCACGCCGAAACACGAACTCCTTTACAAGGCCTTTGGCTGGCAGCCGCCCGTATGGTGCCACCTGCCGGTGATTCTCGACAAGAACGGTGGTAAGCTTTCTAAGCGCAAGGGCGCCGCCTCCGTGGGCGATTTCCGCGACCTCGGCTACTTGCCGGAGACTCTCGTGAACTACCTCGCTCTCCTGGGCTGGAACCCGGGCGACGACCGCGAAGTCATGACCATCAAGGAAATGGTGGAAAGCTTTACGCTGGAACGCATCAACCCCAAGTCCGCAAGCTTCGACGAAAAGAAGTTGCAGTGGATGAACGGCCAGCATATTCACCTGTGCGACGACGGCTTCCTCAAAAACATCATGAAGGAAGGCCTCGCTGCGAAGGGTATCGACCTCTCGAAGGAACCGGAAGCTCGCCTCGACGAAATCGTGAAGCAGCTCAAGCCCCGCGCCCACTTTGTGCAGGACCTGGCCGACATGGCCGTATACTTCTTCGTGGCTCCGACCACCTACGACGAGAAGGGTGCGAAGAAACATTTTGGTGAAGGCTCCAAGGAAGTCGCCACCCTCGTGCGCGACATGCTCGCCTCCATCGAAGACTTCAAGACGCCTGTCATCGAGAAGGGTTTTTACGATCTCGCTGAACGTTGTGGCCACAAGGTGGGTGAACTCGTGGGTGCACCGCGCCTTGCTGTGTCTGGCGTGACCGCAGGCCCCGGCCTCTGGGAAATGTTCGAAATCATCGGCAAGGAAGAAGTGCTCCGCCGTATCGACGTCGCAATGCCGCTTATGAAGGATTAGTTCAAAGTTCTGAGTTGCTAGTTACTGAGGTTGCTTCGCAACAGTTCCTAGTTTAGAGATTCTAGTTACTAGATTACGTTCAATAAGATTTTCTAGTAACTATTAACTAAAGTCTAGTAACTGCACCGAAGGTGCCTGTAACTAGTACCTATTAACTAGTAACTCTAATATATGCGTAAACAGTTCCCCTACAAACTTCTGACCCAGAAAATGTTTTGCTGTCGTTGCCAGCGGGTAACGGAGCATGGGATATTTGCGCGGGAACCCTATTCTACCCACGGAGGCATGGAACCGAAAATTCCGCTTCTGTGTTCGTGCGAAGTTTGCCAGAATGTCATCATCTGCTTTTCCAACGAGTTTAGTTTTGGAACAAGCGTGGAACATGCGGACTACACGAAGATTTACGGGCACAACCGAATCCAGCCCGGGAACTGGTTGTTTTTCAAGGGTGGGGTAAAGCCGGGGCTTGTCAAGAGCTGCTTCCAGACACACGACAAGGAAATTTACGTGCTTACCTACGGTGGCGCCAAGGACGAAAAGGTGGAATGCCCCAAGTGCCATGTGGAATCTGAGGTAGCGCCGGGCGGGTATCGCCTGCTTCCGGCCCAGAGCGCCTTGACGCTTATCGGCGACCATGTGTATCACGCCATTCGGGACATGTTCGGCGTGGCGGTAGGCTATGTGAACGACGGCGAAAAGGACAAGTTGGCCGTGCAGATGGAAGACAAAAGCCTGCTGTTCATTACGCTGCCCCAGGCCATACAGAACCTGCCCAATGCAAAACTTTCGGACATGACCCGCAACAAGCTGTTGCAGTTTTTCCCGGAAGATTCCCGCCGAGTTTCGGTGACGGTGGGGCAGGGGATTGTGTATCTCGACGGCCTTGTGAAGAATTTGTCCGTAAAGCGTGCCATCAGGGCCTGCGTCAACGGCATGCAGAGGGTCCGGGGTTGTGTAGACTTTATGAAAATTCGTGCGGAATCCTACACTTCGGACGAACAGATTGAAAAGGCGATTCTCTCTCTCTTGGAAACTCCGGGGCTCAAGATTTTCAATTACAAGGTGCAGGTGGAACAGGGACGCGTGCAGGTGTCTCTGGGCTGCATTCGGGAATATTTCCCCAAAGAAATCGAGAACAAGATTGCGGAATTCCCTGGCGTGCAGGACTTGGACGTGAAAATTAATTCGATTCCTATGGACGAAATGGAAAATACCAAGGTCTGCAAGGAACTGGAATACGAACTTTCCATGAATACCCGCTTGGGAGATTCCTTGATTCGCGTGAATTACGTAGATGAAAAATTTTTGCTGGAAGGAAAGGTTCATTCCATGATCCAGAAACAGCTGGCCATGTTCTGCGTGGCAAGGCGCGTGCTGAGCACGTCTATTGAAAACAGGCTGAGGATAGTTTAAACAAAGAGGTCGATATGGCTGGAAAAGGATACGAGAAAATCAACGATGTAAAGGCCCTGCTTAAAGAATACAGGACCGTAGAAGAAATTGCGACCCATATCGGGCGCGGCCCTCGCACGGCGTTCCGCTATCTGGAATACCTGCGGGGCGAAAACTGCGGGCTCCGTAAAGGCAAGAATAGCCTGGGCCAAACCGCGTTCAAAATCCAGGTGAACGAGCAGGTTTCCTTTAACCAGGAATCCGTAAAGCAGCTTGAAAAAATCAAGAAGAACATGACGGGGAATTCCCCCAGCGACGTCAAGAACCGTAAGCTGGTGGATAAACTGATTGCAGCCATGCAGACCACCAACCCCGACGATTTCAGGCCCGAAGCCATCACTACGGACAAGGACCTGATTATGGATTATGGCCCCTGGAGCGACAACAAGATTCAGGACCTGTACGTGAACAAGGTGCTGGACGCTATCCACAGCGGTGTAAAAATCCGTATCGCCTACCACCACGGCACCAAGAAAAAAGATGACGAAACTATCGAGATTAGCCCCGTAAAAGTGGTGATGCGTATGGACACCGTCTATATTATCGGTGCAGACGATAGCTTTGCAGAAACGGGCATCTTGAAGATGTACATGCTTGAAAACGTGATGAACATTACGGTCACCAACAAGTTGGCCCAAAGCGGAATCTTTTTTGACGAGCAGAGTTATTACAAGTATGCCTATGGGAAATATATAGACCCAAAAATTGCGCCCCAGGATATTTCCCTGCAGATTCGCTCCAGCAATAACGACTGGCTAAAGACCCAATTCGAAAAGTCCCATTTCAATCCGCCTGCGGTTGTGCGCAAGGACAAGAACAAGAACGACATTGTGGACCTGAAACTCCGCATCACGCCCGACTTTAAAGCCTGGCTTATGGGTGTCTTGCCGGACGTGAAAATCCTGAAGCCGGAATCCCTGAAAAAGGAATTGAAGGACCTGCTGAAGAAGACCTTGTCGGAGATGGACGACTGACGGAAAGGAACGTTGCGTGATGGAATCGGAACACAAACTTTCGGATTACAATTTCGAGTTCCCGAAGGAACTGATTGCAAGCCGCACGGCAGGCAAGGGCAAGACCCGCATATTGCACTGTCCCAAGGACGGCGGTGAACGCCGTATTATGAAGGCTCCCGAAATTGTGGAGTTGTTCAAGCCGGGGGATTGCCTGGTGGTAAACAACACCAAGGTGATTCCGGCGCGCTTGTACGGGCACACGATGCACGGTGGCGAAGTGGAAACCCTCCTGGTGCAGGCGCTGATTCCTGCAGAAAACGGAGAGGCCCGCTACGAGGCCCAGGTTCGCCCCGGCAAGGCTTTCAAGATTGGTCGCGAACTTGAAATCGCCGGCGTCAAGACCGTTGTGGAAGACATCAAGGAAGACGGCGCCCGGGTGCTCCGTTTTGCGGTGACGCCTGTGGAACTGGAAGCGGTGATGAACCGTGAAGGCCATGTGCCGCTGCCGCCCTACATTGATCGCCCCGATGACGAAGACGATAAGTTGGCCTACCAGACGATTTTTGCAAAGTATTCGGGCGCCGTGGCCGCTCCTACGGCAAGCCTCCACTTCAGTGAAGAAATGCTGGTCGCCCTGAAGGCGAAGGGCGTTTACGTTGCCGAAGTCACCTTGCATGTGGGCCCCGGAACATTCCAGAATATTTCTGTAGAAGACTTTACCCAGCACAAGATGCACGGCGAGCATTACGAGTTGACCAAGGAAAATGCCGAGATTATCAACAAGGCAAAACGGGAAGGCGGTCGTATCGTGACGGTCGGCACCACCAGCACCCGTGTAGTTGAGACCATTGCCGATGCCAACGGAATCGTAAGGGCGCAATCGGGCGTGACCCATGCGTTCTTCTATCCGGGTTACCGCTACAAGATTGTGGACGGCCTCTTGACCAATTTCCACTGGCCGAAAAGCAGCCTCATTTTGCTGGTTTCCGCCTTCTACGGGCGTGAAAACACGCTTGCTGCCTACAAGATGGCAGTGGAGAACAAGATGAAACTGTTCAGCTACGGCGACGGGATGCTGATACTGTAGAGCTTCGCGTTTGCCGACGTCACATAGTGCCGGGTTTGTCGGCGCGCATTCCCTGCGTCAGGTTATTTCGATGTAGTAGAATCTGCTCCCAGGGTGGGAATCAGCTTATTCTCTTGGCAGAGATTTTCTTCCCTGATTTTGAAGGTGAAGTCTACCAGGTTGTTCTCGAACATTTTCTGGTAGGGCTTCTTTTGCTGCACGCTCTGGAGGGCGCAAGTGCAGTAGTTGATACGCTGGACCAGTTTCGCTTCGTCCGAGGGAGTGCCCTGGGCAAAGACGCATTCGTGCATGATGGCGTATTCCATGGGACGGTCGTAACGTCCCTTGCACTTGTTTTTCAGGTCGGGCTGTGCGGCCACCTTTTCGATAATTCCCTGGCTGGGAACGTCGTTGACAACCTTGCAGGTGACAAAGCCGCCGGCAAAAAAGGCGAGGCAGAGAGCCATGTTGATAAGGAATCGCTTGCCGCGGCTAATCTTGTTGTAGTTCCGCTCTACGGCTTCCAAGGTTTGGGTGGCGTGTAGCCTGACGTCATCTAAATCGTTGTTTTCCATGGCGTGTACCTTAGTTTTCGCTTTCCAGGTTCCAGATGTCGGGCATGGTGCGGTATTCTCCGGCGCAGTCCAGTCCGTAGCCCACTACGAAACCGTCTTCGATGGAGAACCCGACGAAATCCGCCTTGTAGTCCACTTCCCGACGGGCCCGCTTTTCTAGCAGCACGCAGCTGCGGACTTCGGCGGCGCCTTTTTCCTTAAGCAGGTCCACCAGTTTTTGCAGGGTGCGGCCCGTGTCCAGAATGTCGTCGATGAGCAGGACCTTTTTGCCTTTCAGGTCCAGCACGTCCAGCAGGGAGACCTTCAGCTGGCCGGAACTTTCCGTAGAGTCGCCGTAACTGGACGCCCTGATGAAGGAAACCTTGATGCCCTTGTTGGGGAAATGTCTGCATAGGTCCGACACGAACACGAAGGAGCCCGTAAGCACGCCTATGATGGTGTCGAACTTGTAGTTCCGGGCGATTTTTTCGCCCAGAAGTTGGACCATCTCCTGGATGGCCTCTGCCGTAAAGATGGGCATGAGGCTCGTCTTATACATTGCCTACCTCGAAATTCAGCCACTGGAACACGGGAATCATGGCTTTCAGCTTGCCCTTGGGATTCTTCTTGAATTCCTGGAACATGGGGAAGGCCTGGTTCTCGATGGAGGTCTTGTCGATGTAGATGTGCAGCCAGTCCGCCAAAGAAATCAGGTTCGTGATGTAGAGGACGGTGGGCTGTTTCAGGTTCTCGAAAACCTGGTCCAGGCATTCTACAATTTTGCGATGGACCATGCGGCCCGTTCCGCCGAAGGAGAAGGTGGCGTTCAGGGAGTTGGCTTCCTTGACCAGGGCCTCGATTTCCTTGAAGTTTTCCTGCTCCGGATTATCCAGGTATTCCAGCACCAGGTGGTGGATCTTGGAATTGATGTCCAGGGAAAGAATGGTCCGGATGGTGTCCGGCAAGGTATGGTCCGGGTCGGCCAGGCTGTCGATGGAAAGTCCCTTCTGAACGGTAAAGTCCGAGAAGGCCTCCGTAATGTCCTTGAGGCTCCGCTTGGTTTCCAGCTGGTTGATGCGCTTCAGGGAATCGCTCATCAGGTGACGCATCTGGACCACGTAGGCGGTGGGGAACTGGTGCTGCAGTTCTTCGGCGCTCTTGTTCGGGTTTTCTACGAAGGAGAGCTTGTTCACCTCGGGTTCGCCGTCGGCCACCACCAGGTTCACGCGGCCCATGGAATCGGAAAGCACCAGGATTGTTGCCACTCGGGATTCCCCGATGGTCTTGTCGTCGTAGGTGGCCCGCACCAGGGTCTGCTTGCGGCGGGAGGCGATCTTTGTAGAAGTGAGCTTGGCGTTTTTCTGGTCGTAGCCCTCTTCCAGTCCCAGGTGGAAAATGGCGGCCCGTTCGGCCATGAGCTTCACCGTCACGGGGACCTCGTCCTTGGCGTAGCGGGTGTAGACTTCGGCGCCGTTCCACTTGTGCTCATTGCTGGTGGCTCGGGCGAGGATGCTCATGAAACGGTTTTCGATGGAGTGTCCGAAGGGGAGGAACGGCTGCATCAGTTCCATGGCCCGGAGTGCGTAGCGCATGTTCTGCACAGGTTCCAGGCCTTCGATGTCGTTGAAGAACCAGCCGCAGCTGGTAAAGCTGAACAGGCAGAACTTCTGGATTTCCAGAAGACGCACGGCCTTGGCGCTTTCTTCGGCGTTTTCGGGATTGTTCAGGATGGTCTTCAAGAAAGCGGAGAGTCGTGTCTCGTCTTCGGGAGCGACCAATGCCTGCACATAGGCGTTCCGGGCGTCCCAGGGATTCACCTTGCTCACCTTCTCGAATTCCCGCACAAAGATTTCGTCGGCCAGTTCCTTCAGGTGGTTGAAGGCGTCGCGCAACGGACCGCGCCATTTCTGGTTCCAGCCGGGGCCACCTCCGGTGGAGCACCCGCAGTCCCTGTACCAGCGGCCCACCCCGTGGGCGCAGCTCCAGGCGCAACCTTCGCCGTGGAAATTCTTCAGCAGCACCTCGTGCTTGGGCGGGAACTTTTCCAGGTACCAGCCGTAGTTGACGGGCACCATGTTGTTCTCCGGAGCGAATCGGTTGTAAAGGTAGGCGGCGCACATGTCGCCGAAGGGCTCGTGGTGTCCGTAGCTTTCGCCGTCGGTGCCGATGCTCACCAGCTGCGGGTCTTCACGGTTCGGGTCCCAGGCGTCCTGGATGCGTTTGCCGAACACGCCCGCATCGCGGAGCAGATGCTCGAAACCTACGGCGCTGCTGAGCCAGGGGTTGTAGAAGAACACGTCCAGGTAGCCGTCGCAGACCAGATTGCCCTTTTCGTCCCGCGGGTAAATGCGGTAGGGCCTGGTGGTGTCGATATCGGTATTGCTGCAGCCAATCCATTTTTCTGCACCCAATTCACGGAAGGAATCCGCCTGGGTGGGGGAGAGGATGGTGAACTTGATTCCCGCCTTGATGAGTTCCACCACTGTCGGCAGGTTGATGGCCGTTTCGGCCAGCCACATGGCCTCGGGCATGCGTCCGAAATGGAACTTGAAATCTTCGATGCCCCAGAGAATCTGGGTCCGCTTGTCCTGCTCGCTGGCGAGAGGCATGATGATGTGGTTATAGACTTGGGCGATGGCGTTGCCGTGACCGTTCAGACGTTCGGCGCTCCGCTTGTCGGCTTCCTGGATTCTCTTGTAAGTGTCGGGAGTATGGGTCCGGATCCAACCCATGAGGGTGGGGCCCATGTTGAAGCTCATGAAATCGTAGTTGTTGACGATATCCTGGATGCGCCCTTCTGAATTCAGAATGCGGCTTGCGGAGTTGGGGGAGTAGCACTGGCTTGCGATACGGTCGTTCCAGTCGTGAAATGGCCGCGCGCTGGGCTGGTTCTCGATGACGCCTGTCCAGGGATTTTCGCGGGGAGGCTGGTAAAAGTGACCGTGAATCGTAAAATAGAGGGGGTGCTTCTTTTCCATGGGCGCAAATGTAGAAATATTTAATCTACTGCCCAACGTATTGACTTGGATGGGGGAAGTCTCCCCCTCGCTCCGGTCCAAGCCGGGCCAGGAGCCTGCCCCGGACTTGTTCCGGGGCTACCCCCTCTACGGGGCCTCAGACGTCGGCCCCGTAACGCCCCGACTTTTTCTATATTTATGCATATAAACAAATAAATGCATAAAGACTGGTTACGGCGGTTCGTGCCATGGAAAAGAAAATGACGCTACGTGAAGCTTTCGAAAACAAGATGTTGCTGCTGGACGGCGGCATGGGTTCTGTCATCCAGACATACGGGATCAAGGGCGCGAACAACGACATGCTCTCCATCGAGAAGCCGGATATCATCTTGGATATCCAGCGCCGTTACGTGGATGCGGGTGTGGACTGCCTGACCACAAACACGTTCTCGAGCCAGCGCATAAGCCAGCACGAATACCACCAGGAACACCGCATTGCCGAAATGAACCGCGCCGCCGTGAAGATTGCGAAGCAGGCCGCGGCAGAGGCCATGGAAAAGTACGGCCGCCAGGTGTACATCCTGGGTGACGTGGGCCCCACGAGCAAGATGCTTTCCATGAGCGAAGACGTGAACGACCCCGCGAGCCGTAGCATTACCTTCGACGAACTGGAAGACGCCTACCTGGAACAGATTCAGGCGCTGGTGGAAGATGGCGTCGATGCGATTCTGATTGAAACGATTTTTGATACACTGAATGCAAAGGCTGCCGCAAGCGCATTCACCAAGGTGATGGAAAAACGCGCTGCCGACGCCGGCGACAAAGCCGCGGACCTCAAGCCGGTTGAAGTCATGTTTTCGATGACGGTGAGCGACGCCTCGGGCCGTACGCTTTCGGGCCAGACGGTTGAAGCGTTCGCCATAAGCGTGATGCACATGCATCCGCTCTCCATCGGCCTCAACTGCGGTCTCGGTGCCGACGGCATGGTGCCGTACCTGCGCCGCATGGGCAAGGTTGCGCCCTGCTACATTAGCTGTCACCCGAATGCGGGGCTCCCGAACCAGTTCGGCGGTTACGACGACACCCCCGAAGACATGGTCAACAAGATGCATGTTTACCTGGACGACAAGCTGGTGAACATGATTGGCGGTTGCTGCGGTACCACGCCGGAACACATCGCCGCCATGCGCAAGATGCTGGACGCCCTGCCGGCCGATTACGAACGCCGCAAGCCCGCACCCAAGTACGCCACGAGCCCGCTCTTACGCCTCGCGGGTCTGGAGCCGCTGTTCAAGGAACAGGTTCACCCAAGCGACGGTGCTGACAGCTGCAACGCCGAAGATTTTGTGAAGGTGGGCGAACGCTGCAACGTGGCTGGCTCCAAGAAATTCCTGCGGCTCATCAACGAAAAAAATTACGAAGAAGCTTTAGACATTGCCCGCAAGCAGGTCGAAGACGGCGCCGACGTGATTGACGTGAACATGGACGATGGTCTGCTGGATGCCACCGCCGAAATGCAGACCTTCCTGAACCTGATTGCATCGGACCCGGCCGTGAGCCGCGTGCCGATTATGGTGGACTCTTCCCGGTTCGAAGTCATCGAGGCGGGCCTCAAGTGCATCCAGGGCAAGAGCATCGTGAACTCCATCTCACTCAAGATGGGTGAACAAGCTTTCATTGAGCACGCGCTCACCATCAAGCGCCTGGGTGCCGCCGTCATCGTGATGCTCTTTGACGAAGAAGGCCAGGCCACCAACTACGAGCGCCGCGTGCAGATTGCCGCCCGCGCTTACGACATCATGGTGAAGAAGCTCGGCTTCGATCCTTCTGACATTATTTACGACCCGAACATCTTGACGGTCGCTACAGGCATGGCCGAACACAATGCCTACGCCATCGACTTTATCCGCGCCGTCCGCTGGATTATGGACAACCTTCCTGGCGTACGCATTTCGGGAGGTCTTTCGAACCTTTCCTTCGCTTTCCGCGGCAACAACTACCTGCGCGAAGCGATGCATACAACGTTCCTGCATTACGCGATTCCGAACGGCATGGGTATGGCCATCATGAACCCCAGCGCGATTATCGAATACAAGACGATTCCGCTGGAACTCCGCATGGCCATTACCGAAGTCATCTACAACACGGAACCGGACGCAAGCGAAGCGCTCATCGAAATTGCAAGCCGTATGAATGCGGCCGCCGCTGCAGCCAAGGAAGCGGGCACCAAGTACGATCCGAAAGCAATTTTCGCCATGAGCACGGGCGCGGGTACAAGTTCCGCGGACGCAGGTGAAAGCGCCGCCGAAGCCAAGCCCACGACCCCTGAAGAACGTTTGCAAGACGCCTTGCTCAAGGGAACTTCTACAACGCTTCAGCCCGACCTGATGGAACTCATCAACCGAGGCGACAGCCCCGTGAGAATTATTTCTGGCCCGCTCATGGACGGCATGAACGAAGTGGGCCGCCGCTTCGGTGAAGGCAAGATGTTCTTGCCGCAAGTGGTGAAGACCGCACGTACCATGAAGAAGGCGGTAGAAATTTTGCAGCCCTACATCGAGGCGGGCAAGGACGCCAACGCATCGAGCCGCGGCAAGATCGTGATTGCCACCGTAAAGGGCGACGTGCACGACATCGGCAAGAACATCGTCTCCGTGATTATGGCCTGTAACGGCTACGAGATGGTGGACCTCGGCGTGATGGTTCCCGAAGATGTCATCGTGAAGGCGGTCATCGAGAACAAGGCCGATATATTGAGCCTCTCCGGACTGATTACGCCCTCACTCGAAGAAATGTGCACCGTGGCAAAGGCCATGCAGGACGCAGGCCAGCGCATTCCAATTATCGTCGGTGGCGCAACGACCTCGCCCACGCATACTGCCGTGAAAATCGCACCATGCTACGACGGTCCCGTATTCCACGTACGCGATGCCGCAAGCAACCCGGGCCTCGCCCAGAAACTTTTGGATCCGGCGACTAGCGAACAGACCATTCGCGAAAACCGGGTCGAACAGCAGCGTATCCGCGACAAGCAAAACGGCATCCAGACAGAAGCCGCGAATGCCATGGCCGCTGCCGAAAAGACTCCCGAAGAACGCCGCTACCTTTGCGACTGGAGCAAGTACCAGCCGGTGGAGCCTCCGTTCATGGGCGAAAGCAAGCTCCCGCCTATCGCGCTCGAAAAAGTCATCCCGCTTATCAGCTGGGAATACTTCTTCTTTACCTGGAAGGTCAAGGCCGATCAGGAAGAAGCAAAGAAGCTCAAGGCCGACGCCGAAGAACTTATCAAGAGTCTCACGAAGCCCGAGTATGCGCTGCGTGCCGTGCAGGCGTTCTACCCTGCAGCCGGTACGGAAAATTCCATCAAGTTCAACACGGGCCGTACCGGCACCGACTCCGACTTTGTCGAAGTCGCCACGGCACGCCAGCAGAACCCGGAAGGCACCTGCCTTGCCCTCTGCGACTACGTTGCACCCGCAAACGCGAATACCGCAAGCATCTTCGCCGCCCCCGCCGGTAAGGATGTTTTCCGCGACATCGTGGGTGCCTTCGCCGTCACCGTGAGCGACGCCTTCGTCAAGCGCCTCGAAAAGCTCAAGGCCGAACAGGGCGGCAGCGACTACGACGTTCTCCTGATGCAGACTGTCGCCGACCGCCTGGCCGAAGCAGGCGCCGAATACCTGAGCCAGGAGCTCGCCCGCACCAACGGCTGGAAGGGCATCCGCCCGGCCGTCGGCTACCCCGTGCTTCCAAATATCAAGGAAATCTTCAATATCGCGAAGCTCATCGATTTCAACAGCGTCGGAATATCGCTCACCGAGAACGGCGCCATGTACCCGCAAGCATCCGTGAGCGGCCTCTACATCAGCCACCCCGAAGTGGATTATTTTCACGTAAAGTCGTGAGACGGCTGCGCCTCTCCAGGATGACATTCCCCGTGCCTCGCGCCCCGCGCCTCGCGCCTCTTGTCCCTTGCGGCCCTATCCCCTAAATCCTAGCCCCTAATCCCTAGATCCTAGCCCCTAATCCCTAGCCACTATACTATCTTTCCCACCATGCGTTACAGTGATATTTCTTGTTTCCAGAGCGGTGTAGCCGTTCCCCTGTTCAGCCTCCGTAGCAAAAACAGTATCGGTATCGGCGAATACCTCGACCTGATTCCCTTTGCCCAGTGGTCCAAGCTTTGTGATTTCAACGTCATCCAGCTTTTGCCGGTGAACGATACCGGCGCCGAGGCTAGTCCCTACAGCGCCCGCAGCGCCTTTGCCCTGAACCCGGTGTTCATCAACATCCAGGCGGTGCAGGGTTCCTCCGAATTCGAAGACGACATCGAAGAGGCCAAGGAAAAGTTCGACGAGCAGGAACGCATCGACTACTACAAGATTTCCACCTGGAAACGCTCCATCCTGAGAAAAATTTTTGATAACCGTTACGACCAGCTCCGCAAGGACAAGATCCTGCAGGAGTGGCTGGACAAGAACCCCTGGGCCAAGGCCTACTGCGCCTACAGCACCCTGAAGGCCGAAAACGGCGAGAAAAGTTGGAAGGACTGGAAAAATTTCAAGAACCCCACGGACGCGGACATCGAAAAAATCTGGACCAAGTACAAGAAAGACGTTTGGTTCCAGGCCTGGATGCAGTTCGTTGCCGAGACGCAGTTCTGTGCCGCCGTGTCAGAAGTTTCCAAGCTGGGCATCAACATCAAGGGTGACATTCCTATCCTCATCAACGAGGACAGCGCCGACGTGTGGGCGAGCCGCAAGTATTTCTCCCTGGAAGACCGTGCCGGCGCCCCTCCCGACATGTTCAGCTACAGCGGTCAGAACTGGGGATTCCCCACCTACCGCTGGGATGTCATTGAACAGGACGGCTTTGCCTGGTGGAAAGCCCGTCTCGCCCAGGCGAGCAAGTTCTACCACGCCTACCGTATCGACCATGTGCTGGGATTTTTCCGTATCTGGAGCATCCCCCAGACCGAGACCACGGGCATCCTCGGGCACTTCAATCCCAGCATCCCGCTGACCCTGGAACACCTGCAGGCCGCAGGGTTCAAGCAGGAATCCCTGGAATACCTGCGCAAGCCCAACTATTCCGTCGATCAGCTGCGGCAGTTCCTGGAAGGCGATACGGAACGCCTGCTGCCCCTCTGCTTCAAGACGCTCTACGGCACTACGGACCGCTACATCCTGAAAGACGAGTTCCTCTCGGAAAAGGCCATCCTCGGTCTTTCCGAACCCCAAGAAATTAAGGACAAGCTGCTGAAGGTCTACTGGAACCGCGTGTTTGTCCCTACCGGCGACGAACGCACCTTCTACCCTTACTGGTACTGGTACAATGCCCCGGTGCTCTTCACCCTGCCGGAATATGAACAGCAGAAACTTCACGAAATTATCGGCGAAAACGAGGCCGCCCAGAATGCCCTTTGGGAGGCGAACGCCACCAAGCTTTTGTCGATCCTTGCCAAGGAGACGGACATGCTGGTCTGTGCCGAAGACCTGGGCTCCGTGCCTCGCTGCGTTCCTGCGGTTCTCAAGAAGTTGAATATTCTTTCGCTCCGAATCGAGCGGTGGGCCCGCAACTGGGATGCTCCTTATTCTCCCTATTACGCCATGGAAGAATATCCCCGCCTCTCGGTGTGCACCACCAGCTGCCACGACACCTCCAGCCTTCGCGGGCTCTGGAAGGAGCCTGACTTTGATAGGGCCTTCTACTGGTCTCACGCGGGACTTCCGGGCAACGCTCCAGAGGAACTGACCCCCACCGTGGTGCGGAATATTCTGGCCCACGTGTTCTCCGCCAACAGCCTGCTCTGCATCTTGCCGGTGCAGGACTATTTCGCCCTGTCGCCCGCCCTTTCGGAATGCGCTCCCGAAGAGGAACGGGTGAACATCCCGGGCACCGTCGGCGGCAAGAACTGGACCTACCGCCTGCCCTGTTCCGTAGAGGATCTCGCGAAAAACAACTTCCTCTGTTCCGAAATCCGCAAGCTGGTGGACGCCCGCAAACGCAGACCCATGTGGAAGATTTAGTTGAAAGAGACTAGGGGCTAGAGGCTAGGACTTAGTGGATAAGAATCACGCACTTTGTGCGTCTAAAACGAATGGCGGAGCCATGATATTTTTCTCTAACCTCTAGCCCCTAGATCCTAGCCCCTAACTATTAATTATGCAAGTTCCAGCCTGGACAAAAGACGCCGTATTCTACCAGATATTCCCTGATAGGTTTTGCCGCAGTCCCCGCTACCGGGCGGTAGGCAGGTTCGTGCCCTGGGGTTCCAGGCCCACCCGCGAAAACATGTTCGGCGGGAATCTCGCGGGCATCGAGGAACACCTGGACTACATCGCGGGTCTCGGCGTAAACGCCATCTACCTCTGTCCCATCTTCAAGAGCAATTCCAACCACCGCTACCATACCGTCGATTACTTCGAAATCGACCCGGTGCTGGGCACCCTCAAGGATTTCGACCGCCTTGTCAAAAAGGCCCACAGGCTAGGGCTGCGCATCATTCTCGACGGCGTGTTCAACCACTGTTCCCGCGGATTCTTCCAGTTCAACAGCCTGCTGGAACTGGGCGAAAATTCTCCTTACGTGGACTGGTTTCATGTAAAGGGCTGGCCTCTCAACGCCTATTCGGGCAAGCCCAATTACGAATGCTGGTGGAACTATCCGGCGCTTCCCAAGTTCAACACCGGCTGCCCCGATGTTCGGGAATACCTTTTCTCCGTGGCCGAATACTGGACCCGCCGAGGCATCGACGGCTGGCGTCTCGACGTTCCCAACGAAATCGACGACGACTCCTTCTGGCAGGAATTCCGCCGCCGCGTCAAGGCCATCAATCCCGAGGCCTACATCGTAGGCGAAATCTGGGACGAACCCTCCCGCTGGTTGCAAGGCGACCAGTTCGACGGCGTCATGAACTACATCTTCCGCAAGGCGGTCATGAAGTTCCTCTTCGACGAGAACCCCATTTCCGTCCAGGAATTCTGCGACCGTGTCCGCGCCGCCTTCCCCGAGGGCCGCGGCGACATCCCCATGAACCTTTTGGGGAGTCACGACACCACCCGCCTCCTGTCCCAGCCCTGCGCAAGCCTCGAACGCATCAAGCTGGCATACGCCCTCCTGTTCTTTATGCCCGGCGCGGCCTGCATTTACTACGGCGAGGAACTCTCCATGAAGGGCGGCAAGGACCCCGACTGCCGCCGGAGCGTCCCCTGGGACGAACTGGAAAACCGCAAGTCCCAACCGCTCTACGAATTTATCTGTAATCTGGTCAAGATGCGCCGCGAAAACCCCGTCCTCCGCGACGGCAGCCTCTCCATCGCAAACACCGCCGACGGCTTCACCGTCACCCGCACCCTGGGCAAAAAGACCGTGACCCTCTCCGTCACAACCTCCGGCACTGAACCCGCCTTCGAAATTAAATAAAGGGGGAAGCCTCCCCCTCGTTACATACCCGTCGTCATGGCGGCCTTGAGCCGCCATCTAGCCGTGTATTTCACTACCCCCTCTCCTAGGGGCTCTGCCCCTAAGACCCCGTTCCCGTGTCATCCTGAGCCCTGAAAGGGCGAAGGATCCAGACCTTTTTTTACAAATCTTTCCCTCGATGTGAGTCTTCCCTCGCTCGCAGATTCACTTTGTTCGACTGTTCACTCGGGAAGCCCACATCTCGGTCAAAAAACAAAAAAATGGCTCTGGTTAACAAGCTTTTCGCAATTAGGGACGTTCTTTGCAGGTAAGAACCGTTACTACAGGAGGAAACTCTTGTGACTGTTAGTCCCTGCGAGTTTCCGCCGAGAGTTCTGTTTCCAGTGCCATACCCCCACCCCCGATTTGTTACCCAAATTTTACAATGGGGGGGGTATGGACTTTGGCAGGGGCATTACCTATATTCAACAAGATAAACTATAGACGGGGATGTTCTTATGAAGAAGTCTTTCCAGCGTGTCATTGCGACCCTGAACTTGTTTCAGGGGAAGCAATCTCTAACCATCTTCTTGTTGGCGGCAATCTTTGCCCTTTCCGCCTGTGACGACTCTTCGTCGGCGGGTGACGATGACAATAACGTCATTCTGAGCGGCGATAGCCGCGAAGAATCCAGTGATTCTCGTTCCAACGATAAGGACGAAGCAATCTCCAGCAGCGGCAAGTCCACTGACCCCGCCGAAGCGACCGACAAGTCCAGCGACAGCAAGGATAGCCCTTCTTCGGCAGGAACGTCGACCAAATCCAGCGCTTCCAAAGAGCCGGACTCCAGCGGCTCCGAAGGCGTGGAAGGCTCTTCCGCAAGCGTCCCCGGCGGCGGCAGCGACGCCAGCGTTTATGACGCCGACAAGAACATCCTGAAGGACCTGCGCGACGGTCAGGTTTACAAGATCACCACCATTGACATCCCGTCAAAGAACTATTCCGAGGTGTGGATGGCCGAGAACTTGAACTACGAGACGGAAAACAGCTGGTGCTATGGCGACGACCCTGCCAACTGTGCCAAGTACGGTCGTCTTTATACCTGGGCTGCTGCAGTGGGCAGGGATGAGGACGAGTGCGGTATTTATCATGCATGCAACCTTGGTGAGGGAGATATTCGTGGTGCATGCCCCAAGGGCTGGCATTTGCCCAGTCAAAGCGAATGGGAAGCCCTGATTGTGGCCGTTGACGGTTCCATTACGGAATATACGTCTTCAAATGCGGCGGGTACCAAGCTCAAGTCCGCGACTGGCTGGACGGCGTACAGCGGCATCACCAACGAGGATGCCTTCGGGTTCTCGGCGCTTCCTGCCGGCACCAGGTACTACCCCATTGGGAATTACGGCTACAAGGGCTATGGCACGTACTTCTGGAGTTCTACTGAGGAAATCATCTCCTACCCCGCGTACCGCCACGCGTACCTCATGGGTTTGGACTACGGCAACGACTATGCGGGCAAGTACGACAACGATAAGGTCTACGGGCACTCCGTCCGTTGCATCAAGGACTCTGAGTAATTTCCAAAAGGTTTTGCTATGAAAAATACATTCGCGAAAATGTTTACGGTCTGTGCCCTTGCGGGGTGCTCGGTTTCGCCCTGACCGCCTGCGACGATTCTTCATCGGCAAGTGGCAATAGCGGCAGCGGCGGCAATCGTGGTGGAATTCCTGACACCGTCGAGACATTCATGGAACTGTCGGATTACGACTGCGGCAAGAGTCAGAAGTGCGTTGCCACCTACCTGACGGAATACCATGACATGGCTGTGTGCGATGGCGACAACGGCTGGGTCATCGGGACTCTCATCGAGAAGATGGACTGCGATTTCTCTACAGAATCCAACGACTCCCGCAATGACGACGATTATTCCTCCGAAAGCAAAAAAGGCAATTCATCTAGTTCCTCGGGAACGACGCCAAACAGTTGGCCGGAGGGTGTGAAACCGTCCGGCTACTATGCGAAGAATTGCCCTGCAAATCAGATCTGCAAGGATGCGACCTCGTCGCTTGAATACCTGAATCAGGAGATGCTTGCAGCTGGCAAATATGGCGAAATGCTAGACACCCGTGACGGCCAGGTATACAAGACCATCGAAATGTTTAAAGGTCGAATTTGGATGGCACAGAACCTGAACTACGATCCGGGTGATGTGTCCAGTATGGGAAACTATGCATGGAGTGGCTGCTACAACGACAAAGCTGACTCCTGTGCCAAGTATGGTCGCCTGTACACTTGGGAAGTTGCCATGAATAATGCGAAATGTGGCCACGACAATACCTGCAGCCCTACCGGTGTGCAGCAGGGTATTTGCCCGGAGGGCTGGCACCTGCCCAGCGAAACGGAATGGCAATGGATTGACGGGGCCATTGAAACGGCAGGTGGATGGGGCAATGGAACGACAGGGCAATGGCTCAAGTCTACGACAGGCTGGACGACGGCATATCCAAATTATCCAAATAAGGATGGCTACGGGTTTTCCGCCTTGCCTGCTGGCAAAAGGGGGGTGTATGACCTCGCTTTCGTTGCTGTTGGCTACTACACCTACTTCTGGTCTACACTGGAGGATGATAGCAAAAACGCTTCCAGCATGGAATTGCGCAACGACACCCACAGCAGCAGCGAACGTTATATGCTCAAGAGAGAGGCTTGCTCTGTACGTTGCGTCAAGGATTCTGAATAGGGGTTATTTCTTTCCAGCTGATGAACTTCTGGTTTTCTCCGAGGTAAGAATCGTCGCCGCCATAGACGACTCTTGTGTTCGTTAGCGGAATGCCTGCGACTTCGGCAAATTTTTTCAATCCGTCGTAGAATTTCTGGTTCTTTGTCTCGCCAGACTTGATTTCGATGGCGTTCAGTTCACCATCGGTTTCGCAAAGCAAGTCGACTTCATTCTGGTTCGTGTCGCGCCAGAAATAAAGTTGCGGTTCTTCGCCTTTAAACAGTGCATTTTTCATATATTCGGTAACCACGAAATTCTCGAAGAATGCTCCGCGCAATCCGCTTTTTTGCAACTGTTCCCGGTTGAAAATGTTCAACAGATTGCACAGCAGCCCCGTGTCGCAGAAATAGATTTTAGGCGATTTGATGACTCGTTTTGAAAAATTCTTATAGTACGGAGGCAGGCGAAGAAGTATAAAACTGGCTTCAAGAATCGAAATCCAGGAGTTAGCCGTTATGACGGATATTCCCGCGTCTTTGGCAAGCGAGGTTACGTTCAAAATGGATCCGACGTTTGCCGCGCATAGTTTGAGAAAACGCTTGAAAGCCGCCATGTCGGTTATGTTTCGCAATAGGCGGACATCCCGTTCGACATACGTCTGTAGGTAAGATGTGAAGTATTCCTTTGCCGAAACTTTCTTGTCATAGAGTCTTGGATAACAACCTTTGAGCAAAATTTCGTCAAGATCATTTGGAAGCTTGTCTACAGCCCTTAATTCTTCGGCGGAAAATGGGAAAAGCTTGAGGATGCCTGTGCGTCCGGCGAGGCTTTGCGAAATACGTTCCATCAATAAGAAATTGTGCGAACCGGACAAAATAAACTGTCCGCACTCGTCACGAGAATCTACGATTGTCTGTAGATAGGAAAATAAGTCTGGAACGCGTTGCGCCTCGTCTATAATACATTTTGTTCCGCAGTCCTTTAGGAATCCGCGGGGGTCGTTTTCGGCGAGTTGGCGAATATCGGGGTCTTCTAGCGAAATCGGCAATGGGGGTATTAGGGGGTGTCCCCCTAGGCGAGGGGG
>JAEDLI010000030.1 GCA_016295375.1 Fibrobacter sp. | reverse complement strand
GCAGGGCCCGCATATGAAGAACCACCGGCTATGCCGGTGGGTTCCTTTTTTTTTGAACTTTACTATATTCCAGAACGGGAATCAATACACAAGGAGTTCTTATGAAAGCAGGAACCTTTTTAGTCGGTGCGATTGCCGGTGCTGCCGCCGCTGTCGCTTTATCCAAGAAGTTCATGGGCGGCAAGTGCGCCTGTTCTGAGGCGGCTGGTGCCGACGAAAATCCGGCCTTGAAAGAAGCTGAACAGGCTGTGGACACCCTCCGCGGTTCTGTAGACTGCCTGCGCAAGGAACTGAACAACCGTATTGAATCGGAACAGACCTATGCCGCCAAGTGTGAAGAACTCAAGGATCAGGTGGCCAAGCAGGGCGTGGAAATAGACAACCTGAAAAACATCATCGACGCTACCAACGCCCAGACCAAGAAACTCGAAGACGAGTTGGAGCAGAACAAGGCTGGTAAGTAACTGCTTTTGGATGGTGCGCAAAATTAGCGAGACTCCCGACACCCTCGGGAGTTTTTCTAATTTTAGATTTGCTTGTTTAAGTTTTTGCAAATAAAAAAGGAACGCTATGCCAGCTTTTGATCCGAATGCGAAAAAGATGCTGATTTCGGGAAACGAGGCCATCTCGCTTTCCATGCGCCACTGCAACGTGCAGTTTGCCGCAGGCTACCCGGGAACCCCCTCCACCGAAATCCTCGAGGACTATTCTGAACTCGGCGGGTATGCCCAGTGGGCCCCCAACGAGAAGGTCGCCGCCGAAGTGGCCCTGGGTGCAGCCTTTGGCCATGCCCGCAGCGTGGTTACCATGAAGATGGTGGGCCTCAACGTGGCAAGCGACGTGCTCTACACCGCGACCTACACGGGCGTAGATGGCGGCATGGTCTGGATTGTTGCCGACGACCCGGGCCAGGGCAGTTCCCAGAACGAGCAGGATACCCGCAACCACGCGAAGGCATCCGTTTGCCCGATGTTCGAACCCAGCAACTCTCAGGAAGCCTACGACTTCTTCCGCATAGCCATGCAGACCAGCGAAAAGTTCAAGATTCCGGTCATTCTCCGCATGACGACCCGCGTGGACCACTCCAAGTCCATCGTCGTGCCCAAGGAAGAACTCCCGGCGATGGTGCCGAACTTCGAACGCAATATCGCCCAGCACGTGATGGTGCCCGGCTTCAGTAAGCCGGCTGGCCGCAAGCTCCGTGCCAAGATGGACGAGATGGAAGCCTGGAACGTGGCCGAAGGCCCGAACAAGGTGGAAATGCGCAGCGCCGACATGGGCATTATCACGAGCGGCATCAGCTACCACCACGTGCGTGAAGCCGCCCCGGAAGCAAGCATCCTCAAGCTCGGCATGACATACCCGCTGCCGATGCAGCTCATCAAGGATTTTGCGGGTAAGTTCGAAGGCAAGCGCCTGCTGGTCATCGAAGAGAACGATCCGTGGCTCGCCGAGAACATCAAGGCCGCGGGCATCCAGTGTGAAAGCAAGTACGACCCGATTTTCCGCTTCGGCGAACTGGACGTGAACCGCGTGCGCCGCATTATCGCTGGCGACAAGAGTCCGGACCCGGTTCCGGTGAAGGGCAAGCCGCCTATGCTCTGCCCGGGCTGCCCGCATCGCAGCTCTTTCGCGGTTCTCAAGGAACTCGACTGCATCGTCTCTGGCGACATCGGCTGCTATACGCTGGCGGCTCTCCCGCCCATCAGCGCGATGGACTACATGATTGACATGGGCGCCGCTATCGGCATGGGCATCGGCCTGCGTAACGTGCTCCCGCGCGAACAGGCCAAGAAGGTCGTCTCCGTGATTGGCGACTCCACCTTCGTGCACAGTGGCATTACCGGCCTCGTGGAAGCGGGCTACAACCGCCCCGACACCGGCCACGTGGTCATCATCCTCGACAACAGCATCACCGCCATGACGGGTCAGCAGGAACATCCGGGTACGGGCCGCCATCTGGACCACAGCCCGGCCTACAAGCTGGACTACGGCGCCATCGCGAAGACTGCCGGTTTCGACAACGTCTATGAAGTGAACCAGGTCAAGGAACCTGAGGAATTCAAGCGCCTCGTCAAAGAAGCCCTCGAGAAGGACGAGCTCACGCTCATCGTGGCGAAGAGCCCCTGCATTCTCGCCCTCAAGAGCATCCTCGCCTGGGACAAGGCCAACAAGGAAAAGGCGGAAAAGGCTCTCGCCGAGTCCGAAGCCGCCGCTAAAAAGAACGGCAATTTTTAGGAGAAATTTTTATGAGCGTAGTTAACGTGAAATTTGCCGGCCTCGGTGGCACAGGCGTTATCAAGGCGAGCGACGTGATGGCGGAACTCGTGTTCGAACAGGGTTACGACGTGAAGAAGGCCGAAGTGCACGGCATGAGCCAGCGCGGCGGTTCCATTGCATCTGACGTTCGCTTTGCGAAGGGCGAAGAGGTGCAGTCCCCGATGATTCCGTGCGGCGAGGCCGACTACCTGGTGGTATTCGACGAGACCCAGGTGGTGGTGAACGAGGCCTTCCTCAAGCAGGGCGGCGTGCTCCTCACTCCGGCGGACATCGACGTCTCGAAGCTCGAGAACGTGAAGGCCCTGAACGTCGCGATGCTCGGCAAGCTCAGCAAGCATTTCGACTTCACGGTGGACCAGTGGACGGTCGCCTTGAACAAGCTCTTCGCCGAAAAGTTCCATGAAGGGAACAAGAAGGCGTTCATGCTCGGCCGCGAAGGGTAAATGAAACTTTTCGCCCCCTTTCAGAAACTTGTCCTGATATCCCTGGCGGTGTGGGTGGTCCACATTGTCTTGCGGGTCCTGTTGCTGTTCCGCAGCAACCCCTACGGATTCCCCTTCGTCTCTAAGCCGGACTGGTTCATCTTCCATGCGGTCTGTATCGACTTCATGTGGATTGTGAACGCCCTGGTGGTGTTTGTTGCCTTGGGAGCGATGGTCGCACTTCTCGTATCCAAAATCAAACCGGACTCGAAAACTGCAGTTGGTCAGAAAGTTGCAAAAGTCACCGCTGTTCTTTATGCCGTATTCCACAGCGCAATCTTGCTGCTCACCCTTCTGGACAACGAGACCCAGCGTTTTTTGGGCGGGCATTTGACCTTCGGGTTGGTGGATACCTACAAGGACACTTCGTCCATCATCGTGTTTTACGACTACGTGGCCAACGATTTGTCGGTGCCTTACCTGCAGTTCGTGGTGCTCCTGCTGATGTTGCCTGCGGCTTACGGCCTGTACCGCCTGTTCTGCAAGTGGTACCGCCCTCGCACCTCCTGCGCCAACAGTTCCTGCGAAAACCGTTTCTACGTGAAAAAGTCCGTCATCGCCATGCTGGTGTTCTACATCGCCTCCTACCTGTTCGTTTACTTTATCTGGACAGGCAACGCCCGCATGACAAAGCTCCGTCCGGTGGTGTCGCTGATTTATCGGGACCTGTTCGAATCCAAGACGGCACAGGGACCTTCCGAAGCGGACCTGTCCACCTACCGCATGGCTTACCAGAACCTTTGGCAAAAGGTGGAAGGGGATTCCCTTTGGCAGTTTGTAGATAGCGATGCTGGTAACCACCTGCCCCTTTACCGCGAACCGACCCAGGCCCTGCTCCAGAGCGAAAAACTGGCGGCCCAGCGGGAAATGCGGCCCAACTTCATTCTGGTCCTCATGGAATCCCAGCGGGGCTTCAACACGGGTTACATGAATCCGCAAATCCAGCCGTCGCCTACGCCTTTTATGGATTCCCTGGCGGCACATTCCCACGTGTGGATGCGCATGCACACCAGCGGCGTTCCCACTACCGGCGGCGTGCTTTCCACCCACATCGGCATCCCGCATCATTCCCGCCTGGCACAGGCCACCGACCTTGCCCACGTGACGCTCCCCAGCTTTGTCTCCGTATTGACCGAAAACGGTTACAGCACCCACTACATGTCTGCTGCCGACCCCGCCTGGGACAATCTGGGCGTCTGGATGTCCAAGTGGTACACGCAACAGCATTACGACCGCGAGCGTGAAGACGACTCCACCTTCATGGACAACGCCATCGAATATGTGCGCGACACGTTGGCCAAGAGCGGAAAGCCCTTCTTGGCCACTCTTATGACCCGCTCCAACCATTACCCCTTCAACTTTGCGGCGGGCATGACCGACGAAGAAAAGAACCGCCCCCTGCAGGAACGCATCAACGTGACCATGGGCTATGCCGACCGGCAGCTGGCCCGGTTCATCCGCGCCGTAGAAAACGAGGAATGGTACAAGAATACCTACGTGATTGTCATGGCGGACCACGGATTCCCCTTGGGCGAAAACGGCGTTTCTACCATGAACGGCGGCGGATTCTCTAACGTGAGCTGGATTCCCTTCATGATTCACGGAAATGGATTGGAGGCCACCCGCGATACCACCACGGCGGCCCAAATCGACATTGCCCCCACGGTTTTGGAACTGGCGGGTTTTGCCGTGCCCAACATTTTCATGGGCCATAACTTGCTGAGAGGCGGCACGGTTCAGACCTACGCCGCTGACACCGTCCAGACCAGCATCAATGACACGGTTCAATTGGGCCTTTCCCTGGGGGCCTATTCCGGCTATTCTGCCATCGGTCTTGACGGCTACCGCTTCGTGGCCAAGTACCCCACCTTTGACGAAACCTACCTCTTTGCCGAAGGCGACACCCGCCAGGAACACGAACTTCTTGCCGGCAGTTCCGCCCCTTCGGACGGTGTACAAAAAGAGGGCGCCTACCTGAAGGCAACCCTCGATACCCTGATCAAGATTTCGGACTACACCCTGGAAAAGGGCCTGTAGTGTGATAATCGTCACGATTTGTTCCGGTTGTTAATAAAACTAAACTTTTGTTTTCCATACGAACCGAATTTTTTACATACAATCGCTGAAAATTCCCAAATAAAAGATTATTTTATGGAATAAACTTACGTGGGGCATTCTGTGCCCTGGGAGATTTTTATGTCTATAAAAACCAAAGTATTCGGTTTTGTGGTGCTGGCATCTGCTATGGCTTTTGCTGGCCCCGTAAGCCATTTTGGCAGGTTGGTGGCTTGCGGCAAGAACATATGCGGTGAAAAGACTGGTACAAGTACGCCTATACAGGTTAAAGGTCCTAGTTTGTATTGGTCAACGGGTTCGCCATCCGCTATGTATTCTCCGATAGCAGTGGATTGGTTCGTTACCAATTTCAATATCGGTGTCATTCGTGTCCCGATGGCCATCAAGTATTACAAGGAGAACGAGGAACCCATTTCTGTGACAGATGGCAACCTGGATCCGGTAAGCAGCTTCGGTTATTTGTCTAAGGATGCCGGAACGGCAGGTGCAAATAAGGCTGCCCAGAAATCGCTTATCAAAACCATTGTAGATCAGGCGATTGTAGACGATATCTATGTCATTGTAGACTGGCATTCCCATAATGCTCAGAATGAGACCTCCGATGCCGCAAATTTCTTCAAAGAGATGGCAACGGAATACAAGGATGTCCCCAACCTCATTTGGGAAATATACAACGAACCCGTTTCTGCGAGTGCCGATCAGATTCATAGCTATGCACAGAAGGTGACAGCGGCCATTCGTGGCACGGGCAACAAGAATCTTGTGATAGTGGGTTCCCATTTTTATTCCTCCCAGCCCAATAACCAAGCTGAGAAAGACCTGCACAATACCTACGAAAACATAGCATATACGTTGCATTTTTATGCTGCCGCAAATCATGGTAGTTATAAAAGCAACTTGCCAAGCAATGCTCCCACTTTTATCACGGAATGGGGCGCAACAGAAGCCAGTGGCGATGGCAATATTAGCAATTCCTCGGATTGGATTAGTTGGATGAATTCCAACAAACTGAGCGGTTGTATGTGGTTTGCTGGGAACTCCTCAGAAAAATCGGCAATGTTTCCTTCTTCTGCCAACCCCACAAATCTAGACAACTATAAGAGCAACTTTAATGGAACGAGCACGACAGCAGGTGTCTTTAATTCCTTCATGAGTTCCGGTTGGACTACTTTTGTTCCCAGCTCGCATCCTTTTGGAAAGACTATCGAGTACTCTTTGGCCGAAGGCAAGAGTGCGACGCTTTCATCAGAATTGGGAATCAGGGGTACGATTACGGGTGTAGAAACGGCTTACGGAAAGGCTACTTTCACGGGGAACTCCATCACGTATCAGTCTCCGGATTTTGGCTCTCCTGAGCGCATCGATTTGATATATAAAGTAAAAAGTGGTGATGTTGAAATTCAAGAAAAAATTCTTATTAAGATTACCAACCGAAAACCCATTGTGAAGGACACTGTTCTTTCTATAAGTCATAAGACTGTAACTAAGTTGACTCTCTTGAAGTTGGGAGTTTCAAATCCTGGTTCAGGTGGTACCAACGCCTTGAAGCTTGAAAGTGCCACGGCGTCTGCTGGAACTGTTAGTATTTCTGGGGACACTCTTATTTATCAACCTGCAGGCCCGGGACAGGCCTTTGTGGAGTATAAGGTTTCCAATGTCAACGGAACATCTGCTGCGTCGTTGACCCTGAATTGCGAGAACCAGGTTCCCACAATATACGCAAGTACAAATATGACGATTGAAAATACGGCTCAGGCTGTTCTCAGCATGCATCGCGTACGTGGAAAAGATGCCGATGGGGATTCCATTTGGTTTAAGGCTTATACTAAGGGTCAGTTCCCGGGAACCTTGACATTGAATGCTACAGGTGACACCTTGATTTATACGCCCGAACCTAATCGAATAGGAACCGTTACGGTGTTGGCCGTTATTACAGATGGTACGTACGATTCCAAAATTGGAACGGTGACTATAAAGGTGACTGGTTCTGGTGCAAGTTTTGACGGCACAATACCGGTACCCACGGACATTGAAGGTTATGTCGCTCCAGAAGGAATCGTAGTTTCTGAATCTAGGAAGGTTAAAGCGGCCGACTTTTCGATAAAAAATAGTCAGGTCATGATGTCTTTGCCTCAAACTTCCAAGATTTCACTGGAAATCTTCAATACTAAAGGACGTAAGGTTGGGACTGTGTTTAGTGGGACACTGTCAGCAGGATCGCATGTTTTGAACATGGATAGAGGTAATTTGCCCAAGGGTGTTTATGTCATCAGGGCTCGTTACGGAAGTCAGGTGAAATCGGTTCGATTTATCAATCGGTAATCCTCTAGGTGAAATTGAATAGTGAAGGCTTCTCTGCGAGAAGCCTTCTTTATATTATGTTTTCGGCATGTTTCGCAATGAGGCAATGTATGTTTTTTGCTTGATGGGCAATCCCATTATGTCTGGTTAATCACTTGGCATGCCGTCATTTAAAAAAGGGAGGCCTGATATTCAGGCCTCCCTTTTTTTGAGTAAGCAGCGTAAGAGGCTTACCCCTCAGATGATGTATCTTCAGTTTTTTCTTCGGAGTCTTCCGTTTTCTCTTTGGTTCCACTATCGGTTGTTTCTTCTGTCTTGGTTTCTTCTACGACCTTGTCTGGGATAATAATCTTTGCAAGTCCTGTGGTGTCCGCGCCCAAGGCTGCGACCACGGGTACTTCCCAAATGCCTGTGCTTTTCTTATAGACTTCAAATCCTCCGACGGACGTAAATGCCCAATATTGCCAACTCATATTCATGGAATCGGCGGCAGCTACGACATACTTGGTCCAAAGGGCCTTTGAAGCGACGTTGTTGCAGGTGGATACGCCGAATTCACCGATAGTTATGGGAATTCCCTCGGGATTCACGGCAGGGAACCTGTCGTTGGCGAATTGCCGCATGTTCGCGAAATCGCTGGTTATTTTTTCTTTGTTGGCGCGAGTATCTTCCCAAATGACCGGGTTGGAAACGTCACATTTAGAATTGTGTCCTTGGTGCGTGAAACTCTGGGGTTCATAGTAATGGATGTCAATGATGATGTTTCCGTCTTCAGGAAGCTCTAGCTTTTTTATTCCGTTAATGCCCCCCCACGGGTAGGTGTTGTAGACAAGAGTTCTACCGGGGTTGGTGGCGCGGATAATGGGGTAGGTCCTTTTGATCATCTCGTTGTGGATTTCCGCCGATACCCCGTATACGGGCTCGTTAAACAATTCGAACAGGAGGAAATCGTTGTCGTAATCCTTGAACTCCCTAGAAATTTGGGCCCAGATTGAATCTACTCGGGCAAGGTTTTTTTCAAGGTTTTCGGAGTTGACGCTACCACTGGAATTATTGCAGCTGCTCTTCCTCTGATTGTAGGTCTTGCTGTTGCAGGCTTCGTCAGTATAGACCAGGTCGTAAATGAAGGAGTCGTGGTGATGCATATTCATCATAACTCGCATTTTGTTGTCCTTGAAAAAGCCAAGGACCTCTTTGATGCGAGCGATATAGCTTGGTTCTATAGTGTATGGAGGTTCTTTGGATGTCGCCTCGTCCCAGCGCACTGGCAAACGCGCGGTCTGGAAGCCCATTTTGGCTACGTAGTCCACTTGGGCTTTTTCTACGGGACCACCTCCCCAGCAGGTCTCGCAGGTGGCATCGAACGTGTTGCCAAAGTTGATACCTTTGCCAAGTTTTTTGTTCATGGCAACAGCCTTGGAGTAATCTATAGGCTTGACCACGGGTACCGGTTCGGCACTCGAAGACTCGACGCTGCTAGATGAATCGCCCTTTTGGGGTCCGATGATGTTGCCGTTGGAATCGGAGTCCCCGCACCCTGTGAAGATGCCGGCTAAACCGAAGAAGAATGTAAAATAAAGGACATGTTTGTTCATAGTATGAAAATAGATAAAAATGGGGAAAACGTGAAAAAACGGACAAAATATATGTGTTTACACTTGTATAAGAGATAATTTTAAAAAAAAAGAGATTTTTTTGAAAAAAGAGGTATATTTAGGTTCGGTATACCGACTTTTTGTTTCAAATTGGAGTTTCTATGAGAATTCCTTATCTGCTGGGAGTAACGTTACTGTCCGTGGCGACGGTTTCGTTTGCTGCCTTTAGTGATTATCGTGATAGAGATGCCTCTCGTTTTCTGAAAAAAGAGGTGAAACCTTTCCATAGTGACGCGGATGTTGTTTCTGTGGTCATGCGCGAAGGCATTCCCCGTGGCGGTGGATACACATATCAGTATCCCCGAGAAAACCCAGAACCGTTAATGACGGATGTGGCTGGGGCTAAAGAGGGTGACTTGGCCATGGAGATCGAGCTGATTGCCGACGATTATTCCGGTGTGGCCATTTGCGTTGCTGGCTCTGTGGATTTGACGCCATATTTGGAGGAAGGTGTCCTCGAGTTCTGGATTAAAGGTGCCAAGGGCGAAGAAAACGCTCTGTTTGTGCTGGTTGACGATGGCGTCAAGAGCAATGGCGAGTCTTTGCAGGTCAAGCTCCGTTCTAAGAGTTTCGGCGAAATCACTACGGAATGGAAACATTTCAGTATACCCCTTAAAAGTTTTGGTATGACCGGTCTATACTGGGATGCCAAGAATACCCGCGACGTGATGCTTCCGTTTGCTTGGAGCAATTTCAAGGGTTTCCGTCTAGAAGTGCGTAAGGGCGAGAACGAATCCTTCAAGGTGTGGATGGATGATATCGTCATCAAGAAGTATGGCGAGGCATATAAAGGTCCCAGCGGTTATCCCTTCCGCAACGAGCTGTGATGAGGTTTTTTATGCGTAAACACTTGAAATCTTTTTCTTTGATTGCTTTTGGTCTAGCCGCGACAGCTTCTTGGGCAGCTCCAATGACTGCTGCAAAACTGGATTCCTTGAACGAAAGGTTGGATTCTCTTGAAGCCTATGCTGGTTCTACGGTTGTAGGTAAGGATGATAATCCCGTGGCTGTGTCCGGAGATATTGCAATTCGATTCAAGAATTTTGACTACTACGAATATTCTGATTTGCAGAAGGATGACCGGGTAAGAACCAAGGTCGAAGCGGCCGCGACAGTGGGTGTCGTGGTATCTCCGGCATCTTACTTGACGGTCTTTACAAACCTGTATTTACCCTTTGACTTTTCGGGATATTTCGAGAATTCTAAAGCGTCTTCGCCTAACGAAGGTCCCTTCAACAACAGCGAACGTGTTTTGTACCTGCATTCTTCGGATTACTACGGATTGAGAATTTCCGAAAATATGCTAGCAGGTGTGGATATGCGTACCGGAAGCTTCGGCGCAACCCTTCTTGCTGGTGGTGTTATATGGAAAAGCGCGAGCCCCCTGACCATGTGGGAACGCGAAACCATGCCCCGCTTCCTCTCCCAGTATGAACTGTTCGAAGATGAAAAGGTGGTAAGCACTTATTACAAGGAGAAAGCCTTTAAGCCTGTTAAGGAAGGTGGCCGCGCATTCTGGACCAACCGTTCTTTTGGCGGTCTTTTCCTTGACATTCATACCCTGCCTTGGAACATGAAGGCCCAAGCGATGTTGTCTCAACCCATGGACATGGATATTGGTGCTCGTGACGGTCTGCGTATGTTGGGTTCCCAGGTTGGCGAACTTGAAATGACTGGTACATACGACTTCCGTGGACAGGTGGTTCATGGACGCTTGGCCAAAGAAAAGATCAAGTTCCTGGATGCGGACATGACCCTCGGTGGAAACTATATGGGGGTAATCTACGAAAAGGATCAGATCTATGAACCGGATTACCAGATTAACCCTGTTGTTATGGATGGTGACGGTAACCCTGCAATTTCGGACTACCATGTAGCTTCCATTGATATTAAGGGTAACCTGACTCCCAAGTTTTATCTGATGATGGATGTGGCTCTTAGCTGGGATGATTCTACGGTATTTAAGGATGCCTCCGAAGAACTCAAGGAAGTTGGATCTAGCCAGAAGTACGAAAAGGAATACACCAGAACTGGATCTTCGTCTCCAGCCGTGGGCGTTTATGTCAAGGCCCAGGACAAGCACTGGATTCCTATCACTATGGAAGGCGTTTATTTTGCCAAGGATTTCTTCTCTCCTTACGGTATGACAGATCCTTCCCGTTTTCGTTCTTGGCGTCAAGATGAATGGTATGTTGGCGCGGGAACTTTCCGCTATGGTCCGAACATGATGGGCGCAAACTTTAAGTTGGAGCCTGATTTCAACAGAGGCCGTGCCCACGTGCAGTATGGTATCCACAAGCAGGTGGAAAAGGGCGACGACGTCATCAACTACAGGTACAATTTAAACGGCCGCGCTATGTGGGAATCCACAAACTCTTGGACCCGTCACAAATCCCTGTTTAATTCTGACTCCGGTAATGCTCGCGGTCGTCAATTGTCTCGAATTGGCGGTGGCAGGGGACAATCCCGCTTAGAGAATCAGGAAGGCGGTGTTCGCGGTGGAACTTGGGAACTGTGGGACGGCTTTGTTCCTTATGCATCCTTAGCAGATGTAAAGGCTGGCAATATTCCTCAGCATGCTAAATGGAACTCTACCTTGGCCTTGGATTTGGGATACGATATTGGGCATTGGTTCAATACGGATCGTAATATCATGCTGCAGTTCTACACGGCTCTGTCTGGCGTTTCTACCACCTTCTCTCCGCTGGGATATAGCGAGGAACAAGATGATATGTTGATGGTCAACTGGTATGTTCAGTCTGAACCTGCTGTGGCGATTACTCCGACGCTTCATGCAGTGCTGACACTTGGCTTTGAAACGTTCCGCGCCCAAGACGCCTACATCCTACGTAACGTGTCTTCTGCATTGACTAGTACTTCTGGTCCTTATCAGGCTCCCTATAACACTGGTGGAACTTACTACGAAAAGGCTCCTATCAATGTCTTGCAGACCGCTATCGGCCTGGGTTTCGACTGGGACTTTTCGGATAGAGCTGGCCTCCACTTCCGTTACAAGTGGATGACCAATAGCGATGAAACTGCTCCCGAGAATGATTGGAAAGCCCATTATGTTCAAGCTGAAACGAAGATTTGGTTCTAAGGAGGCTTGATATATGAAGAAGATTTATCAAATGAATACCGAAAGAGGTTTGAAAATGTTGCGTTTTACAGGAACTATTTTGTTGTCGGCTGTGGCGTTTGCCGCTGCATCCGTAAACGCGACAAATGCTGCTAAGATTGATAGTACCATTGAGTCTATAGAATCCAAAAAAGGTGTGGATATTGGCGGAACCGTGAGAGCGGTTTATAACAATTCCCATCTTAGTTCGGATCAAGATGTCAATGCATACAATGTCATGTCTGATAGAGAAGTGATGGAATTTGTCCAGATGGATTTGGACTTTGGATTCCGTCCTTGGGATAATGTCCGTGTAAATGCTAAGATGCGAACCTTTGCTGGCATGCAGGATTACTTTGCCGCTTCGGCGACTTCTGTTACTTTCCCTTGGCTCAATGTAGAGGGCAATGTAGGAGAATCTTTCTATTGGGTTGTGGGTGATTTCCGCAGTCAAATTTCTCCTCTGACAGTTTACGCTCCTGGTGTCGATATCATGTACGAACCCATGATATTTGCCCGAAACAAGGAAATCGCTCGTGGAGACGCGATGCTTGAAGGAAATCAGCGGAATTTGCAGGGTGTGAACTTGCAGTTCCGCAGGGGCTTGGGCGAAACTCTCGGTGAAATTCGCGCCGAAGCTTTTGCTGCAAGACTCCGCCGAGGTGAATACTTAGATTTCTCCGGTTATGAGGGTAACCTTTTGCCAAACGAGGGAATTCCTGGTGCGAGTCAGGCCGGTAACTACGACAAGTATGCTATTAATGGGAATTTGGAATGGTTCCCCATGAATCGTAACTTGATGGTGGCTGGAACTTATTTGTGGATTGTGGACGATGAAAATTCCATTAATCGCAGTTACTTCTTTGATCAGCAAAACCAAATCTTCAATTACCTGCCGACCAATTACCTGGATTCGCTCCCGCAGAACACGAAGGTGGTGTCTGGCCGCTTTGGTGGTGATGTAGCTGGTTTTTTGGGAAATAAAAACTTGATTCTTGACTTGACTGGAGAAGTGGCAATGTCCATGGACGAAGTATACAAGTATCAAGAAAGTGGCACTAACGAAGAGGGTGTTGTTCTTTACAAGCCAGTCAAGGAAGATGACAAGGGCATGGCTGCTAATGTTGAACTCCAGGCTGGATATAAGACTGATTTGTGGAACGCAAGAATCAATGCAGCGTATATTTATAACGATTCCTCTTGGTACAACAATATGGCACAATCGCCTTCGTTCGTGGCTCGCCGTATTTTGAACACTGATAAAGACGGTAACTTGACCAAGTATGGAATCTACGCTCCGCTTTATTCTTCTTTCGACGCCATGTACTACTTTACGCCGAGACACTCTCCGTTGTCTTCGTCGTTGGCAAATGCATCTCCGCTGAACAATAAGTTCCAGAAAGAACAAAACAAAAGTTATAATATTGCTCCGTACAGCAAGACTTCTTACACAACAGCGGTGTTCACTCGCAATGAATTAGCTTTGTTGGATGAACTTTCTGACCCCGCTCTGCAGATGGCCTTGCCCAATGGTCTTGCGACTACAAACCGCACTGGAGCAAAGGTTAACCTTGTGGCCGGGTTCGGAAAAGACAACGCCATTGAGGCTCAGGGTCTATTTGTTATGCAAGAACAGGTTAAGTCAATCCTCCCTTCTGGCGAAAAAGCCAAGTACACCGAAATGGGTGGTGGTGCCAAGGTGGATGTGTTGAAACTGCTTGGATTTAATACGATTCTGGAACTGAGCGGTAGCTACAAATATTCTACCAAAGAAATCGACAAGGCCAGCATGAATTCTGACTTCATTAATGGAGGGCTTTATTGGCGCTATTTTAAACGGTTTGGCGTTTCTGCTGGTTTCCAGATGATTCGGACCAATATCAATTCTGGAATGGCCAACTTTGAACAGGCTATGACATCCAATTTGAATGTATCTGTTGCCCCGATTATGCAGGGGCGTCAGATGCAATGGATGGTTGGTCTAGACTACACGTTGGCGCCCCACGCATGGTTGTCCATGAACTATGGGCAGATTTCTGTTGAGAACAAGTATCGCACCAGAGGCTTGACCCTTGGCGAAACCAATGTTCCTGATTACATGGCTGCTTTGCCCGATAATGATGGCGCTTCTAAGATTACTCATGAATTTACACAGAGCATCATTGATGCACGAATCAATATTGAATTTTAAAAGAGGCTGAGATTATGAACTTGAAAACGAAAATTTTTAATTACTCGTTGCTGGTATCCTGCTTGGCTGCAGCCTCGGCCTTTGCTCAAGAATCGTCTGATTCTCTTTCGGTTGAGCAGAAGCAAGAAAGCTTTTTGGAGAAACTTGAAGACATTCAGCGCAATGTGCTGGGATTCTCCATTGGTGGAAACGTGAGGGCTGGTTATATACGGTCTACAGTGGATTCTGACGCTCTTTTAGACGATTCCCAGACCGCCGAGGCCCAGGCTTATACCCACGCAAATCTGTTGTTCTCCATTCGTCCGAGTAAAGAGACGCAGGCCAAGTTTGGCATTCGTATTCACGAGGACTGGGACAATGCTCACAGGCAAGGAAACAATGTTCCCTTGATAGATTGGTGGTCTTACGATGGGCTCATCCTTAACCGTCATGTGGATTTCAATTTGGGAACCATGCGTGTGGGATATACGCCTCTCACAATTTACCAGCCGGAACCGGATTATATCATGGAACCGGAAATATTCCGTGAGCGTCGTGAAACCGTTATGGAAGAACGTAGTCTTGACGGCTCTGATCGTCGTTTGATGCAGGGCTTAAATGCTACCTACCGTTCTGGCAAGATGGGTGTACTGGATGATATCTATGTTCAGGGAACTCTTGCTCGTTTGAGGAATAACGGTAAGAAAGCTGACCAGCTGTTCTTCGATTTCGATGATGCAGATCGTTACCTGGCTGGTGGTCGTTTGGGGGTAAACGTATTCGGCGTTACCGTCGGAGTTAACGACGTCTATGCCTTCGATCGCGTCCGTAGCACCAGGGCAACCTTGTTGCAAGGAAACTATCCTGCCGTTTACGATTGGAATAACGTGGTGAGCGGAAATATTGGCTACGATTCCAAGACTTCTGGTAGGTCTGGGCTGAATTTTGGTGCCAATGTAGAAGTGGCCATGTCTTATTGGAAACAGTCCATCGACGAATTGGGTAATGATACCCTTAAGGTGATGGCGTTCTATACAGATTCAATCTACCTGCCCGATGAGTCCAAGGATATTAGGGCCTATATGTTCTACAAAGATTCCGTGGATTTGTCTCCGGTAGAACGTGATTTGGGTCGCTTGAAGAACAAGCTGGGCCTCCATTTTGATGGCTACGTGGAGTACGACGCTTCTAGTTGGAATGCGAAGGCCACTGTTAACGGAATAATGAACGATAAGGGCTTCCAGTCTGAACTCGCCATGACTCCCGTAACGATGGGTTTGACATCGATCCTAAATAGCAATTCCGTGTATGATCCTTCTATCGCGATGCTTTTGGGAAGCCGTTCTGGTGCGCTGGAAAATCTTTATTTCTCTCACTACGAAGCGGTGCCCCAGGCAGCTTATAACATGCTGATTGATAACACCTCTGGTGCTGTTCAGCTTGTGGGCCCGGATCGCTACTTTGTTCAGAGCGACACCTTTGAATTGTTCAACAACTACAAGTACGGTCAGTACTATAGGAACGGCTACAGTCATAAAACCTTGCGTCGTAGTGAACTCCTGGCCATGTCCAGGGCATTGGATCCGGCGACGAGTGTGGCTTTGCCTTACGGCTATGCCACACCTAACCGTAAGGGCGGAGACTTGAGTTTGGTCTTTGATTGGAACGATGCACTGACAGTCCGCGTCCTTGGCGGTTATTACAAGGCCGACAAGATGGATGGCGACAGCTTGTATTTTGCCAGTGGATCTGCCTATGTTCGCTTTGGCGGAGGCGCCTTGGCTAAGGTGGGCAATTTCCTCAATTGGGATCGTACCTTGGATGTGTCGGTTTCTTATGAGCAGACAAAAGAAACCGATTACCTAGAACGTACATCTTCTAGCCTTGCTGCGGGTCTTAATGCCGATATTTATGGCCCTGTGGCGTTGCTTGCTGGCTTCCACCTGCTGAAGAACGAATTCGGAGTTTCTTACGCTGGGTTCTTGGATGGAATGAACGAAACGCTTGTTCTTGCCGGTCCTAGGCTCAAGATTGCTCAGGGTGCTTATTTAACGATGCAGTATGGCCTGATGAAAAACTCTGTAGATTATAAGGCCTTTGACGAAGCGGGTAACGTTTCTGCAAAGACTGTTGATTTTACCAAAAACATAATTATGGCCGACGTAAAGGTCAATTTCTAGAGAGGACGAGATGCGTATTAATAAAAAATGGAGTATCTTGGTTGGTCTTGCTTTGGGTCTTGCAGCCTGTTCTGATATGGCTGTTGAAGAGGGCGAAGCTGTCGGTATGCCTAGTGATTTCGATTTGGAAGAATACATCAAGATTAATCCAGATGTCAAGTATCAGCAGGTTCGTAAGGATTTGATGGATCATGGCTTCTATAATCAGGCCAGATTAGATACCGCAAAACGAGCCTTTATAACTCCGGATAGTGTTGTTGTCATTGTGCTAGAAGGAACGACTCCCCCTACTGGTTCAAAACTTGCTAAGGAAGCTAGGGCTTTGGCGCAGGCAAACATCAATGCCGATAATGATGCTTTTTTGAAGGATTCGGCGTTGGTTCACAAGGTGTTTTCGACATACGTTGGCTTTGCCGATAGTCTGTGGAAAGGCGTGGATTCCTTGAATAGCGATGAAAAGACCGCTATTTTTGAGTTCAATAAGCAGCAGACAGGGGTGCCCAGCGTTAAAGAAGACAAGGAGTTCTTGGAAAAGTTTGTTTACGATGAGGATTTGATGACTCAGCATTATCTGTTGCTAGGGTTGTTGGAGGGTCGTGCTTATCGTTACTGCACGCAGAACGACAAGAAGAGCACTCCCATAAGCAAATTTGTTCCGGACACCTTGGGTAAGGCTCCGATTATGCTGGATTACAGCGCCGGGCGTTTCTGTTATGACTCCAAGAGCGATCGGAAATATTTGATTCAGTGAGGTAGTTATGTTTTTTAAGCGTTTGACTATTGCTTCTCTAATTTTTGCAGCTGCCGCGTTTGCGGCAAATGGTGCCCGAGTGGCGGGGTATTTCCCCTACTGGCTTCAGTATTCCCAGTTTACTCCCGATGATGTTCGTTATGAATTCTTGACGGAAATCCGCTATGTGGCCATGGTTCCTTCGGAAGCGGGCGAACTGGCCCTGGCCGATGAATCCGATTTGGCCAACTTTGAAAAGCTCGCCTCCTTGGCCGAAAAGAACAAGGTGGGTTTAATCATTGCGATTGGCGGAGCTGGTAACGAAGAATCTATGCAGGGCCTTGGCGCTAGCGACGAAGCTCTGTCTGGGTTTGTAAAATCCGTCAAGGAGACTCTCAAAAAGTACAAGGCTGCTGGAATAGAGATTGATTGGACGCCCGAAGAGGCTGGAGACATTGAAACCTTGAAAAAAATTGTGAGCGCGTTGGCGTCTGCTGATGTAAAGGTCTCGGCAAATTTGAGCAACGATGCTTCCAAGGCGTCTTCTTATGGACACGAGTTTTTCGACAAGCTTTCTTCTGCGTCTATCTACTTCACCGACCAAATGAGCGAAGAAAATAGCTCTGTTGCTCCAAATGCTAATTTAAAGAAGGCAAAAGAGGTGATAGAGGCTTATACGAGTGCTGGTCTTGCGGCCCAGAAAATCGTTCCTATTATTCCGATGTACGGAAAGTCTTTTTACAAGGCTAAGGGGCTTGGTTCCAGCCATGAAGGTGTTGGGTCAGGCAACGAAGGTGTTCTGTCTTACAAGGATTTGATGAAGGCTTTTGACACCCCGGACTACAAGGTGACTTTTGACGAAGGGTCTTGGAGTGAGGTGGCTGTTAGCGCTTCGGAAACAATCGTCTTTAACGGCATTCCTTCTTTCAGGGAATTTGCCAAGTATGTCAAGGGAGCTGGTTTGGGTGGGGTAGCCCTCTATGATTTGTCTGGTGATCATAATGAGCCTATAGTGTCACTTTTGGTGACGGTTGGGCAGGTTTTGAGACCGGATGTCAATTATCAGCCCAAAAAAAAGAAAAAGTGAGTGATTTTTCGCACTTTTTTGTAAAAAAACAAAAATAAACTGAAAAATACTTTCACTTTTTTAAAAAAAAGATATATTTTAACATCATAACCTAAAAAAAGAGAGAGAATTATGAATAAAAATCTTGCAATTTTTGGCTTGGCCGTTTCTGCATCCTATGTGTTTGCAGTGGGTAGCCTTTGGTCCATCTCCGAAGGAAATAACTACTCTTACCAGGTCCAGACTCCTGAAGTAGTTCAGTGCACTGGCGGTGACCCGAACGCTATGGAAGACTATGGTAAAAATTGTTTCCAGACAACTGGTGGTTGGTGGTTTGCTTATGACGCCACTGCTTCCATTAAGGGCACTAGCGCCACTGTTTCTCCTGCAGACAAGAATCCCGACGGTACTTGGAAGTTGATCACCACCGACGAAACCGATGGTTCTATCCTTCCCGGCGGTAACCTGGATGCCACTAAGGGTATCTTCGCAACTATGTCCACCACTGGTGTGGATGGCGAACACCCGGGCGTTGTCGGTATTGGCTTCAACTGGGCTAAGGCTGAAACGGCAGTGAGCATCACCTCTCATGGTGGTTTCTGCTTGGCTTATTCTTCTACCGGTTCTACCGTTCAGATGGAACTTGGTTGGGATTCCAAGACCTATGGTGATGACACATGGTTCTATGAACTCCCCGAAGGCGCCAAGTCCTTGGATCTCCCCTGGAGCATGTTCAAGCAGGAAGGCTGGGATAAGGATCACTCCACCACCGTCGCTACTGCTACTGACTACTCTGTGAGCATCAAGTTCCGTATCAAGAACGGCACTTCCACCGCAATGTCCAACACCTTCGCTATCCAGGAACTTGGTTGGCAGGGTGAATGCGGCTCTGCTACTCCGGTTACCGGCATCGCTTCTGTGAACCAGGCTGCCGCAGCTAAGGTGATGCTCAGCAATCGTACTCTCTCCATCGCAGGTCTCTCTTCTGCTGCCAATGTGGAAGTTGTGAACCTCCGTGGTCAGGTTGTTGCTAGCAAGGTGCTCAGCGGCTCTGCTTCCATGAACCTTTCTTCTCTGGACGCCGGTGTCTACATGGTTCGCGTACAGGGTAAGGCTGTGAGCTACTCTCAGAAGGTGATTCTGAAGTAATTCACTGTGATAGGATTCACAACAAAGGGAAGGCTTGGCCTTCCCTTTGTTTTTGTAGTTTTTTTTTATGTAAAAAAATTTGATAATCCCATTAAAAAAATGTATTTTGTAGTCGAGGTTTTTATGAAAAAGCTATTTATCTTTTCTTGCGCGGTGGCCTTGTCTATGTGGGGCTGCTCTAGTGATGATACAACCCCGAGTGCTGTAGCCCCTACGGACTCTAGTAATTCCGCTACCCCAGACAATCCGAGCAATCCGGACAATCCGGACAATCCTGGTGAAGGTAGTTCCGCATCCCCCCAGGGTGGGACGGTTTTCTATCCGTCGAACAAGAATGTAGATGGCGCAAATGCATTCTATAACGGGTGGATGACAAACTTTTATGTAAGTTTTAGTGAAGAAGTGGCTCCCGCAGATGAGGTCTACTACAGTGATAGCAAGCTGCCTTTGCTCCGTCAGTCTGCACGTATAAAATTTGACCAGCCATCTTATACGGTTTCCGAAGGTATCGGCTATGGTATGCTGGTTGCGGCGTTCCAGGGAGATCAGGCTCGTTATGATGCCTTGATGAACTACTATCTGGCTTTTAGGTATAGCCCTGATGCCGGCGATTACTACATGATGTGGAAGATTACTGGTTTTAAGACTGGTTTAGGTTCTTCGGCTACTGATGCCGACCTCGACATTGCAGCATCTTTACTGGTTGCTCATGAAAAATGGGGTGCACCCAATGGTGACAACACCTACCTGCAACATGCCATTGAAGAGGGATCTTCTATTATGCGCAAGGAGGTGAACGCTACGACCCACTTGGCCGTGCCTGCCAACGATGGCGCTATTCTTTCTACGGGAGCGGTCTACAATATCAGTTATTTCTCCCTAGTGGCGTTTAAGTTGCTCTCTATTTATGACACGGATCGGTCTGCGCAGTGGAACCAGACTTTGGAAGCCTCTATTGAGTATATGAAGAAGGTTCAAGATGCGGGCAATGGCTTGTGGCCCGACTGGAGCGATGTCGATGGAAATCCCAAGGATCCGGAAAACGGGTCAAGCACAGGCCAGCTTTGCGACCATTGGGGTCTAGAAGGTGTGCGTATCCCCTGGCGTTTGGTCTGGTATTACGCCTGGTTCGGTGATGATCGCGTAAAGGCTATGATTCAGAAGGCCGCAGAATTTGCTGTGGGCATTACCGGTGGCGACATTAACATGACGTTGAACCGCTACAAGTACCAGGGAGAGGTGCAAACTAGTGGAGTTGGTGGAGGTTCTGCCGCATACAAGGGCGCGTTCTGCGCTTTGGGTATGATTGATAGCAAGTATGCCGATTTCTTGGCCAGTTGTAATGACAACCTGCTGAATACGCCACTTGCCTCGGGAACGAACTATTTTGCACCCAGTATCCAGTTGCTGTATCTGCAGTTGCTGAATGGTAATATGAGCCGCAAAAATTTGATATAAATCACATTTTTTAAAGGAGGCCTCCCAGAGGCCTCTTTTTTTGTAAATAATTATTATATGAGGGTATATTGTGGCAAAAACAATCTAGATTTATACGCGTGCTTTGGGGATTTGTTAAGTGAGGATTGTTATGCGTAAAATTTTTTATTGGGTTCTGTGTTTGGCTGTTTTTGTTTGTGCATCCCCTTTATCTGACAATGGGGCACTTTCCTTTAATGACGAAGGGAAAATTGTCAACGAACGTGGCAGCGTAGTCCAATTACGCGGAATGAGCTTGTTCTGGGATCAATGGGCCAGTGGATGGTTTAACCAGAATGTGGTTAAAACGCTAGCCTCGACAGATGCAAGTACTGGTTGGGGTGCGTCTGTTGTGCGTGCCCCCATATCCCAGTTTAGTACGAGCCTTGCTCACAATATGATAGATTGGGCCAACGCTGCGGGAATATACGTGATTATTGATAACCATTCCCATTGCGCTCACAGGGCGACCGATCAGGCAGTCAGTTTTTTCGCAGATGTGTCCTCTTACGTGAAACAAAAGGGGTACAAGAATGTTCTTTACGAAGTGTACAATGAACCCCTGTACGACAACTGCTCCGGTGCCACAGATACCCAATCCGGTGGATCGCTGACATCTTGGGCAACAATAAAATCCTATGCGGAAACAGTGATAAAGGCTATCCGCGCAAATGACCCCAATGGTCTTATTTTGGTTGGCACCGGCAGATACTCACAGGATGTTGGTTCTGCTCAGAAGAATCCCATTACCGGTTATAAAAATATCGGTTATGTCCTTCATTTTTATGCTTCTGAGCCGGGACATTCGGGATTGAAAACGACTTTGTTTAGGGCCCGTTGTCAGAATTTCCCCGTGTTCATTACGGAATGGGGAACCTCTCCTGCATCGGGTAATGGAAACCTGGATTGGAACGCTATCAATACGTGGATGGCTTGGATAGAGGGCCTGGGGTATAGTTGGGCGAACTGGTCTGTCTTTGATAAGAATGAGACGGCTTCTGCTATCGCTAGCGGAGGGTCCAGCGGCTATTGGCAGGAAAGCCAGTTGACGGCTTCTGGTAAATTTGTGCGGAAGATGATGAAGGGCTTTGGTTCGGGCAGTTCGATTACCCAAATGGGCTTGAGCCAGCCGAGTTACCCGAGTTGCTCTATTTTTGATGGTGGAACCACTAATGAATTTGTGCGTGATGGCGAGGGTGAATTTAAGACTACCATCAATGCCGAGAATTATAACGATTCTTTGAATATTCAATCGATTCAGGATGTGTCTGCCCACGCTTTTCAGGATATTTATGTTATCACTTCTGGCGAAGGTGCCTGGGCAAAGTATAAGATGAATAATGTGCCGGCAGATGGCTATTATAGATTGGCGTTTAGGTACCAGGCCCCCAATAAGGACGTGGAAATATCTTATACGGTGGATGGAGTTGCCGGAAAGACGACTCTGAAATTGCCGCAAACGACTACGGCTAATACGTTCAAGGTAAATTCGTCGGCAATAGGCCTGAAGACGGGAACTGATTATATCACCTTTGACCTAGGGGGCATCTCGGCCAGTGATTTGTTGTTCGACGCGTTCTGGGCTGCACCTATGGACTCGGCTGATAGTGTCCACTTTGGTTTCTTGGAGGTGGATGAGTTCGGAAATAGGATTGTTCATGAGAAAGATATCGAAAAGGCTGAGGGCATAGTCGCGACCCGACAGTCTAGCAGGTTGCAGACACGCCTGCATGGCCGTGTTATGGAAGTCTACGGCAATACAAGGGATGTCTCAGTAGGTATTCTTGACATGCAGGGTCGGGTGTTGCTGAAAAGGACTTTATTGGGAGCGAGTGCTGTAGATTTAAGTGGTTTGCAGCCTGGCATCTATATTGTGCAAATGAAAGGTGCTGGAATTTCGGAAACGAGGAGAATTCAGCTACAATAGGCACAGTCAGCTGTAAGGATATGCACAAGTGGCTCGCGAAAGCGAGCCTCTTGCATTAGGACTGTTTGGGACCGTCTTACTTTAGGGCGAGGATTTCCTGCTCCGAAAGGCCGGATGCTGCCGAAATTGCAGAAATCGGTACGCCCTGGTTGCGCAGTGAAAGAGCCATTTCCTTGCGGGCTTCTACTTGTCCTTCTGCTCGTCCTTCTGCACGTCCTTCAACTCTACCCTCGGCCCGTCCTTCGGTGCGGGCTCGCACCTTCAGTGCGGCAAGATAGTCTAGTTCTTCTTCTGTCATCACCATATTCCTTGCTTGCTCCTTCAAGAGCCTGTCCGATGCATCACTCACCAGAAGACGCTTGATTGCTCGGGCGATGGTCTCGTCGTTAAAGTCCGGTAGGTTGCTTGCCGACCCTGCGTGCTTAAGCAGGTACAGCCAGCGGTCTTCGTCGGTTTTCACCGAGCCAAGTTCCTTGTTGAACTGCGTCAGGTCGTATAAAATATACTTCACCTTGTCGGTTAATGTCAAGCCCTTTTCATTGCGGATTGCCCAGGTAGCGCAATAACCGTCCTGTTTTTCTAGCGGAAAGTCGCATATCCAGATGGCAATCGTGGGCGGAATCTCGTAGCGGAGGTCGTGGCGTCGCGAACGTTCCTCGCTTGTCAATTCCACTGTCGTTTCATTGAGGAATTCTTGGTCCCATTCGTACTTGCTTTGGAGCATGAACGCACTGTGCTGCAATAGGATGCGTTCTATGAAACGGCTGTGCTTCGTGATTATTCCGGAGCGGCGGAGCCGCCAGTCCGGAGAAGTGAGAGCCACTAGTCC
>JAEDLI010000029.1 GCA_016295375.1 Fibrobacter sp. | reverse complement strand
CGGAGCAGGGGCCAGTCAGTGCGATCCTTGTACTGGATCTGGAAGATAATGGCGCTACGGCGAACCCAGATGTTCGGGTCCCGAATCCAGGAGGCAATCTTGGCATGGAGCGCGGGCAAGCGCAGGGCCAGGTCTCCCAGGATGCAGGCGGCGATAGTGTCCACCGTGTCTTTCCAGGCGCGGGTCTTAATCAGTTTCTTTAAAAAGTTGAGGTGCTGCCCTCCTAGCATGCTCTTGTGCCTGAACAGGTAGTCGCAGGCGGCGTACTGGATTTCCCGGTAGGGCTGGGCCCACATGTCCTCAATCCGGCTCACCAGCTCCGCATCGTTCTTGGGAGGGTTCTTGTCGAATATGGGGTATGTCACTTCCCGACGGGGGACCAGTTTCACTCCGAGGAAGTCGAATTGCTCACGGGCTTTCTTGGACATCTCGTGAGATTCTTCTTCGTTGGCGATGGAACGCAGTGCCAGAAGGATATCTTGAGTGAATCGTAACATTTGAACTCAAATGTAGTCCTAAAAAAATTTTTTTTCTAGGTCTTGACAAGCATTTTTTTCAACTTTTTTTTGGAATTTTGAAAAATTTTGCGAAAAAAAGACAAAAAATACCCTTGACAACGAGAAAAAAGGAATGCTCCTGCTCTGTCCATAAAAAAAGACCCCCTTGCGGAGGTCTCGAGAGGCAACGATCAGACTCGAACTGATGAATAAGGCTTTTGCAGAGCCGCCCCTTACCAACTTGGGTACGTCGCCAATGTGAGGCCTAATATAGGTAATGAAAACCCGTTTTCCAAGGGCAAAAGGCTAAAAAAACTAATTTTTAGGCCATGTTTGACGGTTTCAAGGCGAAAATGGGCTCTTTTCTGGTGAGCCTCTGGCTAAGGAGCCTCAGGGTTCGCCTGGAGACCCCCGAGGAGTTCGGTCCGGGCATTCTTGGAACTTGGCACAGGGATCTGCTTGCCAGCTGCGTAGCCTTCAAGGACATGGGGGTCCACGCTTTTGTTTCCCAGTCCAAGGATGGGGATTTCTTTAGCGCTACCGCTAAACGACTAGGGTATGTTGTCACAAGGGGGTCCGACAGTCACGGGGCTCTCAACGTGCGTCACCTGCTGGAATCTTTAAAGTCGGGACAGTTTGCAGGCATGGCCCTGGACGGCCCGCATGGTCCTGCAGGAATTGTGAAACCCGGATCCCTTTGGCTGTCAAGGAAATCGGGACGACCGTTGTGGGAAATCCAGGTGCAGTACGGCCGACATTTCACCTTGCATACTTGGGACAGGTTTATAATTCCCTTGCCTATGTCAACAATTGTCGTGAGAATTAAGTATTTTTGTCATAAACAAAAGGAAGATGTACCGTGATTGCTTTAGCTCCAAAATTCGTGGCCTTTGACTTGGAAACGACTGGCCTTGACAATAAAAAAGACGAAATCATTGAAATCGGTGCCGTAAAATTCACTGTAGAAACCAAGAATGGCAAGGTGGTGCCCAAGCTGCTTTCCGAGTTTGAAACCTTCGTAAAGCCCAATATGCTGATCCCCGCCGAGGCTTCCAACGTGAACCACATCTACGACAAGGATGTGGAAAACGCGCCTCCTGTAGGCGAGTGTCTCAAGGGCTTTACGGCTTTCTGTGGTCAGGGCTCTATATTGATTGCCCACAACGCAAACTTCGATGCCAGCTTTTTGCGGGTGGCATACGCCAAGAATCCCCAGTTGGTACCGGGGAATCCGGTGATTGACAGTCTTGTTGTTTCAAGAACAATTCTGCCGGAGTTGGAAAACCATAAGCTGGGGTACATGGCGAACTTGTTCAAGCGACGTAACGAGATTGCCATGAGCATTGATTCCGAAAAGATGCACCGCGCCGTCTACGACTGCGAGATGCTTATGGAAGTTTTCGTGGCCATCCTCCGCCGCCGGTTCAAGGAAAAGGACTGGGAGCTGGGGAACATCATGGCCAACATGGCCAAGTACAAGGGCACTCCGCAGTTTATTAATAAGTGATTAGGACTATGAGGTTTGAGACCGGCTATCCTAACTCCGAGCCTCGCACCTCGTGCCTCCCAAACCCCTAAATCCTAGCCCCTAGTCTTTAAACAATACACAAAACACCGCCAAAGAGGACTTTGGCGGCTTTTCAGTTTTGTTTGGCGAGAATTAGATGCCGAGTTCCTGGGCAACGGCCTGGATGCCGCACTTGCTGATAGTGCGGAGACCGGCAGCGCTCACGCGGAGGGTAACCCAACGATCTTCTTCGGGGATATAGAAACGCTTCTTCTGGAGGTTGGGAAGCTGCTTCATCAACTTCTTACGGTTGGAGTGGGAAACCATGTTGCCCACGAGGCCGGCTTTTCCGGTGACTTCACAAATACGGCTCATAATAAAACTCCGTTGTTTTTTACGGACACCAATTTTAGTTAAAAGTGCTTGAATTGTCAAGACTGGGGGGCGTCCTGAAGTTCCTTTGGCAGGTTAAATTTGGTAGATTCCACCAATTTGACGAAATTTTCCACCTCTACGGGGGTGAATTTCGCCTTTATCCAGTCCACTACCTCCTGGACCAGGATTTCGGGGGCACTGGCACCGCTGGAAAGCCCTACGGTCTCCACCCCCTGGAACCATTCCGGGTCCAGGTCGTGGACAGACTCGATCAGGTGGCTCTTGATGCCCTGTTCCAGCCCCAGTTCCATGAGTCGGGAAGAATTGGAGGAATTCTTTGCCCCTACCACCAGGAGCAGATTCACCTGGGAGCACAGGTCCAAAACGGCGGCCTGACGGTTCCCGGTGGCGTAGCACAGGTCTCCGGCTTCAGGCCCGATGATGTTCGGGAATTTTTCTTTTAGCTTGGCGATAATCTTGCGGGTCTCGGCTACGGAGAGGGTGGTCTGGGTGATGTAGGCGATTTCCTTGCCGTCCTGGAAAGAGAGCTTTTCAATGTCTTCTTCGTTCCGGATGAGGGTGATGGCGCTTTCAGGGAGCTGTCCCAGGGTGCCTTCCACCTCGGCGTGTCCGGCGTGCCCAATCAGGATAATGTGGCGCCCGGCGTTAAAATGGCGCTTGGCGCTGAAATGGACCTTGCGCACCAGGGGACAGGTTGCGTCCACTACCTTCAGATGCCTGTTTTCGGCATCCTGGTATATGTGGTCGGCTACCCCGTGGGCTGAAAAGATGACTACGGAACCTTCGGGAACTTCGTCCACTTCATCGACGAAGATGACTCCCTTGGATTTTAGGGTTTCTACTACATAGCGGTTGTGGACTATCTCGTGTCGCACGTAGATTGGGGAGCCGAATTTTTCCAGGGCCTTTTCCACCACGTGGATGGCCCGGTCAACACCGGCGCAGAATCCACGAGGGGTGGCAAGAATCAGTTTCTTCATGTTTTTAGCCTTGTGCTTTAAGCAGGTCTTTCAAGAATTCTACAAGTTGCTGGTATGATTCCGTGATTTTCAGCCGTTCCCGTTCCAGGAAGGACTTGACCATCCGGATGTCGGCCTTGTTCCGGTCGGCAAAGCCTGCGGTGGTCTGGAGCTGTGTCAACACACCTTCGCGGACCAGGGTGCAGACGGTTTCCCTCTGTCCTCTGGAGTAAGGACCGACGCAGGTGGCCACGCCGTTCTGGAGAGGTTCCCAGAAGTCGTGGACCCCGAGGGTCAGGCTGAAGGAGCCTCCCACTACGGCAGATTTTGACATCTTCAAGATTTCCGGGACAAGTCCGAATTTGGTGACCAGGGCGACGGCGCCCTTTTGAACCAGAGGCCACTCTGTTACAATAAGTTCCTGTTCCAGTAGAGCCTTGCGGAAGGTTTCCACCTCTTCGAGCCTGCGGGGGACAAGCACTACGGATTCCTGATGCTTGATGGAAGAAAGGATCATGCGGCTGAGGCTTGCCCATTCGGCAAAGTGCATGGACAGGAAAGCCGCATCTACGCTAGGATTCTCGGGGGCGGTGACTTCTTTGCCGGACTTGGCCCAAGAGAGCAGTTTCCAGTCCCCGCCGATAAAGGCCTTTGCAGGACAGGTTCCGTCGAAGGCTGACTGGATTCGGTTTGAATCGGCTCCGGTCTGCATGGCGGCGAACCCTACGGAACTGTAATCCAGGAAGGGCAGTGCCCTGTGGAACCTGCCGGACACGATGGCTACGGAAGGCTTCAGCGAAAGCCGCCGCATGGCGGAAAGGTAGCCCGGCCAGAGTTCGTTTTCTCCCAGGACAAGACCGACAGGCTTTACCTTGGAGATGAACTTCGCCAGGGAGGAGGGCGTGTCGGCGGGAGCCAGGGCGGCTTCGATGTCCTTGCCCGAATTCTTTAGGAAATGGACAACTTCTGGTTTCTGCGTCGTGATGAGAATCTTTGGGCAGTCGGGCAGGTCCTGCTGCAGGAATCCGGCGAGGGAGAGGAGCATCCGGCATTCGCCGAGGCTTGCACCATGTAGCCAGAGGTACGGACCTTCGGGCCAGTCGCCGTCCAGCCTTTCTGAAATATGGAACCGGTTTTCGATGGCAGGGACTTTTGCGGTGGCGCCAGCCACAATTCCTGCCACTTCGCGGACTATGCTGAATGCGTTGAACATCTACGCTCCAAAGAAAATTTTTCTACTGTACAACAGGAAAATTAACAAAATGACCCATAGCCAGGTAGAAAAATCCGCCCGTAGGGTTTGGAAAAAAGTTCTGGGTTGCGCGGTTGCCACAAAATTTCGTGGATTTGGAAAAAACGCCCAGGTCTTCGCGCTCCATTCTATCCATTTTTCTTGAAATGTGGTTTTCAGGAACAGGTCTTCTGCTTTTGATAGGGCGAATTCCAGGGCGAAAAGGGCGGCAAAAAAAGGAATGGTCCATGCAGAAAAACCAAGGTGAAAAATGATGGCGCTGCTGGCGATGAAACTGTTGGAAACGTAGAGCGGGTGCCGCATCAGGGAGTAGGCTCCAGTGGTGACTAGGGTGGGTGCGGCGTGGGTGTTTCCGCGGGTGTGTTCGCCGATGGTGCGCCTTGCAAAAATCCGGAGCAGGATGCCTACGGCAAGGAGGATTGCCGCTACTATGGTGGGTCCATATTTTAACGGGGATGATGGCGCGACGATAAGTCCAAGACCGAGCGCACCCAGAATAAAACCTCTCCACCTATAGAGACTTTTCATGGTCCAGGTCCACCAGCAGGAACTTGCTTTCTAATGTTTCGGGAAGGCGGTCGTGACTGGAAATCAGGAGCCACTTGCCCAGTTTTTCGCAGGCTTCCAGAAGCCTTTCCAAAATGGGGGCACGGTCGTTCAGGGCGATGCCCGCCAGAGGTTCGTCCAGCAGTAAAATCTTGGAAGGGGAGGCCAACGCCCACAGCAGGGCCACCTTGGCCCGCTCTCCTCCGGAGAGGGACTCCTTGGAAAGCAGCTTCTGGATTCGGGAGGCCTCTATGAAGTCGTGCAAAAGGGGCGAAGGGTCTCGTTCCAGCATCTTTTTCAGGAGGTGTTTCGGCGGGAGCTCCAAATCCTGGGACATGAGGAAAATTCCGTCGGGACTTGCGCTTTCGGGGGGGCTCATTTCGCCTTGACTCCATTCTTCTAGATGGGCGATGAGCCGTAGCAGCGTAGTCTTGCCGGAACCGTTTTGCCCTTTCAGGAGCACGGGCTGTTTTGCGTTCCAACTGAGATTGAGGTTTCGATAGACCTGGGTTTCGGAACTTTCGCCGTCAAGACCTTTGTACGAAAAATCTCCCTGACAAACGGTAAGATTGTCTCCGCTGGCAGAAGGTGCGGGTGCTTTTTCGGGGATAGTCTCGAACTTGAAAAGGTAGGCGCAGGCGCTAGCCAGAGCGCGGAATTCCGGTAGGGTACGGGAACATTCCTTGACCGGCTTGTAGCTTAGGAGTACGGCGGAACAGAACAGGATGAGCCCCTTGCTGTCCATCCAGCCCTGTGCGATAAGGATAGCGCAGAAAGCGAGGACGAATACCATGGACAGAACCGAGACGGATTCCATTACCAGGGAAAGGCCGTTCTTGCGTATAGAAAAACGCCTTGTCCGTTCGCTGAGGTTTCGGGAGTCTCCCTGGAGTGTCGTAGAAAGGGTTGCCCTTTCTTGAGGGGCGCTCCAGGAGCGGAACAGTCGCCTGGTCATGTCGAAGTTATTCCGGAATTTAGACTTTTCAAATAGCAGGGATTCTTCTTCGGGACCCATGCGGTGGATTTTGCGTTGGAGGAGTGCTACCAGGGGCACGATAATCAAGAAAAGGAATAGGGTCAGGGGCCAGGAAATATAGAGCAGTACGGGAATGAAAACGAGGAGCTGCAAAATGGCCTGGGTTGCCTGGAAAAAGACATTTCCGTTACTTTGGACGGTATGGATGGCATCGAAAGCCATTTCTGTCTGGGTGTTGCTGTTTTGGTCATGGAAAAAACGGGGGGACAGGTTTCGGAGCTTGCGGATAAACCAGCTCCGCAAGGTGGAACTGATAGAAAATATCCAGGTCTCGTTCTGCCGGACCTTGGCGAAGAGAAAAATTAGGCGGAGTGCCGTCAATAGGACCATCAGGGTCAGCCATTCGGTCAAGGTAAAGGTGGATTCCTGGGAAAGTAAATCCATGAAGGAGCGGATGCCCCACAGCAGGGCGCCATCGGCGGCACTGGAGGCTATGGCCAGCGGCAGGAACCGCAAAATGCCTTTCAAAAGGGATTTTTTGAGCCACTTTTTCAACATCTTCATCAAAAATGTAAAAAAATTAGCCCCCCACCCTTTACAAAGAAATAAAGTTTCCTATATTTGGCCTTACTTAATGCCCCTATCGTCTAGTGGCCCAGGACTCGGGATTTTCATTCCCGCAACAGCGGTTCGAAACCGCTTGGGGGTATAAAAAAAAGGAACCAACGTTGTTGGTTCTTTTTTTTTATACATGTTAGGTTGGCCTTTCGTTCCTTGTTCAATGATGGTTTTGATAAAAATTCTATAATTCCCATCATGATTTTCTCCCACAAGATTCTTTTACGCAGCTTGCTCGCCTTGGCCTTTGTGGCAGGGTCCGCTCATGCTGCAGTGAACATGCCGGTCCACAAGGAAGTGCTGGATAACGGCCTTACGGTCCTGTTGCACCCGAACTCCCAGGCACCTACGGTGAGCTGCAGGCTTTTCTATGTGACGGGGTCCGTCCACGAAGTTCCGGGCAAGTCCGGACTTGCCCACATGTTGGAGCACGAACTTTTCAAGGGTACGAACAAGGTGGGCATTACCGACAGCATTGCTGACGCCCGGTTCATGGCGGTACAGGATTCTCTGCAGGCCTTGATTCGCCCGGCGAAATTGACGGCCGACACGGCTGCGGTCAAGAAGCTCACGGCGGAACACGATTCCGTGGTGAACGAGCACCGCAAGATTTTCGTGAAGGATGAACTGTGGAGCGCCTACCAGGCTGCAGGCGGCACAGGACTCAACGCCTTCACCTCTGACCTGATGACGGCCTATATCGTGACGCTTCCCAAGGACAAGATCGAACTGTTCATGTGGCTGGAAGCGGACCGTATGCAGAACGCCGTACTGCGGGAGTTCTATTCGGAACGTTCCGTGGTTCGCGAAGAACGTCGCATGCGTTACGACGACAAGCCTGCGGGTCGCTACATCGAGACGTTGAACTCCATGATTTACGAGGCGTTTCCTTACCGAGTGCCCACCATCGGCTGGCCTAGTGACATTGACAACTTGACTCGGGAAATGGCGGCGGAACACTACCGCAAGTATTACAAGCCCCGTAACGCTATCCTTGTGCTGGCGGGTGATTTGGACACGACGGCTACCATGGAAATGGTCAAGAAGTATTTCTCGAATATCCCTGCAGGGGAGGCGTTCCCGCCTCTCACCATCCGTGATCCGGAACAGGCCGGAGAAAAGCGTTTGGTGGTCAAGCGTCCCGACGCTCCCAACATGTACGACCTGGTTTTCAAGACGGCAGAAGTGGGCGACAAGAGCCTTTACGCTCTCGACATTATCGAAGGTGTGCTGAACGGTCGTTCCGGCAGGCTCTACAGGCGCCTGGTGGAGCAGGAAAAGCTGGCCGTCGGTATCCGCTCTAGCAACAGCCCCAACAAGTACGTCTCCGAATTCGGAGTACATGTGAACCTGCGCCCAGATGCAGACGAAGCCAAGGTAGAGCAGATTGTCTGGGAAGAACTGGAAAAGCTGAAGACCGAGCCTCTGAGTGTCCGCGATTTTGAAAAGGTCAAGAACCATTCCTATGCGGCCCTGGTCCGTAGCCTGACGGACATGGAGAACGTGGCCACAATGCTCGCCTGGTACGAAATGTACGGGGACTACAATATTTTCTTGAACTGGGCCGATGAACTTTCGAAGGTTACCGCCGCCGACGTTCAGGAAATTGCCCAGAAGACCTTTGTTCGGGAAAAATCCGTTTCGGGATTCTTGCTGAAAAAGTAGCGCATCCTTTTTGCAGGAACGACAGGTCCCTGCCGCATTTCTGAAAAGCAAAACCCCGAGCGCTTGCGTGCCCGGGGAACTTTTGGAGGAGCAAAATTTTGTGCGTTATTCTTTTTTGACTCGTGAAATCAGCAGTTTGCACTTGCCGTCTTCAACTACGATGTTGTTGGCCGAGAGCATGACATTTTCCATTTCCCAGTTGCCCTTGCTCCAGTGCTTTGTATCAAGCGCGTCACCGTCGAAATCGTCTTGCCAGGACTTGGTGAAAGTCTTTGTTTCTGTGTCGTAACTGTATACGCGGACATAGTCAATCTCTTGCGCCACGGGACCATCGGCCAGTTCGGCGCCTGTGAATTTTCCTGTCCAGCCGGCGCTTTTTGATGCCCACAGGTTGAAGCGGAGGGATTGCTGCAGTGTCATGAATTCCACCTGTCCTTTATCCATGCCAATGACATCACGACGGATTTCTACACTGTCTATTTCCCAGGAAATATATTCGGGAGTCCACACGAAGGCGAACAGGTGGAAGTCTTCGGTAGAATTGAATCCGAACCCGGTCTTGTATTCCGATGTGATTTTGGGATTCTTCTTGTCTTCGTCTGGCAGACGGGTAATCAAGTTGGATTGCCACATTCCCGGATTGGTTCCGAGGACTTCGATGTCGATTTCGTTCCACGGCTCGTTACCAAGCAGATAAGATGGATCGTAATAAAGGAACATGGAACTTACGGAACCGGAGATGGAAACCATCTTCATGCGGGCCTCGAAGCGCCCGTAGGTGAACTGATCCTTGCCGGTGAGTTCTGCACCGTAATACTTGTAGTCGGCGAAGTCTTCGACTTCGGTGGCGGTGTTGTTCGGAATTGTATTTTCCACTTCTTTACGGAAGGGTTCGAGGGGAGTGGAATCGGAACTGGGCGTTTCCTCTGATGCAGAGGATTCCACGGTCGGATCGGTACCTGGTTCTGTGGGATTACCGCTGCTACTGTCGTCGGAGCATGCGGCAAACAGGCCTAGCGCAATAATTGGAAGAATGAATTTCGTTTTCATGGGATTACCTCTCTTTTTCCCATAATATACAATCGTTTTGAAGAGGCTGTTAGTACCCTAAACTTTATTTTTATAAAACTGTATCAAGTGTTTTTTTTTGTTGGACGAACACAACATCCAAAATTTCGCTTAAAGAAGATTTGCTATTATCCAAAATCGAGATTTTGTCGAAAGGCAAGCTAGGCGAGGCGCCTTACCGGCCGTAGCGTATTGCTAATACGTGAGGCCGGGGGCAACGAGGCATCGCGCCGGCTTTCGGCAAAATATCACCCTTTGATGGCGTCGCCCATCGAGAACATAGGCATATACATAGCAATCAGCAAGCCACCGACGGCACCGCCCAGGAACACGATGATCATCGGTTCCATCATGCCCACCACGGCGTCCACGGCGGCGTCCACTTCTTCATCGTAGAAGTCCGCGAGCTTCAGGAGCATACCACCAAGGTTACCGGTCTTTTCACCCACGCCGGTCATCTGGATAACCATGGGAGGGAAAATGCCAACGTCGGTCATGGGTTCGGCGATGGATTTACCACCGGCGATGCCGATGGAAATCTTGTTGATGGATTTTTCTACCACCTTGTTGCTCACGGTAGAGGCCACCACCTTAAGGGAATCCATAATGGACACACCTGCATTCAAAAGGGTTCCCAGGGTGCGGGCAAAGCTTGCTGTTGTAGATTTAATCTGCAGGTCGCCTAGTTTTGGAACTTTCAGCATAAAGCCATCCCAGGCAAATCGGGCGGCAGGAACTCTCATGGCCAGCTTGAAACCAACGATTAAGATGACAACGCCAATGACCATGAATGCCGCATTATCGCGTATGAAATCAGATATGGACATTACCGCGAGTGTCGGGGCAGGGAGTTCTGCATCGAGGGCGGCAAACTGTTCGGCAAAGGTAGGCACCACAAAAGTCATGAGGGCAATCACCACCAGGATACCCACAATCACGAGCATTACCGGGTAGGTCAGTGCCTTTTTCACCTTGCGTTTTAGGCGTTCCTGGTTTTCAAGAGTTTCTGCCAGACGGGCAAGGATGCCGTCCAAGATACCACCCGCTTCACCTGCCGCCACCATGTTGGTATACAGGGGGCCGAACACCTTGGGGTGTTGTGCCAGGGCGTCTGCCAAAGAAGAACCGCCGTTGATGGACTGAGTGATTTTGTGAATAACGGACTTAAGTTCCGGGTTTTCGCACTGTTCTTCCAAAATATTCAAGCATTGGAGCATGGGAAGACCCGCCGAACTCATGGACGAGAACATACGGGTAAATCTGGCGATGTCGGCATGCGAAATCCCCGAACCAATTTTAATCTTGATTTCGGTAGGTTTCTTTTTCAGGCTGGTGATAACAAGTCTGCGCCGCAGGAGCATGGACTCGGCTTCGGCCTTGTCCTTGGCTTCTAGGGAGCCCTGGAAAACGTTGCCCTGGGTGTTTTGGGCCTTGTACAAAAACTCTGGCATAGGTTACACACCTTCCTTCACGAACAGCTGTTCCAGCTGGTCGGGGCTGGGGGAGCGGGAAAGGGCTTCGAAACGGTCCACCTTGCGGTTCTTGACCAATTCGCAGAGACACATGTTCATGGTGTTCATGCCAAACTTCTGGCCGATTTCGATCATGGATTCGATCTGGTGCACCTTGTCGTCGCGAATTAGGGCTCGGATACCGGGAGTCACGTTCATGATTTCGTAGGCCATGACACGACCGCCGCCAATGCGGGGAACCAGAGTCTGGCATATCACGCCCTGGAGCACAAAAGACAGCTGGGTACGCACCGTCTGCTGCTCTCCTTTGGGGAAGGCGTCCACGATACGGTTGATGGTCTGCACGCAGGAGTTGGTATGCAAGGTGGCAAAGGCCAAGTGGCCTGTTTCAGCGATGGTAAGGGCGGCACGGATGGTTTCCAGGTCGCGCATTTCGCCGATGAGCACCACGTCGGGGTCCTGACGGAGGGCCATCTTCAGTGCCTGGGCGAAACTGTTGGTGTCGCTTCCCACTTCGCGCTGGTTCACCATGCAACCCTGGTGCTTGTGCAAAAATTCGATGGGGTCTTCTACGGTGAGAATGTGGTCGTGGCGTTCCTTGTTGATCTTGTCGATCATGGCGGCAAGGGTCGTGGACTTACCGGAACCGGTGGCACCGGTCACCAGAACCAGGCCCGAGGGACGGGTGGTGAACTCGGCCAAAATTTTCGGGAGACCCAGGTCCTTGAAGGTGCGGATATCTAACGGAATGATACGGAGGGCGAGGGCCACGCAACCGCGCTGCAGGTAGGCATTGGCACGGAAACGGGCAAGGTTTGCAATACCGAAGGAGAAATCGCATTCCTTCTGCTGTTCGAAGGTCTTCTTCTGCATCTCGTTCATGAGGCTGTAGGTCATGCGCATGGTCTCGTCCGGTTTCAGCTTGTCGGCCCCGATAGGGGTGAGTTTGCCGGAGATACGGAGTAGGGGAGGGGAACCTGCCGTGATATGCAAGTCGGAGGCTCCGCGTTTGACCATTTCAGAAAGAAGTTCTTGAATATTGTATGCCATATTCAAGAATATAACTAAAAAGGAGCGAAATTTCATAAATTCTACGGCACAATGCGTATTTCTACACTAAAATGGGCTTTGATTCCCCTTGTTTTGCTAGGGGGAATCTACCTGTACCGCACCGTTTCCCTGGAACGGTCTTTTCGGGAAATCCCAAAGACGGTAGTGAACTTTGTGGCACTGAAGTCCGATGGCAGCCGGACGGACTACGCAAGTGAAAAGGGGACTGCCACACTTATCGTTTTGAGTGCCAGCTGGTGCCCTGGTTGCCTCATGGAAATCCCCATGCTCCAGAAATTCCATCGGGAATACGGCCCCAGGGGGTTAAAAATCTTGATGATTGACGAAGACGAGAACCTGAAAGTGATGGCCCGATTCAAGAAGGCGAAGGAAATGCCCTGGACCGTGGTCCATTGGAACTACGATGCCATGAACGCTCTCGGAAACCCAGGAGTCATTCCCGTAAGCTACCTAGTGGATAAAGAGGACAACATCGACAAGGTTTTCGTGGGTGATGCCAGCGAGTCGGAGCTACGGCGGCGGATAGAGAAGTTATTAGGGGATAGGGATTAGGGGTTAGGATCTAGGATTTAGGGGCTAGGGGTATGAGGTGTGATGGTCACAAGAGGAGTCATCCTCGTTCCGGAATGATCATCTTACGCAATCGGGCTGGGGAAAAGAATCACGTCCTTGATTTCCGCCTTGTTCAAGGCCAGCATAAAGAGTCGGTCCAGGCCCAGCGCCACGCCGGAGCAGGCGGGCATCCCCGATTCCAGCGCCTGCAAGAAGTTTTCGTCTACGGTTGGCAAAGGTTTGTTCATCCTACGGCGGATTTCAAGGTCGGCCTCGAAACGCCTGCGCTGTTCCTTGGCATCGGTTAGTTCCGTATAGCCGTTGCAGAGTTCCACCTGATTCACAAACAGTTCAAACCGGCGAGCCCAGGTGTGGCCGTCTTCGCCTACGTAGGTCTGGGCGAGAGCCGCCTGGGACTGGGGGTAATCCAAGATGAATTCCGGACCATTCTTTGCTAACGCCGGCTCTACGGCAAAGACCATCAGATAGTCCCACCAGTCTTCGCGGGACATGTCAGTAGAGGCGGCTGGGAGGGGAATGCCTTTGGACCTGCAGGCTGCGACGAAGTCTCCGTCGGTGGCGGTAAGGGGGTTCACTCCGGCGTAATTCCTGAAGGCATCAATCCAGCGGGTGCGGCGGGCGTTGATGGGTTTCCCGAGAATCTCCGAAACCAGGGCTTCCACCTCGTCCATCAACTGCTCCTGGGGCATGCCTACGCGATACCATTCCACCATGCTGAATTCGTTGTTATGGTGTGCACCGAATTCATCCTTGCGGAAGGACTTGGTAATCTGGAAGATGTCGCCGAAACCTGCCGAGAGCAGGCGCTTCATGTGGAATTCCGGACTGGTCATCATGAACCGGCGGGGCGATTCAATCTCGAAGTAATCCAGCTGCGGGTCGGTGCCGCAAGCGTTGGACAGCACCGGCGTTTCTACCTCCAACACTCCACGTGCTTCGAAGAATGCACGAACCTTGCGCATCAGGTCTTGACGCTTTATCCAGGTTTCACGATTGCAGGTAGGAGAGAACATGGTGGGAAGGGGTTAGGATCTAGGGGTTAGGTAGTAGGTTGTAGGTGTTAGGGCTGATAGAAACAAGAAGTTTTACGTGAAGTATGGAATGTGAAATTGGTTGTCAATCAGGCGCCGAAGGCGCGATTATAAGAACTCACTACTCAAAACTCACAACTCACAACTCATTACTCATTATTCACCACGCAGCGGACCGACAGGGAGAATTTCTTATCTACAGAAATGTTTGAAACTTCTTTGTCTGTGCTGAACATGGAGCGTGCTACGCCTCGGCCGTCGCCGCCATCCTGGTTTGTCCAGAAATAGGCGCCTTCGCCGACGATGACCGAGATGTTGTTCTTGTTGGCGTAGCCTCCGAACAGGGCGGTAAAGGCATAGTTGTCGCTCCCGTTGCTGCGGAGACGTTCTGCGGCGGTGTTGGCGCCACCGGCGTAGATCTCTAACATTTTCCAGTCTTCGTCCGTAGAAAGCCTAGTTCCTTCGGGGCAGGCCTTTTGGGCGGCCTCTTGGGTGTAGAGGCGTCCGTATACCTTGCAGTTGTCGTCTTCGCGGTCATAGCACATGGAGCCTTCTTCCATGGTAAAGTTCAGGTTCTGCACGAACCACTTTGTGCCGTTGATTTCCTTGACCTTGTAGGTCTGTCCGTCGCGGTTGTCTGTAAAGTACTCGAATACGGGACAGCGGGTTTCAAACTCTTTCGATGCCAAGATGGAATCTACCGCCGGTTGCCAGGCGGTACAGAACCGGAACAGTTCGCCACCGGGCAGTTCCGTAGAATCGGCCTTGTGCTTGTCGGCCCAACGATTCACGTAGGCGATGTTCGGGATAGTCGAATCCGCAATAGAAAGGGCCTTTGCGTTTGCCTGAATTAGTTTGGAAAAATTTTCCGCCACGGTCATGGGGGATTTCCAGTAACCTTCCGTAAGTCCCGTGCGGATTTTTTCGTAGAGGGGAGAGGGCTTGGTGACGGTAATGGTGGTCTCGATGAAATGTTCGGGCTTGGTGGCGCAGGTCTGCTTGCGGGCTTCGTCGTTCAGGGAATCGGCCTGGGTCTCGCACTGCAACTTGCAGAATTCCTTGTCCTTGCCTTTCTTGGGGCAGGCCACCCATGTGGTGGTGTCCACCTGTTCCTTGACGGGCTTGGCAAAGGCTTTGGTCTTGAGGGCTGCCTTGACCACCTTGTCTAAAGTCTCCAGGGCGTTAGCGTTTCCGGCGGTTCCTTCCATGAGCAGGTAGCTTACCACTTCGCTACAGGCATTCATCGTCTTGGCGTTGGCGCAGACTTTTGCTCCGTAGCCGTAGGCAAACTGCGACGGGCACTGGGCAAAGGATTCGTCGGGCATGGACTTGAAAATTTTCTCGAAGACGGCTACGGCGTCGTTGGCATTCAACTTGCCGCAATAGATTTCTTCTATTTCGTTGTTCTTTACCATTTTTTTAGCGGTGGCGATATCCTGGTTGTCTATCGCTTCGCGAAATGCCTCTTGGGCAAAAGCAGTTGTAACGCCCAGGGCAAGAACTCCTACACTTAACAAGCCTCTAAGAATTTTCATTGTAACCCTCTTTTTTTGCGGTGTAAATATATAAAAGTTCCACCCTGATGATGCTAGTAACTAGTAACTAGTAACTCAGAACTATTAATTATACCAGCTCTGTTTTCTATATTTGGGCCCATGATTGATGCAGAAAAAATCCGTAGCGAATTCCCGATGCTTGTCGCAGGCGATAAAGGCGCCAAGCCCCTCGCCTTCTTGGACAGCACCGCCACCACGCAAAAGCCCGCGTGCGTCATTGACGCGATGGACGACTTTTACCGCGAGCACTACAGTTCCGTGAAGCGCGGCGTTTACCGCCTGAGCGCCCGCACCACCGAAGCATTCGAAGCCACCCGCAAGAATGTCGCAAAATTTATTAACGCGAAGACCGAAGACGAAATCGTGTTCACCCGCGGCACCACCGAAAGCATCAATCTGGTGGCGTGGAGTTACGGTCGCAAGTTCTTCGAAGCGGGCGACGAGATTCTGATTAGCGGACTCGAGCACCATGCCAACATCGTGAGCTGGCAGCTGGTCGCCGAAATGAAAGGCGCGAAAATCAAGGTGATTCCCGTTTTGGACAACGGCGATTTGGATTTGGCAGCACTTCCCGGATTACTCACTCCACGCACCAAGATGGTAGCGGTCGCCCACGTGAGCAATTCCGTCGGCACAGTGAACCCGATTGCAGAAATCATCGCGACGGTACGCAAACTCGCCCCGCAGGCAAAGATTCTGATTGACGCCGCCCAGAGTTCAAGCCACATCAAGATTGACGTGCAAAAGCTGGACTGCGATTTTCTCGCCTTCAGCGGACACAAGATGTACGGCCCCACAGGCGTAGGCGTACTCTACGGCAAGTACGATGTTCTCGACAGCATGCCCCCCTGGCACGGCGGCGGCGAAATGATTAAGAACGTGACTTTTGAAAAAACGACTTACGCCGATGTTCCCGCCCGCTTCGAGGCAGGCACGCCCATGATTGCCGAAGTCATCGGGCTCGGCAAGGCCATCGAATGGATTAACGAGAAGGGCATCGAGAACATCCGCAAGCACGAAGAAGAAATTACGAACTACGCGCTGGAACAGCTCGCCCAGATTCCGCAGGTGAAAATTTTCGGGAGCCCGAAGGAGCGCGGGGCCCTCATCAGCGTAACCCTCGACGGCATCGCCGTCAGCGACGCCGCCATGATTCTCGACGAAGAAAACGTTGCGGTGCGTAGCGGGCACCACTGCGCCCAACCCGTGATGGACCGTTTCGACGTCGACGCCACGCTTCGACTCAGCTTCGGCGCGTATACCCTGAAGCGCGACATCGACCGCTTTGTCGCCGGCATCAAGCGCGTCATTCGCCTGTTTGCATAGTTCACCGCGAGACCGCGCAAAGCTTATTATGGGAATCGAGAAAGGCGTCTTCAACCGCACATCGCTCCTGCTCGGGGACGACGTGATGGGCAACATCTACCAGAAGCGAGTCATCATCTTCGGTCTCGGCGGTGTGGGCAGCTGGTGCGCCGAAAGCCTGGTGCGTTCCGGCATCAAGGAACTCGTACTCGTTGATTCAGACCGCGTGTGCGTCACCAACGTGAACCGCCAACTGATGGCCACTACGAAAACCGTAGGGCAAGTCAAGGTGGAAGTCCTCAAAAACCGCCTGCTCGAAATCAACCCGCACGCCAACATTGTCGCATTGCAGGACATCTACGAAGAAGCGAATACGGACAAATTCCAGCTGGACACATTCGACTACATCATCGATGCCATCGACAGCCTCGAAAACAAGATGCAGTTATTGTGGCACGCCACACGCACCAAGGCCACAGTTTTCTCTTCGATGGGCGCAGCCCTCAAGATGGACCCCACGCGAATCAAGGTCGCCGAATTCTGGAAGGTTGCCGGTTGCCCGCTCGCCCGCGCGCTGCGCGACAAGTTCAAAAAAAAGAAAATGGCGCTCAAGAAAAAAGTGCTGTGCGTCTACAGCGACGAACTCCTGAAAAACCGCGGCAAGAATTCCTCTTGTGGCACCGACGCCTGCATGTGCCCCAAGGTGCGTCACGAAAGGAGCGAAGCCGAACTCCAGAATGCAAACCTGGTCGATCACGAATGGTGCAGCAGTAAGGCGCAAATCAACGGCACCATGGCGCATTCCACCGCTATTTTTGGATTCATGATTGCGGGCCTCGTGATGCAGGACATCTACAAGAAGGCATTGGCCAGCGCGGAGTAATATGAAATTCTTGATTCAGCGTGTATTGAACGCCCGGGTGGATATTGCAGGTGAAACTGTCGGGAAAATCGGCAAGGGTTACATGATTCTTATCGGCGTAGGTGAAGACGATACCAAGGAAATAGCCGACAGGCTTATCCGCAAGATGCTTGCGCTGCGTATCTTTGCCGACGAAAACGGCAAGACGAATCTTTCCATCAAGGATGTCGGCGGCGAACTGCTGCTCGTCTCGCAGTTCACGCTGTATGCCAACTGCAACAAGGGAAACCGCCCCACCTTTAACGGCGCAGGCAACCCCACGCTCGCAAACGAGCTCTACGAATACATCATTGCCGAGTGCAAAAAGGAAATTTCCGTTGTTGAAACGGGACGCTTCGGTGCCGATATGCAGGTGAGCCTCACCAACGACGGTCCCTTTACGATTATGCTAGAGTAGGAGCGCTTCGACTTGGTGCGCAACTCTACGCATGTGCGTCCCTAGACGTCTCCCACTTCGCCTTTTTCAACGAAATTTCTTATAGCCTTGGAAATCCTCATACTGCAGAAGTTCGGTCCGCACATGCTACAGAAATGGCTGCTCTTGGCTCTGCTTTCGGGCAGGGTCTTGTCGTGGAATTCCATGGCCTTTTCAGGGTCTAGGGATAGGGCGAACTGGTCGTTCCAGCGGAAGTCGAAACGGGCGCGGGAAAGGGCGTCGTCCCTGAACTGGACTCCGAAATGACCCTTGGCGAGGTCCGCCGCATGGGCTGCCAACTTGTAGGTTACCACACCGGTGCGCACATCATCTCGGTCCGGAAGTCCCAAGTGTTCCTTGGGAGTCACGTAGCAAAGCATGGCGGTTCCGTACCAGCCGATCTGTGCTGCCCCGATGGCCGAGGTAATGTGGTCGTAGCCGGGAGCGATGTCGGTAGTAAGGGGGCCCAGGGTGTAGAAAGGCGCGTTGAAGCATTTTTCCGTCTGTCTGGCCATGTTGTCCTGAATCTTGTGCATGGGCACATGGCCCGGGCCTTCAATAATCACCTGCACGCCGTATTCCCAGGCGATTTTGGTCAGTTCGCCCAAAGTTTCCAGTTCTCCGAACTGGGCGGCGTCATTGGCGTCGGCAATGGAACCCGGACGCAACCCGTCACCAAGGGAAACAGCCACGTCGTACTTGGCGAGAATCTCGCAGATTTCCCGGAAGTGGGTGTAAAGAAAGTTTTCTTTTTTGTGGACCATGCTCCACAGCGCAAGAATAGAGCCTCCGCGGCTCACGATTCCCGTGGTGCGCTTGAGAGTCAGCGGGATGAGTTTCAGCAAAAGTCCCGCATGGATGGTGAAGTAATCTACGCCCTGCTCTGCTTGTTCAATCAGGGTGTCGCGGTAGGCTTCCCAGGTCAGGTCTTCGGCCTTGCCCTTGACTTTTTCAAGAGCCTGGTAGATAGGCACTGTTCCGATAGGTACGGGACTGTTACGCAGAATCCATTCACGGGTCTCGTGGATGTTCTTGCCGGTGGAAAGGTCCATGACGGTGTCCGCCCCCCACTTGACGGACCACACCAGCTTTTCCACCTCTTCTTCGATACCGCTACTGAGGGCGGAGTTCCCGATGTTGGAATTGATTTTTGTGAGGAAGGCGTTACCGATAATCATGGGCTCGCATTCCGGGTGGTTCATGTTGGAAGGGATGATGGCCCTGCCAGCTGCCACTTCGGAGCAGACGAATTCCGGTGTGATAGGCTTGATGCCCGAGTCCTTGGGCAAGATTTCGTCCAGACGCTGATTTTCCCGGATGGCCACGTATTCCATTTCGGGAGTGATGATTCCCTTGCGGGCGAAGTCCAGCTGGGTCTTGCAGGAGTCTGCTCCGGGAACGTCCCTGAGCCACTCCCGCCAGCCTTCTCGAATCTTGGGAAGACCCTTCTTTATGTCAATTTCTGCAGAGGCGTCGCCGTAAAGTCCGCTGGTATCGTAAACGGGCACTACCGGAGTCTTGGGATCGTCAATCTTCACCTCACGCATGCCCACGCGGATTTCGGGAAACAATTTTCCCTGCACATAAATCTTGCTGGATTGCGGAAAGGTCGCACCCTTTATATCCATATATTCCTCACTTTTCCTACGGCCAAATTACTGGCACAGGTTCAAGGGGTTTGTTCTCAGCCATAGTTCCTACAGCACCCCCAAGTTTTTTCCACAATATAAAATTTTATCTTTCGTACCGAGGACATTTATGGATATCAAGAAGACAAACGCTGCCCGAATCTTGGACCGTCTAAAGATCCAGTACGAGCTGATCCCTTATAAGGTGGACGAAAACGACTTGGGCGCCCAACACGTGGCGGACAGCCTGGGCGAAGACATCAACCAGGTTTTCAAGACAATCCTGGTCCATGGTGATAAAATCGGCTACCTGGTATGCGTTGTTCCAGGTAATTTGGAAGTGGACCTGAAGGGAGCCGCCAAGGTCAGTGGCAACAAGAAAATCGATACCGTCCCCTTGAAGGACTTGACCCCGTTGACAGGCTACATCCGGGGCGGATGCAGTCCTCTTGGCCTCAAGAAGAACTTTCCCATTTTCATTCACGAAACCGCCCTGCAGTTCCCATTCATCTATGTGAGTGCCGGTGAACGAGGCTTGCAGTTGAAGATTGCCCCGGCAGATTTGGTCAAGGCAACCCGCGGAACAGTGGGAGTGATTGCTCGCGTGCCGCCTACCGCGCCCGAAGACTGATTGTTTGTTAATTTTAGAACGATGGTCTTGTTTGCCAAATACATTGCCGGCTTTGCAATAGCCCTTGTTTGTATGGGCTTGTGCTGTTGCACTTTCCCTGTGCGCACCGGTTACGACAGGAGTATCGGTGGATACAAATCCGCTCCCAGCGAGCCGACATCCACAGCAAAGGCGGAATCGGGCACCAGGGATGGAGCATCTACGACGAAATCCCCTAGCGGAGCGCCTACGAACAAACATACCACCGCAGGGGCTACCAAACAGGCCGCCACCCAAAAGATGGCCCACGAAAACGCTCCCAGGCAAGCCTCCAATTCTTCCCTGGAACAGCTGGCCAAGTCCTGGATTGGAACACCCTATGTTTACGGGGGCAGTTCCAAGTCCGGTACGGACTGCTCCGGTTACGTGATGCAACTTTACAAGAGTCATTACGGAATAAGCCTGCCCCATAACGCAGGCCAAATGTACGACGACAGCCGAGGGAGTTCCGTGAGCCGGGGTAGCCTGCAAGAAGGCGACCTGGTGTTCTTCGGCAGTTTCTGGAAAATCGACCACGTGGGAATTTATCTGAAAGGGGACCGCTTTACCCATGCCAGCTCCAGCAAGGGCGTGATGATTTCCCCCATGAGCGACAACTACTGGCGACCCAAGTACCAGGGGGCGAGACGGTTCAGGTAATGAGTTGTGAGTTATGAGTGATGAGGGGTGAGTCGTCATCCTCACGCAGGTGAGGATCTGCTTACTGCAATCTAGCGGATCCTCGCCTTCGCGAGGATGACGTTCCTCAAAGCGAAGCGACCTCAAACCCCTAGCCCCTAGATCCTAACCCCTAGCCCCTAAAGACCAATTACTATCTTTTGCGCAATGAAAAAGATTGCATTCCAGGGTCGTCGCGGAGCCTATAGCGAAAGTGCCGCTTATCATTTGTTCGGAACAGACATCGAAGTGGTGCCTATGGACACCTTCGGTGAGATTTTCCAGAGCATCGAGACCGGCGCCGTGGACGGCGGTGCAATTCCTATCGAAAATTCTACGGCAGGTTCCATCTACGAAAATTACGACCTGCTTTACAAGTGGCGCCTACCCATCGTGGCAGAGGTGAAACTCCAGATTTCGCATGCCCTGTGCGCCCTGCCCGGAGTGAAACTCGGGGACCTGAAGAAGGTGCTGAGCCACCCCCAGGGGCTTGCCCAGTGCAGCCGATTCTTCGGTCGCAATCCCGGTATCGAAAGTGTGGCCTTCTACGACACCGCAGGCAGTGCCGAAGAGGTAGCCAAGCGCGGAGACAAGACTCTCGGTGCCATCGCCAGCGCCTACGCCGCCAAGTTCTACGGCCTGGACATTCTGGCCGAAGGAATCGAGAACCTGAAGGGCGTGAACTTCACCCGCTTTTACGCCATCCAGAAGGTGGCCGTCGATTTGCCCGAAGTCGGGTCCGGCGACACTCCCATCAAGACCACCCTGCTCTTTATGCTGAACGATTCCGGAAAGTCCGGAGCGCTCCATGCGGCGCTTGGCTGTTTTGCCAAGCGGGACTTGAACCTGACCCGCATCGAAAGCAGGCCCCACCCGGACAGACCCTGGGAATACATCTTCCACCTGTCCTTCGAAGGAAACCCCAAGGATCCGCTGGTGGTAGAAGCCCTGAAGGAACTGCAGACCTACTGCGATTTCGTTTATCGCCTGGGAAGCTTCAAGGAAGGCTCCACCGAAAAACTGAGCTACTAGAGGTGTGAGTTCGCCCGCCATGGCGGGCTTTTCTTTACCAGATCCTGTCGTATTTTCTCTTGTCTTTCTCTTCGTCCTTCTTCTCTTGAACGATGGCGTCAATGACGGCGGCCACCGTCAGGTTGAAGATGTCGTGGACGGAAGCGTCGGAGTCGGTGAAGTGCACCGGCTTGTTCAGGCCCATCTGCACAGGGCCGATAGATTCGCCTACGCCCATTTCCAGGAGCATCTTGCAAGTGGTATTGGCCGAAGAAAGGCACGGGAAAATAAGGGTGTTCACCGTCTGCCCCTTCAACTTGTTGAAGGGGTACTTGGAGTCCCGCAGTTCCTTGTCCAGGGCCACGTTCACCTGCATCTCGCCGTCGAGAACATAGTCCGGGAACTGTTCGTGAATCATCTTCACCGCATCGCGGGCCTTGTTGGCCGTTCCGCGGGCGGCTTCCTTGTCAGATCCGAAGTTCGCGTAGCTGAGCATCGCCATCACCGGCTCGTGCGCGAAGAAGCGTACGGCGTCGTGGGTGAGCTTTGCGATATCCACCAGGGTTTCGGTGTCGGGGTCGCGGTTCACCAGGGTGTCCGCCAAGAAGAAGGTCCCCTTGCGTGTGCTCAAGATATGCATTGCACCGAAGTGCTTGTATTCCTCACGGATGCCGATGATTTCCTTCGCAAGTTCGATGGTCTCGGAGTACTTGGAGTAACCGCCCGTAATGAAAGCGTCGGCATCGCCCGTCTTGACCATCATCATGCCAAAATGGTTCGGCTCGAACATGTCGTCGCGGGCCTCGTCGAAGGTAACGCCGTTACGGCCGTTCTCTTCGGCGTAAATGCCTGCATACTTGCGGCGGCGTTCAAATTCTTCAGGCGAGCGCGGGTTCACAATCTTGATGCCCGTGAGGTCGAGCTGTTCCTTATTCGCCATCATCTGGATACGTTCGGCGTTACCGAGCAGAATCGGGTGCGCCACGCCTTCGAGCTTCGCCTGCACGGCGGCCTTGAGCATGTTGAGGTTGTCGCCTTCGGCAAACACCACGCGCTTCGGGTTGCTGCGGGCCGTATCGCTGAACTGGCGGATAAGCTTGTTGTCGTAGCCCATCATGTCGCGGAGTTTGTCGTAATAGGCGTCCCAGTCGGTAATCGGCTTGCGGGCCACGCCACTCTCGATGGCGGCCTTGGCCACGGCAATAGAAACTTCGGTGAGCAGGCGGGGGTCAAGGGGCTTCGGAATCAGGTATTCCTTGCCGAAGGTAAAGCGCTGCGCATTGTAGGCGATGTTCACCACGTCGGGCACCGGCTGGTGCGCAAGCGCGGCAATCGCACGCACGGCGGCATGCTTCATGTGCTCGTTGATGCAGGTGGCGCGCACGTCCAAGGCCCCGCGGAAAATGTAGGGGAAACCGATGACGTTGTTCACCTGGTTCGGGTAGTCACTGCGGCCCGTGGCAAAAATCAAGTCGCCACGACTCGCCATCGCTTCTTCGTAGCTGATTTCGGGAGTCGGGTTCGCCAGCGCAAAGACAATCGGCTGGTCGGCCATGCTGCGGACCATCTCCCGGGTCAGAATGTTGCCCTTCGAAAGTCCCACGAACACGTCGGCGCCCTTCATGGCGTCGGCGAGCGTCTCGATGTCGGTGCGGTCGGTAGCAAAGAAGGCCTTCG
>JAEDLI010000128.1 GCA_016295375.1 Fibrobacter sp. | reverse complement strand
CCACGTGCAGTGCCGTCTTGGCCCCATGCGTCTGGGCTGGCACGGCACTATGCAGACCATCGCCGACGTGCTCAAGATGCTCTTCAAGGAAGTCTATGCCCCCAGTGGTGCAGACAAGCTGATGTTCTACACGGCACCCCTGATCGTGCTGATCGCCCCCTTCATGGTTTGTGCCCTGATTCCCTTCAGCAAGGACCTAGTGGTGGCCGACGTCTCCATGGGCATTCCCCTGATTATCGCGGTGAACGGTTTCGGCGTGCTGGGCATTTTGCTGGGCGGCTGGAGCAGCAACAACAAGTATTCCTTGCTGGGGGCACTCCGTAGCGGCGCCCAGATTATCAGTTACGAAATTTCCTTCGCCATGATCCTTCTGTTCGTGGTGATGATTTCAGGTTCTACCAACCTGATGGACATCACCATGAGCCAGCAGGGAACGGTTTTTGACTGGTGGATTTTCAAGATTCCCGTGCTGGGCTTTATCGCCTTCATTCTGTTCTTCATTTCCAGCACCGCCGAAATGAACCGCGCCCCCTTCGATATCGCCGAAGCGGAGCAGGAACTCACCGGCGGCTACCACACGGAATACAACGGCACGCCCTTCGCCATGTTCTACCTGGCCGAATACATCGCCCTGGTCACCAACTCGGCTCTGGCCACCACCTGTTTCTTGGGCGGATTCCATGCCCCCTGCATCGGCTTTGCCCCCGTAGATAACATGCTGAACATGGTGCCTGGCCTGGTATGGTTCTTTGGGAAGGTGTTCTTCATGATCTGGTGCTACATGATGGTTCGCTGGACCTTTGTGCGCCCCCGCGTGGACCAGCTCATGGATTTCGAATGGAAGTTCCTGTTGCCGGTGAATCTGGTGCTGCTCACTGCAGGAGCGGCGTGGATAGCGATTAGTGGTTAGGATTGTTTTATGCAAGAGAGTAGTTCATTCATTCCGTATATCAAGCGTTACCTGAAGCGCTGCATCACGGGCCCCTGGAGCCTGTTGTGCGGGCTGTCCGTGACCTTCAAGTATTTTATAGACCCAAGACGCATCGTTACCGAGCAGTATCCCGAGAACAGGAAGACCCTCAAGATGCACCCCCGCTACCGCGGCCGCCTAGAAATGATCGAAGACGCCGACGGCAACAACCACTGCACCTCTTGCGGCATGTGCGAGCGCGCCTGTCCCAACGGGAGCATCAACGTGCTTTCCACCAAGAACATCGCCGGTAAAAAAGTGTTGGGCCGTTATGTTTATCACTTTGCCAGCTGTACCCAGTGCGGGCTCTGCGTAGAGGCCTGCCCCTTCGGGGCTATCCGCATGAACCAGGATTTCGAGGTGGCCACTACCGACCCCAACACCCTTGAAATGATTCTCAACAAGAAGGAGGGACAGGGATAATGTTTCCAGGCCTTCAGCTTCCAGAACTAGCGCTGTCGTTCCCCCACGGGGGAATGGATATCGCCTTTTACGCCGTGGCCATCGTCATGCTCGTGACGGCGGTCTTTACCGTTGCCGTCAAGAACATCTTGCAGAGCGCGGTGTTCCTGATTTTCTCCTTCGTGACTACCGCCATCCTCTACCTGCTGTTGCATGCGGAATTTATCGCTCTCGCCCAGGTGATGGTCTATATCGGCGGCGTGGTGATTTTCGTGGTGTTTACCATACTTCTTACCAGTCACCTGGGCGAAGACGCCTTTGCCACCAAGATTCCGAGAGTCTTTGCCGCCTTCGCCCTGTCTATCGCCTTCGTGTTCGTGATGGTCAAGTGCCTGCTGCCCATGCCGGAACTTTCCAGCGGGGCTGTGGCTTCGGCTCCGGACTATTCCAGCCTGCAAAACTTTGCCATGCGCCTTCTGGGTTACACCCAGGATAGCTTTATCATCCCCTTTGAGGTGGTTAGCGTCTTGCTCCTGATGACCCTCATCTGTGCCATCACCATCGCCCGCAAGACAAAGGACGAGGTAGAAAAGGAAAAGGAGGTGAAGCAATGAACCTGATGAACTGCCTAATTCTCGCCTTCTTGCTCTTTGGCATTGGCGTGTGGGGCCTGATGCGCCGCCGCCACCTAATCGGCATGCTCATTTCCATTGAGCTCATGCTGAACGCCGCCAACATCAACTTTATTTCTTTTGCCTACTTTACCGCCCAGGACTCCACCGCGGGCGCCCTGTTCAGTATTTTCGTCATCGCCGTTACCGCCTGCGAAATGGCAATCGCCCTTGCCATTATCGTCACCATGTACCGCAGGCACCACAGCCTTGACGCCGACCAGTTGAGGGACTTGCATGATTAACGATATGACCCTCGGTTATTTGATTCTGGCATTGCCCCTGCTCACCTTCGTGGTGAACGGGCTATTCCTGGGCAACAAGTGCCACAAGGCCGCAGCGGCCCTGGCCATCGCCTGTAACGGCATTGCTTTTGTGTGTGCGGCCACCTTGGCCCTGCATTACTTCACCTCGGATTTCGCTCCGAACAAGACCGTTCTTTTCCAGCACGACTTCCTTACCTTTGCAGGAAACCTCGCCGCCACCATCGGCATGCTCATCGACCCGCTTTCGCTGATGATGCTCGTGGTAGTGACCTTCATCAGTTTCATGGTGAACATCTACAGCGTGGGCTACATGCGGGAAGACCCTTCCGCAGGGCGGTTCTTCAGCCTGCTTTCCCTGTTCAGCTTCAGCATGCTTGGCCTGGTGGCCGCCACCAACCTTTTCCAGATGTTCATCTTCTGGGAACTGGTGGGCGTGTCCAGCTACCTGCTCATCGGTTTCTGGTACCACAAGCCCTCGGCGGTAAGTGCCTCCAAGCAGGCCTTTATCCTCACCCGCTTTGCCGACAGCTTCTTCTTGTTCGGCATCGTGCTGGTAAGCTACGTTGTGGGTAGTTTCGACTTTTCTACCCTAAACGACTTGAGCCTCCACGCCTTCAAGGGCGAGACCCTCAATCTCGGGATTTGCACCGTTACCAAGGCAGAGGCCCTGGTGCTGGGCTCCGTGATGATTTTCACCGGCGGCTGGGGAAAATCCGCCATGTTCCCCATGCATATCTGGCTACCTAACGCCATGGAAGGCCCGACCCCGGTCAGCTCCATCATCCACAGCGCCACCATGGTGGTGGCGGGCGTGTACCTGGTGGCAAGGCTTTTCCCCTTCTTCGCCATCTGCGACAACACCTTGAAGCTGATTATGGTAGTGGGCGCCTTCACTATGGTCTTTGCGGCGGTCATCGCCTGCACCCAGAAAGACATCAAGCGGATTCTCGCCTACTCCACTCTTTCGCAGCTGGGCTACATGATGTTTGCCCTGGGCGTCTGCAAGATCGGCCAGGTGGTGGTAGCAACGGGCTGGACAGCTTCCACCTTCCACATCTTTACCCACGCCTTCTTCAAGTGCAGCCTGTTCCTGATTGCGGGCTCCCTAATCCACCAGGTCCATACCAACGACCTGGACGCCATGGGCGGACTCCGCAAGAAGATGCCCTGGACCTACTGGTGCTGCCTCATTTCTGTCCTGGCCATTTCCGGCATTCCGCCCTTCTCCGGATTCTTCTCCAAGGACGAAATCATTCTGGCGGCATTCCAAAGCCACCACTACGTGGTGTTCGGCCTAGCCCTCCTGACCAGCGGGCTTACCACCTTCTACATGTTCAGGCTGTTCTTCTTGGCCTTCCACGGAGCGCCCCGTTACGAAGGCGTCAAGGCGGGACATGTCCACGAAGACTTTGCCATGACGCTTCCCATCGTGGTCCTGGCCGTGCCGGCACTCTTGAGCGGTCTTTTGGGCAAGGGCGTTTTCGAGAAGTTCTTCGTGGTCGGAAAACTCCACGTTCCCACCTTGGTCAAGCTTTCCCACGCAAGCTGGATTCCCGTGGTAGCCGTGACCGTTGCGGTGGTGGCCCTTGCCCTCGCCTGGTTCTTCTACGGGCGGTCTAAATCCAACATCGCCCGAGCGCTGGACGACATCAACCGCGGTCCAATCTACAAGGTCATCTACCACAAGTTCTACTTCGACGAAATCTACTACGCCGTGGTGCGGCAGTTCATCTTCGGTGGGATAGCCCGTACCGCCCGCTTTATCCAGGACTACATTATCGAAGGAATCCTCGCCTTTACGGTCTGGTTCACCCACAAGCTGGGCGACCTGGTACGCACCGCCCAGGCGGGCTACCTTCCCTTTTACCTCGGAACCCTTATCGTCGGGCTTCTGCTCTGGCGCTTTATCGGAGGGTTGCCCTTGTAGGTGCTTATGGAAACTGTACTCTTCAATCTGATTTGGGTCATTCCCCTTTTGACGGTGCTTGCCTGCATCCCGATTCCCTCCACCTGCGAGCGTGCGCTCCGGGCGGTCCATACGGCATCCGTCAGTTTTGTGCTCCTTGTGGTCTGCGTGCTTACCTACCGCGTTTTCGCCCTGGGTGCAGCCCCAGCCAACCCGGCCTCCGCCCCCTTTGCACTACGGTTCTTTACCGACATTCCCTGGCTTAATGCCTTCAACGCCCACTATATCGTAGGGGCCGACGGCCTCAATATGCTGCTTCTGGCCCTTACCGCCTTTATCGTATGGGCGGGCGTGCTGGTAAGCTACAAGATCAAAGGGAACCAGAAGGTGTTCTTCGCCCTGATCCAGCTTTTGGCCACAAGCGTCTATGGCGTGTACATGAGTTTCGATTTGGTGCTGTTCTTCGTGTTCTACGAAATGGAAGCCCTGTGCATGTACCTGATGATCGCCTGCTACGGAAGCGGCCGCAGGGATTACGGCGGCAAGAAGCTGACCTTGACCCTCGCCTTCGGCTCTTCCATGATTCTTGCCACCCTGTTCGGGCTCTACTTCGAAAGCGGCACGGGCAGCTGGAGCCTTATGGAAATTTCAAAGGTGACCCTCCCCATGGATTTCCAGATGTGGGCATTCCCCCTAATGTTCATGGGCTTTGCGGTCAGTTCTTCCCTGTTCCCCTTCCACTTCTGGAGCCCCGACGGCCACTCCGCAGCCCCTACCGCCGTTTCTATGCTGGCGGCAGGCGTCATGATGAAGATGGGCGCCTACGGATGCCTTCGCTTCGCCATGTTCTTAATGCCTGAGGCCGCCAAGATCTGGCTCCCCTACGTGGTGGCCCTGCTCATCTTCAACGTGGTGCTCGGCCCCTTTATCGCCATACGCCACAAGGACCTCAAGTACATTACCGCCTACAGTTCCATCAGCCACCTGGGCCTTATCTTCTTGGGTCTTGCGGCTCTCACGCCGGTGGGACTCCGGGGCGCTAGCCTCCAGATGATTTCCCACGGGTTCTTGACGGGGCTGTTCTTCGCTACCATCGGCATGATTTACGAGCGCACCCATACCCGCGACATCACGGAGATGGGCGGCATCATGAAAAAGATGCCTTTCCTGGGTGTCGGTTTCGTGATTGCGGGCTTTGCGGGCCTTGGCCTGCCTGGTTTCAGCGGGTTCATTGCCGAAAGCACCATCTTCATCGGGGCGTTTGAGCAGGATTCCACCCTCACCCGTATCGTCACCGTCCTTGCCATCCTTTCCATCACCACCACGGCGGTGTATATCCTGCAGACGGCCAACCGCATGCTCCACGGCCCCATGCCCGCCAAGTTCCAGACACTTACCGACGGTTGCTTCCGGGAAAAGCTGGTCATCGTGGTGCTGGTTTTCTG
>JAEDLI010000127.1 GCA_016295375.1 Fibrobacter sp. | reverse complement strand
CAGGTCGAAAAGCTGTGTGGAGTTCAGGTCCCAGGAGGGGTGAAGCGTTTGCAGCCCCTGCGAGAGCAACCAGTCGTAGCTCAGGCTGTTGGCGGCGTTCAGGCTGTAATCACCGGCGAGCGGGATGCCGCTTTCGCGTAATATGGCCAGTGCACCGAGGTTTCGCACCAGCGCAAAGTCGGGGCAAAGTCGCAGGATGTTCTTGAGGTAGTGGCTTTCTCCCGGCTTGTGGATGCGGAGGGTGGCCATGCTTGCCTTGAAGCCGAGTTCACGAATTTGTTCTAGGGGCTTGTCGTATTTGACGCCCCAGTCAAAGTCCATGATGATGCTGTCTATATCAAGGCCTTCAAGGGCGGCGATTTGTTCAGGACGGCGGACAAGGACGGATATGACCGGGCGAGCGCCGTTTCTACTCGCAACTTTCGTGCCAAACTTCACGCTGTTAAGAAGTGCCCGTCCCTCAGAGGCGCTCGGATTCAGTTCGTGCCATTCGCAGCGTTTGTTGTCGAGCTGTTCTATGGCCTTCTGGCGGAGTGTCCGCAGGAGTTTTCCCGGAATGAAGGCTCCGCCCTCGATGTCGACTTTGAGTTTCCCGAGGCGGTAGGCGGTTCCACTAAGTGCCGAAAGTTCCTTTTGGGCAAGTTCGCGAAGTCCATTGGCGGCGTCGGCGTCCTTGTTTCGTGATGCCTCCAGAACGGTTTCGCTTTCGGCTATCGCTTTGTTCTGGAATCCATCGCTTACTTCTAGGTGAAGCTTTTTCCCGATGTCAGCCGAAAGGACCATGTCGACGGGGATTCTTTTCATGAATTCCCTGTCGGTGAAGGTCTTGCGCAGTTCCCGTTCCAGGGCGGGGGAGTCGTTGCGGTAACATTTCATTCCCGCAGAGACTTTGCGGGTGTCGAAATCCTTGCCGAATGTCAGGGAAAGCGTTTTGCCCTGCGCCTTGATTCCGTATAGCCTTGTGCCTACGCTGATGTCCCTTTGCGAATCTTCAAAGAGTATTCCGTCGCCAGGGCGGGGGAGACCAGCGTTGTTTTCAATGTCAATCTGCCCGCGCCCCACCTTCATAACCGTTCCGAGGAACATCCCGTGGTGGTTGCTGAAGGTGCCGTCTACAAGTTCCTGGTGGTTGTCGCCGTCGAGCCAGCCAGTCCGGAGACCTCGGCTGAACAACACTTCGAGGGGCTCGGTGTCTATGTCTTGCAGGTGCAGGCTGTTTAGAGCCTTGCGGTAGGCTCTTGAAACCGCGGCCACGTATTCAGGACTTTTAAGGCGACCTTCAACCTTGAGAGAGTCTACGCCGATTTCTTCAAGGTCGTTCAGTTTCGGGAGAGCGCACAAGTCGTGAGGGCTGAACAGGTATTTGGCGTCGGTATCCCGGTATTCCTTTCCGTCCACGAAAATGCGGTAAGGAAGCCTGCAGCTCTGGGCGCATTGTCCCCGGTTGGCGCTCCGGCCTCCGAAGTTTTCGCTGGTAAGGCATTGACCGGAATAGCTCACGCACAGAGCCCCGTGGATAAAAACCTCCAGTTCCAAATCCGTGGCGGATTTTATGGAGGCGATTTCTTTTAGAGAAAGCTCCCGTGCCAGGACGGCACGGTTGAATCCCAATTGTGCCGCTAGGTTCACCGCCTCTGCACTGGATAAGGTCATTTGGGTGCTGGCGTGAATTTCCTGATTTGGAGCGATGGCACGGATTAGCCTTGCTAGTCCAATGTCCTGGATGATGAAGGCGTCGGGCTTTAAAGATATAAGCTTTTCCAAAAAATCGGGGAGTTCTTGGAGTTCTCGTTCAAAGACCAGCACATTCATGGCCAGGAATGTACGCACGCCCCGCTTGCGGGCGTACAGAATCATGCCTTCTACATCTTCAAATGTAAAATCTTCGGTACGACCTCGGGCGTTCCAGTGGGGCACTCCAAAATACACCGCATCGGCACCATTGTTGACGGCGGCGGTGAGCATTTCGCGTGTCCCTACGGGGAGTAGCAGTTCCATTTTTTTCACGATGGAAAAATAGTTTTTTTCTTATATTTGCAGGGCGAGGTTATCTATGAAAAAAATATATACCCTGATTCTTCTGTTTTTTTGTTTTTTATTGCTGAGTTGCAATATTGTCGGAAGTAAAGATGCTGTTGTTGCAAAAATTGGTAGTGAAACACTTTATGCCGAAGATTTAGATTTTCAGGTTTTGCAAAATTCGGCTGTCCCGTCGACTGACAATTACAAAATTGTTGCAGAACGTCTTTTGTATTCTTTGGCTAAGGTTTCTAAAATAAATGGAGAATCTAAGTCTTATGATTCTGCATGGAAAGCCTATGAACCTATTGTTCGCAATCGTTTGCTTACGATTGTCTATACCCGAGATCACCTGATGGGTAGATTGGGATATGCAGATGAAGATTTAAAAAAATATTTTAAGGAACATCGGGACGAATTTGACAGCTCGGTATCTTATCTCCAAGTTCGAGGGGATGTGGCTGGCCGTTATTTCATTTCGCAAAATCAGGATTCTTTAAAAAGATTTATTCAAAAAACACTTCCAGAAAAAGATGAACCGGCAAATGTTGAAGTTTTGTTCTATGTTGCAGATTCCCTTGCAGTTGCGGATATGGTTGCAAAGTTTAATGCAACTGTTCCGGAAGATTCTTTACCGTTGATGCGTCATGCTATTGTTTACCAGGGGAAAGAAAAGGGTGTCTTTGCGGATAGCTCCGTTATTAAAGCCTTGTTCCTTGCAGACTCCATGGCGGTTGGTACAGGACGTGGCTTCCGGGTTTTGGAAGATTCGGTATACACTTATTTTGCATTGAAACTAAAAGTGCGAAATGCATTAAAAAAAGCTAAGGAAGAGGATTTTAGGAAAATCCTTGAACAGAATTTTGTAACTCTTCGCCGGGAATCAATAGCTGAGGAAATCCAGAAAATGGGAGGTGATTTAGGAGATGTGGTGATTGAAAAGTTGACTCCGAAAGATCCCCATAAGTATTACGAGGATAATAAGGATAAGTTTATGACTGCTCCTGGTTACGAAGTTTATCATGTGGCTATGAAGGATTCTGCCGTGCTTGTAAAGACCATGGAAAATGTCAAGGATTTGGAATCATTTAGGGCTGTAGCTGCAACCATTAGTGAAAAAGAAGAAACTTCTGATAGCATGGGTTATGTGGGCAAGGTCAAGAAAAATTATGCGCTCCCTTACGGAATTGGGATGATGCCGGCCTTGTGGCTCGAATTGGAAGGGAAAAAAACTGGATATATATCTTCTGCGATTCATTCTCTCGCGGATTCTCTTTATCACTGTTTTTATGTGTTGTCTGTTGTGCCGTCAGAGCCCAAAGCGTTTGATCGTGTAGAAAAACTGATTGAATCAGCCTATGCAGATGATGTTGAAAGCCTTGACCCGGCAACAGTTCTGATATCCGAAAGGGGAAAACCTGTCTACAGGAAAGTGGACTTGCTGAAAATTTTTGATGCAGAGCCAGGGATTCCTTACAATAAGAATACCCACTATAACTTAGTCAATATGCTTGCCCAGGCTTATGCTATTGGAGAAAAAGCTCGTCGCGACAAAGTAGATGATTCTTGGGAATTTCGTGCATTGTTGCGTTTGGCTCGTGTGGAATTTATTAGTAATCGCTACGACAGGATGACTCAAATTTCAGCACCAACACAAAATCAAATTCCCGAGAATCTCAAGAAGTTTGAATACTATTATGGGAAGGAATCAATTTATAAGGGGAAGTCTTTCGAAGAATCGCTCTCTCAGATTACAGGCGTGCTGACTTCTCGTGCCCGGGTAAATGCGAAGGTCCTTTCTGAAATGGAAGCGTGGAATAAAGCAAATGTGTTCTTCTACGACCGCGATAAAATAGAATTGGCTCCCATAACTTCTGGAGAAGGCGTTCTTGCAAGCGGAGATTCTGCGGCCAAAGAGCAAAAATTTGATGAGGCGATTTCTGCATACCAGAAGGTTGTAAATTTGTTTGCGGATAGGGATACCCTTTTCCGTATGGCCGTATACGGCTTGGCTCAAGTTTATTCGGATGCCCAAAAGTATAATGAGTCTGCCGCTTGTTTCGAAGCATTCTTGAAGATTTGGCCTGATGCTCCGGAGGCAGAAAAGGCTATGTTCAGCCTGGGATTTATTTTGAATGAAAATTTAAAAATCAATGATCGGGCTCTGGAGGTGCTGGAGGAGTTTCAGAAAAGGTTCCCCAAGAGCGAACTGAAGGAATCCGTCGACTGGCTAGTGGAAAACATCAAAAGTGACGGAAAACTGGCCGAAGACCTGATGAAGAAGATCGAATCTGAAGAATAGAGCCTAGAATCTAGGATTTAGGGGCTAGGGAGGATACTGGCGGTGAGACCGTATAATAGGACGCACGAAGTGCGTGATTATTTCCACTAAATCCTATTCTCTAGCCTCTGGTCTCTAGTCTAAAAACTATATTTCTCACATCTTAAAACAAAAGGTACCTACTATGGAAATGACATTTGCAATGATCAAGCCCAATGCGGTCAAGTCTGGCCTCATCGGGCGCATTATTGACCGTTACATCGCTGCAGGCCTCTCCGTCTGCGCCGTGAAGATGCACCAGATGACCTCTGCCGATGCTCGCGGTTTCTACGCCGAACACGTGGAAAAGCCGTTCTTCGGCGAACTCGAAGCCTACATGACCAAGGGCCCGTCCGTAATGCTCGCCCTCGGCGGCGAAAATGCCATTGCCAAGGTTCGCGCTATCAACGGCGCCACCAATCCGGCCAAGGCGGAACCCGGTACCCTCCGCTACGATTTCGCCCCTTCCATGACCGAAAACGTCGTGCACAGCTCCGACAGTCCTGAATCCGCCAAGCGCGAACTGGACTTCTGGTTCAAGGAAGACGAACGCTACGCTTACGAAATGCCTTCTCTCAAGGCCTGCTGCGTTCTCTAAGTTTAAACAACCCCTCAAGGAGACACAACTCAATGCAATGGATCATCAAGTATCTTACCTCCTCTATCGGTAAGAAGCAGATCATGGGATGCACAGGCGCGTTCCTCGCCCTGTTCATCTTCGGCCACATGTGTGGTAACTTCCAGCTTCTGAATTTCGATCAGGCCGCGGCTCAGGCATCTTACAATGCCTACACCGAATTCCTGACCGGATTCAACCCGCTCCACTTCCCGATCAAGATGATTTATCTTGTTGAACTGGTGCTGGTGGCTGCTTTCGCTCTCCACATCTTCCTTGCTATCAAGCTGAAGATCGAGAACAAGAAGGCCCGCGGTGGCATCGACTACGAAGTCAACGCTCGCAAGGGCAAGAAGACTTTCGCAACCTTCACCATGATCTGGTCCGGCCTCTTCATTCTCGGCTTCCTCGTGCAGCACCTCATGATGCTCAAGTTCGGCGAACACTACCTCTATGTGAATGCCGAAGGCGAAATCGTCCGCGACATGTGGCTCACCACCATCCAGATGTTTGCTAACCCGGCTTGGGCTGCATTCTACGTGGTCAGCATGTTCGTGATCGGTATGCACCTCTTCCACGCTATTTCTTCTGCTTTCCAGACCATGGGCATTGCTCACCAGAAGTGGACCCCGATTATCGACATCGCCGGTATCGCTTACAGCATTATCGTTGCCCTCGGTTTCGGTATCACCGCCGTTGCAGCCTTCTACC
>JAEDLI010000028.1 GCA_016295375.1 Fibrobacter sp. | reverse complement strand
AAAAGGAAGGCGCCTACGCTGTTGCTCACGGTGCTACCGGTAAGGGTAACGACCAAGTCCGTTTCGAACTGACCTACGCGGCCCTAAATCCGAAGCTCGAAGTCATTGCTCCGTGGAAGGACCCGAAGTGGACGTTCCACAGCCGCGAAGATGCTATCGACTACGCTGCAGCTCACAAGATTCCTCTGAACGGCATCAGCAAGAAGAAGATTTACTCCGAAGACGGTAACCTGTGGCACCTCTCTCACGAAGGTGGTGTCCTGGAATTCCCGGAACAGGAACACAAGTACGAATTCCTCAAGCACACCAACACGTATGAAAAGGCCCCGAACAAGGCTGACCACGTGACGATTACCTTCGATAAGGGTAATCCGGTGGCTATCGACGGCAAGAAGATGGGTGCTGTCGAACTCCTCGAATACCTGAATAAGATTGGCGGCAAGAACGCTTGCGGTCTCTTGGACATCGTCGAAAACCGCCTCGTTGGCTTGAAGAGCCGCGGCGTGTACGAAACTCCGGGTGGCACGCTCCTGTACAAGGCTCACGAATGCCTGCAGCAGCTCGTGCTCGACAAGGAAACTTTGTTCGAAGCCCAGAAGATGTCTATGACGTACGCGAACCTCGTGTACAATGGCCAGTGGTTCACTCCGCTTCGCCAGGCTATGGACGCCTTCTTCGCCGAAGTCAATAAGGTTGTTACCGGTGACGTGACCCTCAAGCTTTACAAGGGCAACATCATCCCGGCCGGCATCAAGAGCCCCTACAGCCTCTACGACATGGGCCTCGGCGGATTCACCGACGTCGACATGTACGACCAGAAGGACGCAACGGGCTTCATCCGCTGCTTCGGCCTGCCTCTCAAGACCCGCGCCCTCTTGCTCGGCAACAAGACGAACGTGGATTTTGGCAAGCCGGTGGTGCTCCCGAAAAAGTAGTCGGTTCGTCCCGATTGTCATTCCCGTGTAGGCGGTGATCTCCTATAAAAATCCTCGACTTCACAAATGTGGGCCGGGGATTTTTTGTATCTTTTTGACGTATGAATATCCGCATTCCTTTTTTTGCGTTGGCGCTCCTGATAGGTGCGTCTTTTGCTGACGATCCTCGTTTTGAACAGGGTGCCCGATTCCTCGCCCAGGGTGAATACGAAAAGGCCCTCGGTGAATACCGTGCGGTCCTCGCCGAACAGCCCCAGAATTCCGACGCCTACTTTGCCGCCGCCGAAGTCTATATCAAGATGCCCAAGCCCGACTACAGCAGGGCTTTGGCCAATTACCGCCTGGCCTACAAGTTCACGCCGACTATGAGTGTCGCCTACGAAGGTGCGGCGAAAGTTTATGAAAAGCTGGGCCAAAAAGCCAAGGCCGAAGCTGAACTGGCCAAGGACCCGAAAAACAGACCTCCTGAGCCCGCCGTAACGGAACCGGTTGCAGAACAGGCCGCCGCACCTGCTGCTCCTGCCGCGACCACGCCGGAACAGCCCGCTCCTGCCACAACGGCACAGACATCTGAACAAGCCCCTGCAACGGTACAGGAGGCTGCTCCCCAGGCAGCTCCTGCTGCTGAACAGCCCGCCCAGCAGGCTCCTGTACAAGCCGCTCCGGCAACGCAAACTGTCGCTCCCGAAGCCGCACAGCCTGCCACAACGGCACCTGCTGCCGAGTCATCCGTCGCAAATCCCGACGACCCCTTCGAAAAGGGCAAGATGTTCCTTGCTCAGGGCAAGTACGAAGATGCCGCCAAGATGTGGCGCGAAGTCCTGAAGAAAACTCCGGGGCACGTGGGTGCCTACTACTACGCCGGCGTCACTCGCCTAAAGATGGGAGAATACGACAAGGCCGAATTCAACCTGAACAAGGGCAAGGATTACAAGGACGGCGCTGCCGATGTCCACTACTACATGTCCCTTATTTACAAGGCCCAGAACAAGACGGACCAAGAAAAGAAATCCCTTGCCGCTTACATCAAGAAGGCGGGCAAGAACGGCGAGTTCCGCAAGGCTGTAGAAGACCGCCTTGCCGAGATGAAAAATGCAACCGTCGATTCTGCGGCCACGACTGGTCAGGAAGTGTCTGCAGCGCCGGAAACGGCACCTGCGGCTACGGCCCAGAAAATCGCTCCGGCTCCGGCCAAGGCTTATTCCATTGCCCGAGCCAACGACCTTTTCAAGTCGGGAAGTTTTGAAGAAGCCCTGCAGGTTTACAAGGTAATGCTGGAAACGGAAATTTCTCCCGAAGACCGCTATTTTGCCCTGCTCCAAATGGGTAACATTTATCGCGAACTTCGTGATTTCCACAGCGCCGCCTCCCGTTATCGTGAAGTGGTGCAGCAATATCCCGACTCCGACTGGGCGACAGAGGCGCAGCGCGCTTTGGAAGATGCCGTGTGGCTTGAAAACCATAGGGGCGAACTCCCGCGTCGCAGACGTTAATTTTTTACACCACCTGAACTAGCAGTCCCTTCAGGTACTGCCCTTCGGGAAATGCCGTATTTACGGGATGGTCGGCGGGTTGGCCGAAGCGTTCAATGATTTGAACGCGCCGCTTGGCATCGGCGGCGGCATCGGCGATAATCTTCTGGAACAAGTCCATTTCCATGAGGCCCGAACAGCTAAACGTCGCCAGCATGCCGCCCTCGGCCAACAATTTCATTGCAAGCAGATTGATGTCCTTGTAACCCCGGGCGCCCTTCTGCAGGTTGTCCTTGCTTTCCACGAACTTGGGCGGGTCCAGCACGATGAGGTCGAAAGTTTCGGCCTTGTCGCGGCACTTGCGCAGGTACTGGAAAACATCCGCTTCTACGTGGGTGGCATGTGCGGTGCTGAGCTTGTTTCGCATGATGCCTTCTTTCGCAAGCTTCAGGGCGTCCTTGGAAACATCTACCTGATAAACTTTTTCGCAACCGCCGCGGAGAGCGTAAAGTCCGAAACCGCCGGTATAGCAGAAGCAGTTCAAAACCTTCTTGCCTTTGGAAAGTTCACCGATGCGGCGGCGGGCATCCCGCTGGTCCAAATAGTAACCGGTCTTGTGTCCGTTCTTCACGTCGATGGGGAAGAGGATTCCGTTTTCGTTGATGATTACAGGTTCGTCGCTCACTTCGCCGTAGACTACGCCTGTGCGCAGTGGCAGGCCTTCCTTGCGGCGCACCTCGGAATCGCAGCGCTCATAGATGCCTTTGCAGTGGGTCTTTTCGGCCAGCAGTTCGTAAATCGTTTCCCGGTGGACTTCGGCACCGGCGGCCAAGATTTCGACAGAATAGATGTCGGCGTACTTGTCAATGATGCAGCCCGGAATGCTATCGTTTTCGGCGTTGATTAGGCGGAAGGCGCTTTCCTTGTCTTCGATGTCAAAACCGCGGCTCTTGCGGGCGGCGATGGCCCGGTCCAGAATGTCGCTGAAGAATTCCCGGTCAATGTTTGCCTTTTCGCCGAACGTCCAGAAACGCCCGCGTATCTGGGACTTGGGCGAATACGCTGCAAGACCCAGAAAATCGCTCTTGTAGCTGTAAACTTCAACGGTGTCGCCAAGTTCAGGGTCTCCGATAACTTCGTCAATCGCTCCGCTAAAAATCCAGGGATGGTAACGGAGAGCGGACTTTTCGCGTCCGGCCTTCAGGGTAATGGCTTTCATGGTTTGGCTCCAATTTTTTCTAGCGTGACTTCGCGGCTTGTTTCGGAGAGAATTTCAATCTTGATAATGTGGGTAATGCCCGCCGTGTTCTCTTCTAGGCGCTCGGGCCATTCGATAAGGGTAATGCCTTTCCCCAGGTAGTCGGGTTCCAAACCCACTTCGCAAATGTCCGTGCCCGGTTCCAGACGGTAAAGGTCGTAGTGGAAAATGGGCGGGTCGTTGGGGTATTCGTGAAGCAGGGTGTAGGTAGGGGAGCAAACGTTGCCGTCAAAACCCAGCCCCTTGCACACGCCCCGGCTGATGACGGTCTTGCCCGCCCCCAGGTTGCCGTACAGCGCTACCATGTCGCCCGGTTTCAGGGTTTGCCCGAAATCGACCGCCCAGTCGTATGTCTCTTGTTCGCTGTTGAATGTCATAGCTAGGTTTTAGGCTGTAGGTTGTAGATGATAGGGGCAGAGGTACGAGGCATGAGCAATGTGTGATGAGTTGTGAGTTGTGAGTATCGTCCTGTTTCTGATTTATAATACATCTTGCTTCTTCTATAACTGAAAACTCATAACTGATTACTGACCACTGCGCCTTTGGCGCTATAGCTTTTCCTTGAACTGCTGGTAGGTAAATCTGTGCAACAGGTGGAACTTTCCTTCCTTGTCGAACATGCCGATGTCCGGGTGGCGCACACCGTTGAAGAAGGTGGTCTTCACCATGGTGTAGTGGATCATGTCCTCGAAGATAATCCGGTCGCCTACCTGTAGGGGCTTGTCAAATGAGAAATCCCCAAGCTGGTCGCCGGCAAGGCAGGTACCGCCTGTTATCTTGTATGTAAACTGCTTTTCGCCGGGCATTCCCGCTCCGGTGATGGTGGGCCGGTAGGGCATTTCCAGGCAGTCGGGCATGTGGGCGCTGATAGACACGTTCAGTATGGCGATGTCCATCTCGTTGTGGACAATGTCTTCTACCGTAGCCACCAGTTCACCGGTTTGCCAACCTACGGCCTCTCCCGGTTCCAGGATGACCTGCAGGTGGGGGTAGCGACTGCGGAAGTCTTTCAGAATCTGCACCAGCTGTTCCCGGTGGTAGTCCTTGCGGGTAATGTGGTGGCCGCCTCCGAAGTTCACCCATTTCATCTGGGCCAGGTATTTCCCGAACTTTGCTTCAAAAGCCTTCAGCACCCCTTCCAGGGCGTCGGCGTCCTGTTCGCACAGGGCGTGAAAATGCAGGCCCTCGATACCGTCCAACAGTTCCGGCTTGAATTCACGCTCGGTAACGCCCAGCCTGGAGAACTTTCCGCAGGGATTGTAGATGTCGGTTTCTACGGTAGAAAATTCCGGATTCACCCGGATGCCAGCGCTGACGCCTGCTGCTAACGTCTTGTCCTTGAACCGCATCCACTGGCTAAAGCTGTTGAAGGTGATGTGGTCTGCAAGGCTCAATATCTGGTCGATTTCGTCGTCGGCATAGACCGGTGCAAACACGTGGACCTGCTTGTTCATCTCTTCGCGGGCAAGTCTCGCCTCGTTCAGGCTGGAGGCGGTGGCCCCCGGCAGGTATTCGGCGATAATGGGGAAGGAGCGCCAGAAACTGTAGCCCTTCAGGGCGCAGATGATATGGACTCCGGTCTGCTTCTGGATCTGGTCCAGAATTTCCATATTGCGGCGGAGGCGGGTTTCGTCCAGCACGAAACAGGGGCTTGTTACCTGGGAATAGTCTAGCATGGTCCAAATATAGAATTACTGAGTCTCTTGGGCATATTTTTGACTGCCATGGGTGGAGCGGGGAATTTTTGGTCCCTTTTAGGGGCATTTTTTTGCTTTTTTTTGAAAAAGTGGAACTTTTTGAAACTCTTTAACTAAATTTATGAGTGATGATACGCTCTATTTCAAAGTACTTTGTCACTTCTATTTTGACCCTATCCCTTGCCGGAATTTCCTTTGCGCAGGATTCCACCGGCGTCGAGTCTTTGCCGACTCCTCCGAAGCAGGCCGACTCTACAGCCGTAGTGGCTGAAACACCCGTGGAAGAACTGGTGACGCCCCGTGGTGCGACCGAGGTACTGGACGAAATGATCCAGGCCAAGCTGGATTCCATTGATGCCCAGGCGGCGGCAGTGCCCCTGAAGCAGAATACCGACAGCCTTGCCAAGGCCCGTGCCGATAGCGTCCGTAAACTTATCCTCGAGGGCAAGTATGTGAAGCGCGCCCGTTACGACAAGAGCAACTTTGACCATTGGAAAAAGGACACCGTGTTCCAGAAGGCCATGAAAGAACTGGTGTTCGGCGTGTGGCGTACCGCCATCGTGGCCCACGGGCATGCGTTCCGCGATGCCGAAATCCGCTTTGGCATGAACGATACCATTTACGGCGTGACCCGCACCTATTCCGACTCCGGCCGTTACCAGATGACCGGCGAATACGCCTACAAGGCCCGTTACCAGTTCGATAGCGATACTTCTCTCATAACCCGTGAAGTGTTCAAGGACCGTCAGGTCATCCGTTGGGACTTTACCACCTTCAAGATTATGGGCGATACCCTCCGTTATAACTTGAACAAGCTGGAGTTCCGCGACCTGAACGACAACTGGCTCAATGCCCTCCAGGGTTTCGAGAATGTTCCTCCCGAGTTCTATTTCAAGGACGCTGCGGCTACGTCGGCCATGCAGAAGGAACTGGAAAAGAAGAAAAAGTAGGGCTCCATGCGGCGGACGGTTTTAGGCTTTGTCGTCCTGTCCCTTTGTATCGTAGCCCTTTCGTTCATTACTCTCGTAAGCGGCCCCGTGGATGTTTCCATGGGCGGCCTTCTTGATTCACCGATTTTTTGGGACTTGCGTCTCCCTCGTGTGGCGGCGGCGCTATTTGCAGGTGTCGCCCTTTCGGTGTCTGGTCTTTCGCTCCAGACGGTTTTCCAGAACCCCCTGGCGGGCCCCTTTGTGCTGGGCATCAGCAGCGGGGCGAGCTTTGCGGTGGCTTTGTCCATGTTGGCGGGTCTTGGCTTTGGGCGGTTCGGCATCCTGGGTGCTGCAGCCGTCGGTTCTCTTGCGGTAACTGCCCTGGTGCTTGGGATTTCGGCTAGGTTCCGGAACAACACGGTCCTGCTGGTGGCGGGGCTCCTGATTGGCTACTTTATCGACGCCTGCATAAGCCTCTTGATTACCTGGAGCGATGCCGAATCCCTGCGGGTCTATGTGTCCTGGGGCATGGGGAGTTTTGGCAGGCTCACTTCTGATGGTATCTGGATTTTCGCAGTGGCCGTGGCTGCAGGCCTGGCCTTGATAGGTGCTTCGGTTCGTTACCTGAACGGGGCCCGTTTGGGCGATGACTTTGCCCGTGGGCTCGGCATCCGGGTGTCGCTGTACAAGAAACTGGTGCTCCTGGGCGCCTCCGTTCTGGCGGCGGCGGTTACCGCTTTCTGTGGTCCTGTGGCCTTTCTCGGGATTGCGGTGCCCCATTTGGCCTACCTTCTGTTCCGCAGTTCCAACCATCGCGTCCTGTTGCCGGGTTCTGCCCTGTGTGGCGCGACCTTGGCGCTTTTGGCGGGACTCTTGCCGGAGTATCCCTTGAATGCGGTCCTGAGCCTGGTGGGCGTGCCTGTGATTCTTTGGGTGCTGGTCCGGTCTTCTAGAAGGGGAGGCCTGTAATGCTCTTGAACTTGCGGCAGGTGACCTTCGGTTATGGGTCTCCATTGGCGAGTCCTCTGGACATGGAAGTCCAGGCGGGTCAGGTGGTAGCCCTGGTAGGGGAGAACGGCTCTGGCAAGAGTACGCTTCTCAAGACCCTCGGGGGAATGCTGTTGCCTTTGGATGGTTCTCTGGAACTGGCGGGCCGCCCCCTTGCGGAATACGGCCTGCGGGAACTGTCCAAGAAGGTGGCGCTGGTCCGTATGGGGCTTGTGCCTCCTGCCGAGATGACGGTCCGTGAGTTCGTGTCTTTGGGCCGTTCGCCCTACGCGGGATTTTTGGACGGTCGCAGTCGCGAAGACGAAAGAATTACCGATTCTGCCATGGACGATATGGATGTTACTTTGTTTGAAAATCGCAAGGTGGCGGAACTTTCCGACGGGGAGCGGAGCCGTGTGTATTTGGCCCGTGCCCTTGCCCAGCAGGTAAAGCTCTTGCTGCTGGATGAACCCGATGCCTTTATGGATATTCCCCGCCGCAAGAATTTGTTCGTAACCCTACAGAAATTGTCCCGGAAAAAAGACATGGCGGTGGTGCTTTCTACCCACTGGGTGGACTATGCCGAAAAATATGCGGATTCCATTCTGGCCTTTTCCTCGAAGGGGAACCTGGAATTTGCACCTGCGGACTATGCCCGCGAACTTGGACTTCTCTCTTGGGCGGAGGTCTAGGTGAAAAACCTTCTTGCTTTACTGTGCGCGTTGTTGTTTGTGGCCTGTGCTTCGACGGGCGAGGGCTTTTCCCAAGATCCTGTTGCAAAGTCACGGCATTTTTTGTGGAAAGTTTCAGATGGCGATTCCCACGTGTGGATTCTCGGGAGTATCCATTTTGCGGACAGTACCTTTTATCCTCTTTCGCCAGAAATTTCGAACGCTTTTGATGAGTCCGAGGAACTGGCGGTAGAAATCAACATCGCCGACGATTCCGTGGCGGCAACCGTTACAAAAAACAGTCTAGAAAAGGGAATGCTCCCCCAGGGGAAGCGCCTGAAAGAGGTGCTGCCCATCGCCCTCTGGAATTCTCTGGACAGTCTTTGCACCGTGTGGAACTTTCCGAACATGGCCCTCATGAATTTGCGGCCCTGGCTTGCCGCTATGACGCTGAGCTCCATCGCCATCCAGCGCTCGGGAATCGACCCTGCCTACGGTATAGATGCGGTCCTTTTGGACAGTGCCGCCCTGCGGGGCATGCCCATCGTTGGGCTTGAAACCGCCGAAGAACAGGTGGGCGCCCTGGCGGACACTTCGGAAGGGGATACCTTGGGCATTTACTATTTGGAAAATACCCTGAAAGAAATTTCGGAACTGGATTCCATGGTGGCCCGGATGTCCCGCGCCTGGAAAACGGGAGACGATTCCCTGATGGTCCAGGTACTGAATTCCGAGAAGAAGGCCGATTCGTCGGCACGGGACTCCCTGATGGAGGCGGAATCGGACCGGAGGGTTTACAAGGAACGGAACGAAAAGATGGCGGTCGGTATCGCACAGTTTCTCTCTGAAAACCGCAAGGTGTTCGTGGTGGTAGGGACTGCTCATCTAGTTTTGGACCAGGACAATGTCATCGAGCTGCTCCACCGCCGTGGTTTGAAGGTCGAACGATTCTAGCCCAAAATCTTACTATCTTTAACCCGAGGTTTTTTCATGTACAAGATTCTTGCTGCCATCGTCCTTGCTCTTGCCTTTACCGCCTGCACCAACGCCGAAGCCGAGGCAGAAATCGCTCGCCTCAAGCAAGAGAATGTGACCCTTCAGTCCGAAATCAAGAACCTTCAGCAGACTTTGGATTCCGTCAAGGCCAAGTCCGATTCTATCTACAAGAACTTGTCCGATATGGATATGCAGTAGCTCTGCATAGCCGCCCCCACTTGGCATCATCGCCTCCTTCTTCGTCATCCCCGCGCAGGCGGGGATCCGCCATCATCTTGGTCGTACAAATCCTTCCCTCGATGTGTATCTTCCCTCGAGAGCAGAATCACTTCGTTCGACTGCTCTCTCGGGAAACTCACATCTCGGTCAACAAACAAGCGGGTGCTCCGGATTACAAGTTCTTTTGTTGGTACGAACATTTACTACAGGTAAGGCCCGTTACCGCAGGCGGAAACTCTTGTGACTGTTAGTCCCTGCGAGTTTCCCTCGAGATGTCATCCCTGCGCCTCTCCATTGTCATCCCCACTCCTACGTCATGACGGCCCTCGAGCCGCCACCTGGCATCATCGCCTCCATCTTTGTCATCCTCGCGTAGGCGAGGATTCGCTTGCATCCTCCATTGTCACCCTGGGGCCACACGAACTACCCCTCATTCCCTGCATTTCACAGCTCCTTCATTTGGCATTTCCGAATATTTTATATAGATTACAGACAAACGACCTCTTCAAAAAAGTTTGGACATGAAAAAGCTTTTCTTTGACGTCACATTTGCGACCCTGTGCACTGCGCTGCTGTCTGCCTGTAGTAGTGAATCGGGAACCAATAGCGGGTCTCAGGCGGAAAAAACTTTTCAGATGGCGAAAGTAATAACGATGGCAAGTCCAGTGATTCCGAAGGCGCTTCATCCAGTTCGGAAGGAGACAAAAACGACAACGGCTGCGTTTACAATGCCGATGAGAACACATTGACGGACCTACGCGACGGTCAGACCTACAGGACCGTGAAAATCGGCTCCCAAATATGGATGGCGGAGAACTTGAATTATATAGGGGCTAGGGGTTAGGATCTAGAATCTAGGTATGAGGCTCGAGCTGATGGAATCAAGAAGTTAATTTCGGCATAGTTCGACAATGCTCACCAACCAAGCTCACCAACCCTAGGCTGGAGAGACATTACCTGCGGGTGTTCGCTTCTATCGCAGTTTTTCTACGACGCCCTTCACGTCGGTGAAGGCGCAGAAGGGTAGGCTGATGACCTGCCTGCAGATTTTCTCTGTCACAGGGCAGTTCGCAGAATTCGCACCGCCGGCAGCCACATCAAAACAAGCTTGCCTGTGCAGCGGCATGGGATAGTGGATGCAGTAGGGAATTCCTACGGCATTCAACCTAGCGATAAATTCACCTCGGTTCTCTGCCAGCACCGTGTACTGGGCGTAGGTGCTGGTGTTGCCTGCAGCTATCGCTTGCGGAGTAAATCCAGATAATCCCGCAAAAAAAACGTCATAAATCTTGGCGTTTTGCCGCCGTTGCTCCAGTTCCCGGTCCAGGTGGCGCAACTTGACCCGCAGCACTGCCGTCTGCAGGGCGTCTAGCCTTCCGTTCACGCCGATTTCTACGTGGCGGTAGCGTTCCCTGCTGCCGTGGTTTGCGATAAGCCTTGCTCTGTCCGCATATTCTGCGTTGGCGGTAAAGATGGCCCCGCCGTCACCGTAGCAGCCCAGGGGCTTGCTGGGGTAAAAACTGGTAATGGAAATGTCCCCGAAGGTGCAGGCACGGTGCGTGTTGCCACCGGCGGTATAAGTCGCCCCGAAGGCCTGAGCGCTGTCTTCCAGAATCCAGAGGCCGTGTTGGTCGGCGATTTTCCGCAGGGCCTCGTAGGGGGCGCACTGCCCGAACAGGTTCACCGCGATAATGCCCTTGGTCTTGGGGCCCACGAGATTCTTGACGCTTTCGGGGTCGATCTGGAGCGTTTTCGGGTCGATGTCGGCAAAATCGGGGATGCCCCCCAGTTTCGCCACGCATTCCGCCGGAGCGATAAAGGTAAAGTCCGGAACGATGACCTGGTCCCCCGGTTCAAGTCCGAGTACCATAAGGGCAATCTCGATGGCCTGGGTGCCGCTCCCGCAGGTGACCGTCTGCACCCCTCCGCAGTAGGCGGACAGCTCCCGCTCCAGGGACTGGACCTCCGGTCCGCCGATGTAGCAGCCGCTGTCAAGTACTGCTTTTTCGGCTTTTTCCAACTCCTGCCGGTAGGCGTCTCGCTGGGCCGAGAGGTTCACAAAGGGCATCATAATGGGCAAATTTAGCATTTTACGGCTTTTTGAGGGGTTGACATTATCTCCAACTTTACTATCTTTGAGCCAACAAATTTTAAGTAGGTTTTACCCGGAGAATAAAAGGTGCCTCAACACAAATCTTGCAAAAAGCGTCTGCGTCAGGCCGAAAAGGCCAACGCCATGAACCGTTCCGTCCGTTCCGCGATTCGTTCCAGCCTTAAGGTGATTCGCACTGCAACTTCCAAGGAAGCTGCTCTCAAGGAAATGCCCAACCTGTTCAGCATGCTGGACAAGGCTGCCGCCAAGGGCCGTGCCGGTTTCTGCGCCAATCGCGCCGCTAACTACAAGGCCAAGGCCGCCAAGGTCATCAACGGCCTCGCCTAATTGATCCTTTGTCAGGAATTTTGAACCGGTACGGTTTCCCGTGCCGGTCCTTTCCGCATATAGGGAATAGGGGCCGTTTCGCTCATCGCACCCCGGGCCCCGAGCCTCGCTCCTCACACTTTTCACCTGTCGTTGTCGTGTAAACATTCGTTAACGTCACTCGACTTGGAATATGCCCAGGGCTGTAATGGCCCTTATTTTTGTCTTTTTTTTGAAATATGTTAAATGTTTTTTGCTAGATTATAGACTTGTAATATGTATTGGAAATGTTTGTAAAATGAAGGGTGTCAGGGATTTGAGATGTCATCAATAAATTTTGCTACAAGAGAGATTAGTTGTAAGGTGGTGTACTACGGACCTGGTTTGAGTGGCAAGACCACGAACCTCCAGGTGATTCACCAGAAAATGCCCCAGGACAAGCGCACGGACATGGTGTCCTTGGCTACCGAAGGCGACCGTACCCTGTTCTTTGACTTCCTTCCTCTGAATCTTGGCGATATCAAGGGTTTCAAGACCCGTTTCCAGCTTTATACCGTTCCCGGTCAGGTTTATTACAACAGCACCCGTAAGCTGGTGCTTCGCGGTGTTGATGGCATTGTGTTTGTGGCGGACTCCCAGCGCTCCCGCCAGGCCGAAAACTTGGAAAGCCTCCAGAACTTGAGGCAGAACCTCCAGGATTACGGCATGGACCTGGATGACATGCCCTTTGTGCTCCAGTACAATAAGCGCGATATGGAGAACGTGTTCTCCTTGGAAGAACTGAACGCAGAACTGAACCCGCGCAATGTGCCCTTCTTCCCGGCTACCGCCCATAACGGAAAGGGAGTGGTGACGACCCTCAAGACCATCGCCATGCTGGTGATCGAAAAGTTTAATGTGAAACAGGGATTTTTGCGCAAGGCCGCTGAAAGTGTGAACAACACCGGCGTTCATGACGTGTCCCTGACCAAGGAAGGCGTGTCTGTGAAGCAGGCCGCACCAAAGCCCCAGGTTCAACCCGAAGCGGCAGCTCCTTCTTCGCCTTTCAAGATGCCTTCTTTTGCGGCTCGCCCTCCTGCAGGGGCGGTTCCGTCCGGTAATGCCGGTTCGGGCTTGTTCCAGAAGGGAGCCACCTCTTCGCCGTTTGGTCGTCCGCGTGCCGCCGCTACGGTCCCCCGCATGCCTACCTTTGGCCGCGCGATGGAAAAGCCTCAGGAAACTGGAGACGACGAAATCGAATTGCGTCCTTATGTTCCTAAGAAGAAGTAGAAGGAGAGTGTTATGAGCGATTTTACGATTTATTCCGATGACGTGGGCAAGGTCCGCCGCCTGATGGTTGCTTATCAGGCAAGCGTCAAGGCCGAATACATTGTGCTTTGCCACCGCGACGGTTCCATTATCGCCGAGGTGGGCTCCCTGGGTATCGATCCCACTCCTCTTGCCGTGCTGAGCACCGCTTCTTTCGACTCTGCCCGTCAGGTTGGTAACATGCTGGGCGGCGAGAACTTCCAGTCGGTGTCCTATTCCGGCGAAAACCGCTCCATCTACATTTCTCCTGTGGACCAGGCCTTGCTCTTGGTGCAGGTGTTCCCGGGCTCCAGGCTCCCGAACCGCATCGACGACTTCAACCGCTTGTTGGTGGAAAAGCTGGTGGATGCAGTCCCGGCCTTTACCCAGAACACCAGTAAGCTTATCTAATCGAGGCTTTTGTGGCAGGAATTCCGCCACTGCGCAATATCCGAAAGACGACGGTTATACTGGCCGCAGTCTTGCTCGCGTTTTTGGTGCACCGCACGGTGGCCTACCTTTCTACAGACGATTCCATCAAGGATGCGGGAAACACGGAACTTTCCCTGGCCCAGGGGACGGTTTGCAGGCATATCGTCAAGGAGACGCCTTTCGGTGCGGATTCTGTTTTCGAGGAAGGTTCCAGGCTTTACTTTTACACTACTGTTTCTTCGGCCCTCAAGGACAGGGAAGACACTCTATGGCATGTGTGGTACCATGGCATGGATACGGTGCAGGTGTTGCCCTGCAACTTGAAGAAAGATTCCGAAGCCTGCATTACGGAAATTCTGCCTGCCTTGCTGAAACCCGGCGAATGGAGCGTAGATTTGGTTTCGGGACGCAAGCTCCTTTATAGCCAACAGTTCGCGATTGACTCTACAAGCAGGTAGCTCCCATGCGCAAAGGCCCTTGGATAAAGGTGTTTTTCGGGGTGCTGTTGTGGTGTAGGGCTTTCGCCTTGAACATGGATTCCATACCCGTGTGGAATCCGGACAACCTTGTCCGAAATAACGATTTGCGTGAATTGGACGGCGGTGCGCAAGGCCGCGACGGGTCAGCAATTTCGGGGCTTTCCACCCACGGCTACAAGACTATGCAGGTGACGGTGGGCGATGGCGGCACCCAGGTGGACCAGGAGTTGCGGCTTTCTATACAGGGCTTTGTAGGCGACAGCGTCTATATCGATGCTTTGCTTTCGGATGTGGACCGCCGTGCCGGTGACCAGACCACCGCTACCCTGCAGGACGTGGACCAGATATACTTTCGTGCGGAGTCCAGACACTGGATGGTGCACCTGGGCGACTTGATTTGGCGGGACAGGAATATGGGATTGTTCGGGTTGGAAAGAGCAAGCCTTGGCGCCATGATTGGGCTCAGGGGAGGCTATAGCGAAGTCCGTGGCGTGGCGGGCACCGACGAAACCAACCGCATTGTCCGTGTGATGAACGGCGTGAGCGGCCAGCGGGAAGGCTACTCCATCAGTGACGACGGCAGTTACCTTTCGGTGGTGCCCGGCTCCGAGCGGGTCTATTTGAACGGGAACCTGCTGACATCTGGTGTGGATTACGAGGTGAACTACGCAGGAGGCCTTTTGAATTTCAAGGGTCGCCGAAATCCCGGTCCTGATGACGAAATCCGTGTAGAGTATGATTCCTATGACGACGGGAATATCTACAATATGTACGCCGCTCACGGTGCCTACAGGCACCCGAACCTGTTTTTGGACGTTTCGGGATTCCGTTTGGAAAACGATTGCCATCGCATGAAACGTGGCCTCTGGACCGACGAAGATTACCGGATGCTCAAGCACGACGACGGAAGTGAATTTGTTCGTGACGACTCCTTGGGAACGCTCCGCAGGCCCGAACGGACGGACCGCGCTGGCGCACGGCTCCGCTTTCAAGGAGACAGGCGTTTCTATGCGGACTTGGAAATGGCCATAAACCGTACGGATTCCAACACGGTCTCTCACCGGGTGGACGGGCCCGAAGGTTACGGCTACCGCTGGTATGTCACCTCCGATTCGTCGGAAAACATGAAAAAGTTTCCGTTGGCTTTTTCCGTTTACGGAAACTACATCCAGGAAGAATTCGGGATTGGTGAATTTCAAGGCAGCGACAAGGACTGGGACAGTTTCAGTCTTCTAGACGAATGGGACTTGGACAGCGTCGCCCTTGTAGATGGCGACCTGCGTCACGACGAATTTGGCATGCGTCTGAGACTTGCTACGGGTTGGTTCCTTCATGGAATCTGGGGCTACCGGCAGGGCGAAAAGGAAAGCTGGAATTCTTCTAGGGGAGGAGTTTCTTTAATCCATAAGTCCAACTTGGTAAAAAGCGATGTGGGGGCGTTTCGGGTGGAAAGTTTCCTGGAGCAGGAACGGGTCCGTTACCAGTCCTTGGGAAATGTGGAGTTCTTGAAAGGACTTTTGCGGCCCTTCGGAAATTTTGACCTGCGCTATACGGAAAGCGATTCCTTGGGCCGTGAAAACCAGGTGGCTTACGGCAAGACCGGCACCGGACTCCAGATGGTGGGGAACTCCTGGAACATCAGCGAAGGAGCGGAAACCAAGACGGCTAAACGCAAGGGTGATACTTTCGGCAAGGATTGGCGTGATACCTTGCAGTCCGTGGCCTGGATCCAGAGCGCTGCCTGGCAGAGCCGCTACGCACAACTGGACCATTTCTTGCAGTATGAGCGACGTAGCGAAAACGGAGGCCATTCCGAGAACAGTTGGGTCGGGGATTTCCGCGGGACCTTCGGTCACGAGGAGTTGGGGCTGGTATCTAGCGTTGATTACAAGCTGGGACTCACCGAAGAACAGACCTACACGCCAATCTACAAGGCGGTGGCCAAGGGCACGGGAGATGTGCGGTACGACAGCCTGACCGGCAGTTTTATCGAAGGGGTAGATAACGGAGACTTTGTTTACGAGGGTATGGGCCGCAACGATTCCTTGGGGGCGATTCTTGCTTCCAATGCGGCGTTCCGGATGGATATCGACTGGAGCCCTGGAATTTCACTCGGTGTTCGTCGGGGCATTTTGCGGGACATTTCCCTAGGCGGAACTTTCGACGGAGTGGGGGAGGATACCACCGGCAAGAAAATCTACTTTCCGCCGGCCACGCCTTCGCAGTTGCGGGAGATTTCTTCGGGAACGGTCAGCTACGAGCTGCGTGGCACCTGGGCTCACCCGAGGGGAATCTCCTTTACTTACAAGCCCGGTGCCGACTATGACAAGAAACTCAGTTCCATCAGTTATTTCGAGACGCGGCTCCATCACCTGCTGGATGCAGGATTCCAGATAAATGACGCCCACTTTGTGGGAGCGACCTTGCTATTGGAAGACGTGGAACTGAAGGCCCTGCAGGTTCTGGACTGGGATACCCGCGATGTTTCGGGCCGTTACCGCTATGATTTCTGGAACGGGTTCTTTGTGCAGCCCGGCGGCCGTTACCGCACGGGCGAGGGCGAAGACGACCAGGATTACGCTTTTGATGCCTACCTGTGGGAAGGATCCTTGCGATTGGGCTATAACCGCAGGGATATGGTAGATGGGTTCGTGCAGTTCTCGGTTATCCAGATGGAAAGCGGCGACGACCTGATTCCCTACCAGATGATGGACGGCTATAGCGATGGCCGCACCTACCGTCTGGAATCTTCCGTTTCCGTAGATATAAACGACTTTATTTCTTGTGGACTGCGTTATGTGCTTAGGTTCGGTGACGCCGAAGAGAATATTTTCCAGAAGTTGACAACGGAAGCGAGGGCGTATTTTTAGGTTAGGGGATAGGATCTAGGGGTTAGGTTTTAGGTTGTAGGTAGTGATTAGTGATTGGTGGTTAGGACCGAAGGTCCGTAGGGCGTAGCCCGTTAGGATAGATGGTTTCAAGAGTTGTCATCCTCGCGCAGGCGAGGACCCGATTGAGAATGTGAGATGTGGAATGTGAAGTGTAAAATCCTGTTTGTCCTTGCTTTGGCGTCTTCTGTTTTTGCGGGAGAGGCGTCTTTGTGCCGTATCCGCAAGGTGGTATGGGTCGGGGAACATTCCGCTTATGACGAAGCCCACTTGAATCTGGTAGAAGGTTCTCCTTGTGAATCTTGGAAAAATGCGGCGGCCCGCTTGGCGCGGGATTACGAAGACCGTGGCTTTGCGGCCGTTCAGGTCGTAGGGAAAATGCATTACGGCATGGGTGGCGCTTCGGGTAAGGATACTCTGGGAGTCTTGATGGTGGAACTGAAACGTGGGGTAGGGTATGTTTGGGCCGCCCCTGAGAACCTGGACTCCTCGGGCACGGATGCCGAAGTTTTCCGGAGGCTCAGCGGTATCGAAGAAGGCGCTCCTGTTTCTTTGACGGACTTGGAGAGATCCGAGCGCAAGCTAGCCCGCCTCGGGTATTATGAACAGACGGCTCCCGCAAGGTTGTTCCGGGACCCCGCAAGAAACAGGCTCGTGCCAGCCTTCAGCATGAGGGCGGCCCGGAATTCCGAGGCCGAAGGGCTCTTGAGCTATTCCAGCGAAGACAACCTGTGGGAAGGCCTGGTGAACGTGAAACTCTACAACATCCTGGGAACGGCCAGGGACTTGACCCTACAAGGATTTACGGGAGAAAGTTCCCGTCATCTGGACTTTTTGTACAAGGAACCCTGGATTTTCAGCTCTCCCTGGAACATAGTTTTGCAGGGACAGTTTGACGAAGAAATTTATTCTGTGGAATCTGACACCCTGGACGGAAAATTGAAGGATGTGACGGAGCGTGTCGCCATGGGCGAAGTCGGTGTGACCCGGGATATCGGCTTTGACTGGAACATCGGGATTTTCTTTGGTATGAGCGAAGACGACAAGCATACTACTTTCGAGGTGAATTATGTTTCTCTGGACCGGTTCGTGCTCCCGAGACGCGGACTCAAGATGCAGGGCTTTGCCACCTGGAAAATGGACCGCCCTGATTCCCTGGACAATTATCTGGAAAGCCACGGCAAGATTCTTTCTTATTACCCGCTGTTCGGGAATGTCATCACCCGCTTTACGGGGGCTGCCGGCGGGATTTTCCCCACAGATGCCACTCTGAAGCGTTCCGACTATTTCGCCTTGGGTGGCATGGACAGCTTCAAGGGTATGGGTTACCGTTTTATGCGGAGCCGTGCCTACGGATTTTCGGAACTGGCCCTGCTTTGGCAAGACGGCTACAACTTGAGCATCGAGGCTTTTTACCAGCCTGGGCTGTACCGCGGGTTTGCTCCGGAGCGCGGTTGGAAACGGGAACAGGATTACGGCATCGCCTTTACCCAGTACCGCGGCAACTGGAGTGTGAATCTGTACTATGCACTACGAAACGGAGAAAATTACTTGGACGGAATTATCGGATTTGGATTGAAAACATTGTTCTAGGGGTGCAACGATAGCAGCCCCGAAGGATTATTTTTTATACTTGGAGTTCTTGGAATAAAAGGATTTGGAATGATTGTATCTTGGATGACCACCAACAAGTGTAACCTGACCTGCAAGCACTGTTACCAGGATGCGGGCGAAAATAAGTCTGCCGAACTCACGACGGCAGAGGCTTTGAAACTGATTGACGAGATTGCCAAGGCGGGATTCAAGATCATGATTTTCAGCGGTGGCGAACCCATGACCCGTCCGGATATCGTTGAGTTGGTGACTCATGCTTCAAGTAAGGGACTCCGCCCGGTGTTCGGTACCAATGGCACCCTTATTACTCACGATTTGGCCTTTAAACTTAAGGCCGCCGGTGCTATGGCCATGGGCATCAGTATCGATAGCATTGACCCGAAACGACATAACGATTTTCGAGGACTGCCCAACGCTTTCGAACTCACTATGGCAGGCATTGAAAACTGCAAGGCGGCTGGGCTTCCGTTCCAGATTCACACTACCATCATGGACTGGAACCAGAATGAAATTTTTGACATTATGGACTGGGTTAAGGAAATAGGGGCGGTGAACCACCAGATATTCTTCCTCATTCCTGTGGGCCGTGGAAAAGAGATCGAGGACCATGCCCTCCGTGTGGCTGAATACGAAAGCCTGCTCCGTCGCATTATGGAAAAGAGCCGCACGCTCGGCATTCCCGTGAAACCTACTTGCGCTCCACAGTTTTTGCGCATCGCAGACCAGTTGGATATCAAGACCCGCTATAGTCGAGGTTGCCTTGCGGGCATTGATTACTGCATCATAAGCCCTATAGGCAAGGTGCGCCCCTGTGCCTACATGATGGAAGAGGCGGGAGATGTTCACGATACTCCCTTTGACGAAATTTGGGCCAATGCGGATGTGTTCAAGAAACTTCGCACCAAGGCTTATTCTGGGGCTTGCGGCAAGTGCAAGTTCAACGACCGTTGCGGAGGTTGCAGGGCCCGTGCCGCCTATTACCACGATGGTGACTACATGCAAGAAGACAGCTACTGCGCTTACGGGAGAGGGCTGTGAGGTCGCACCTAAAGGTGCTTTGAGGTATAAGTGCGGGGCTAAAGCCCCTCCGAGGTATGAGGGTGCTCACTAGTTCTTTTTGAGGACACTTTGCATTTGTGTTTAAAAAAAATTTTTTTTAATATGGATAACATGACCAACAAAAGTATTCAAGCTCCTTACCTCGAAGCGAGTGAAACGAACGACCTCATGCCTCGTACCTCCGACGACGAGCGCTACATGCGCATGGCCCTTCGGGAGGCGGAGCGCGCTTTTGACGAGGGGGAGATTCCCATCGGCTGCGTCATCGTGAAGGACGGGGTGGTCATTGGGAAGGGCCATAACCAGGTGGAAATGTTGAAAGACGCTACGGCCCATGCCGAGGTCCTTGCCATCGGCACAGCTTCGTCGAAACTCGAAAACTGGCGCTTGGATGATGCTACTTTGTATGTAACCCTAGAACCGTGCCCCATGTGTGCGGGTGCTATCTTGAACAGTCGCGTTTCACGGGTGGTGTACGGTTCGCCGGACACCCGTTTTGGCGGTTGCGGCACCACGGTAGACGTGATTTCGGGGAACGCCCTGAAACGGGATGTCCAGGTGACGGGGGGGCTGCTTGCCGACGAGTGTCTGGGGCTTTTGAAGGCTTTTTTCCAGAAAATGCGCCTGGAGAAAGGCGATAGCGGCAATAAGGGTACGGGGCCTTCGGCTCAGTTATGAGTTTCTGCTTCTGAGTTTTCGCGTAATAAATGATAGTGTAGACGTCTAGAAACCCAAATTTCTAGCAACTATTTGCTACATTCAAGGTATGAATTTTGTAAAGTTTTCGGTCCTGTCCACGGCGCTCCTGTGGCTCTGTTCTTGCGATAGCAATAGCGTTTCTTTGGCTTTCAATACCCAGAACGCCCCGGTCCAGAAATTCACCCTGGAAGCGAGCCTGAATGTATTTGCCCCCGAAGATTCCACCCACGAATCTCCCGAGTCCATGGAAACCCGCTTGAACGCCCAGTCCACCCTGAGCCAGATGGTGGCTTTTGACAACGGCTCCGCCCGTTTCGAGATGAAGATTGATACGGTGGACTACAAGAGCGACAAGCGCTCCGTCGAGGAGTTCCGCTATATCGAAAAGTACCTTTCGTCTCAGCATTTCCAGTTCAAGATGATGGGTGACGGTTCCATGAGCGACCCCTCCGTAGAGGATCAGGCCCTGCAGCCAGGCACTGAGGAACTGAACCTGATGAAGGTGTTCATGAAAATCCAGCCCGTGCTGCCCGGCAGCCCCGTGAAACTGGGAGACGTGTGGGAACGTTCCGTGGAGATTCCGGGTAACGGCGCAATGACAACTGTTTACAAGGCCTTCAAGCTGGAGGATGTTTTTGTGCACGACGGCGTGCAGATGGCGAAAATCGGCATGAACATCAAGTACAAGGAAATTCCAGACACTACCGCCAACGTGCGCATGGAAAGCAAGGGCTTTATCGTGGGCTCGGGCTCTATCCTGTTCGACGTCACCCACGGGGTGGTGCAGTCCGGCAATCTGGAGATTTCGGGCCATATTGACGTGAACGACGTGATTGCTGGCCAGTTGTTGCCCAACATGCACATTATCCAGAAAATCAAGCTGAGGGGTGAAATTGACCAGGCTAAGTAACATAGTCCTGCCGCTCCTTTCGGCGTTCGTGGCGGCCCTCGCGGGGGAGATGCCGTTTCCGCAGGTGGAAAACGGCAAGCTCCTTTTGCAGGAGAAGGACAGCCCCTATATCCTGGAGCAGGGCGTGGTGCTGTCGTCTGCGGACACATTTGCCGTGGAACCTGGGGTCACGGTCCTTATGGGCGAATACGCCAAGCTGATGCTCCGGGGCCCGGTGGACATCCGGGGTACAGAGGCCAAGCCTATCGTGTTCAGGAGCGCGGACTCCAGCGAAAGCTGGAACGGCCTGCATATCATTTCGGGCAATGGCTCCTTTGAAATCAAGAACCTGATGGTGGAGAACGCCTTTAGGAATTCTGTGTTCCGCACCCGAGGAGTTTTCGAGAACGTGCGTTTCGTTAACAACTACTACGGCTTGTGGGTAGATGATGTGCCCGAGCTTGTATTGTCCCATTGCGATTTCAACCGGAACCGCTTTGCCCTTTCTGTCCGGGGTGGCAAGGTGATATCCTTGGACAGCAAGATTTACAACAATGTCTACGGCCTGTTCCTTGAGGCAGGCGGGGATTTCCAGGGTGATTTGGCTCTGATTAAAGGCAATCTGGAATCCGACGTGCGCAAGGAATCCGAAGAACTGGCGGGCAGCCGCAAGCGGGTGAGCCGTAGCGTATGGCAGAGGATTGAAACGGGATTTTAAGGGGTAGCCAGTGGAAGATTCTTTTCGCCGCTCCATTCGCAAGATGACGGGGACAAGCATACACTTGTCGGTGCATGCCGATCACCCTGCCATGGTGGCGACCCTTTCACAGTCCATGATGGTGACCTGGTCCATTGTGCTTTTTGAGCACCTGGACGCCCTTTTGAACAATAGGGAAGAGGCGGTTTCCAGCTCCGAACTGATAAGCTACAGTGCCACCGCCTGGAAACTCTGCGAGTCTTCTTTCCCCCAGATTGTGGCTGATGCGAGCAAGCTTTACGACGAGTTCCGCGCCAAGTGGATGCAGCGTTTTTCTACCGACGAGGTTTTGCGGCTGCTTTTGGAGGGCGGTGACTTTTTGCATCACGACGAGAACGGTTGGTGCCTTGCGGTCAAGAACAACAAGCAGGACATCAACGCCTTCTATTCGGCGACCATCCACCTGCTGGTAAGCGATGCCGAGCCCTTGTTCGTGCGTATGCACGGCCGCGTGATGCAGTTGCAGGAAAAACTCTGCAAGTACTGGCACGGTGAGAGTGCCGTGGATGCGGTGAGCAAACTCTTGCCCTGTCTGGAAGAGGGTCTCCGTGAAAAAGAGAATGCCCTGGTGACCTCTTTGCGCAGTTCCCTGAACACCCTGGCAAAAAAACGCTTTGCCGCCGCCTTCAATGTGAAGGGGGCGCCCAAGTATTACCGCACGGCGGCAGGCTGTGCCCGCAACGTGGGCAGGCTTTGGAACCCGCATTACGCCTACGAAAACGGTTTTTTGGCCTTTACCGATGATTTTTGCGATTACGCCCGGGGCCTCACGCTCCAGGTAATCGACTGGTACCGCGACAAGTGGTCCCTGTTTTTGCGCGGGTTCAACCGCGGTCAGTTAAATTTATTTGAAACAAAAGGTGAACGATGAAGAACACTTTCAATTCCATTCTCCTGCTTACCCTGGTGGGCATTGGTGCCCTTGCCTGCGGAGCCATATACTTTGGCGCTCCGCTGTTCGGCTGGATTATCATGGCCGCCATTTTCGTGGTGTTCCTGGCGGAGCAGTTTATGTCTATGGCCGCGGCCCGGAAGATTAGCGCCGAAGAGGAACAGATTGCCGCCTGCGAAAGCGGCAGGGGTTTCAGGGTGAGCGGTGACGGCGTGGTGGCTCGCCGTCTGGAGATGGCCCGCCATCTGGTAGAGAAGGGTATCCGAATTGATTCGCCTATCGCCTACGAGGTTCTTTCTAACAGTACGGGCCTGCCCGCTCCCCGCAGTTCCAGCGGTACGGTGATTTTGCTCGGCCTGATGGGTACGTTTTTCGGTCTTATGTATTCTGTGGCAACAGCCGGCGGTGCTATCGATAACTCTACGACCCAGGGGACTCTTGATACCATCCAGGTGCTGTTCCAGAACATGAAGGGCATTTTCGGGACCAGCCTTTGCGGTCTCTTTGCTGCCTTGGTGCTGAATGCGAGCCGTAGCCTGCTGCTTGGTGCCAGGGAGCGTTTCTTGGCCCGTCTGGACAGCCTCACTCTTGAATTGCAGGGCGAAGACTCCGCCGCTTCTGCAACGGATATGGAAAAGACGGAACTGGAACGCCTGTTCCAGTCGGTGGAGAAGAATCTGTCTGCCGTGGCCGCTTCTGTGCAGCAGGGGCTTGCAAAGACTGTGGAATCTTTGGAAAGTGCGGTGTCCAACTCCATGAATTCCGTTTCTGCGAAATTGGACGAAAAGCTTGGCGCTGTGGCCTGCACAACTGAAAAAGCGATGGGTTCGATTTCTACTAAGCTGGACGAAAAGCTCGGTGCCGTAGCCAGCGTGACGGAAAATGCCATGAACGCCTCTTCGAAGAACATTGCAAGCGCCGTGGCCGACCAGGTAAAACAGTCTTCGGAACAGTGGAAGACCTTTATGGACAAGCTTTCGACGGAAGCCTCTGCCGGAGTCCAGTCCCAGAAAGAGGGCCTGGAAACCCTCAAGACGGTGGCGCTCCAGGTGGCCGAAAAGGCCCAGGCGGGTTCCGCCGAACTCAGCAAGTCCGTTTCCGAAAAGCTTTCGGCCCTTTCTTCCGACATTCTGGGTGCCTTCCAGAAACTTTCGGAATCTTCTGCCGTGCTGCTTGAGGCCCAGAAGTCCCTTACCGAAAGCATCGACAACCGGGTGGTGAAGGAGAAGGAAGCTACCGACGCCCTGGGCGGAAACCTGGTAGAGACTGCCGAACTGATGCGGGTGAACCAGAGCGAACTCAGTGCCAACCTGGAAATGCTCCGCGCAGGCCTGGAAACCATTCTAGAAAAACTTTCTGGCGACACCGCCGAGCACGAGGAAGAAGACAACTTTGTGGAACATCTGAACCAGTCCTTGGAAGCGTTCCACGAAC
>JAEDLI010000027.1 GCA_016295375.1 Fibrobacter sp. | reverse complement strand
AGGGTGAAAATGCTGTTATTCTTGAAAAAACACGTGTCAATCCTGAATATACGGTCTACGGTGGTCTTACCTGGAGCGGATTCCTGCTTCCGCAGGATCGCGACGGTGATGGTGTGACTGACAACGAAGACAAATGCCCCGACGATAAGGGCCATCGCTTGAACCAGGGGTGCCCGTTGGGTAATCCGGACTCCGACGAAGACGGCGTTTGCGATTCTTGGGTGGCTGAGAAGGGTTTTGAAGATGAATTCTCCGATATTTGCGAAGGTGTCGACGAATGCCCCAACGAACCGGGTGAAGGCGAAGACGGTTGCGAACTGGATGACCCCGACCCGGATAAGGACGGCGTCTGTGACCCGTGGGTTTCCCAGAAGAAGCTGACCAAGAAATTCAAGGACATCTGCGATGGTATCGATGATTGCCCGGCACAGCCTGGTCCGATCGAGTTTAATGGTTGTAAGACCAAGCAGCCCGACCCGGATGGCGACGGCATGTGTTCTCCGTGGGTCATTGACGAGGGTGTTGCAAGCAGCTTTAGCAATGTTTGCGCGGGCTATGACATGTGCCCGGGTGAAGCTGGTACTAAGGCCAACAAGGGATGTCCGTGGGATGATCCCGACGTGGACGGTGACGGTCTTTGCGATGCTTGGGTGACCGAAAAGAAGATGGGTTACTACTTCGAAAAGGCTGCCGAAGACCAGGAAATCGCCAAGAAGTGGTTTATCGAAAAGTCTTGTAAGGGTATCGACAAGTGCCCGACAGAAGCAGGTCCGGCAAACAATGAAGGTTGCCCGCTGGGTGAACCCGATACTGATGGTGACGGCATTTGCGACGCTTGGGTGACCGAGAAGAAGATGCTGGAACAGTTCGACGATATCTGTAAGGGTGTTGACCAGTGCCCGACAGAAGCAGGTCCTGAATGGGCGAAGGGTTGCCCCATGGATAATCCGGATGCCGATGGCGACTCTCTCTGCGCTTCTTGGGTCTTCGAGAAGTCCATGCACGATCAGTTCAAGGATATCTGCCCCACCAAGACTCCGGACCGTTGCCCGACTGAAAGTGGTCCTGCTTGGAACAAGGGTTGCCCGTTCGATGACGATCCTGACCCGGATGGCGATGGCGCCTGCTCTGAATGGGTTGCAACGAAGAAACTCCAGAAGCAGTTCGAAAATGTCTGTAAGGGTATTGACCGTTGCCCGGATGAACCGGGTGCCGACGGCCATGGCTGCCCTGTTCAGGCTCCTGAAAAGCTCACTGGTGTGACCTTCAAGAGCGGTAAGGCTACTCTCGAATCCAACGCCAAGACGGTGCTGAAGGGCGTGGCTAAGAAGCTCACTACCGAAGACCGCTACAAGGATCTGAACATCGTTATCCAGGGTCATACCGATAACGTGGGTAAGGCCGCCAAGAACCAGAAGCTGTCTCTTGACCGTGCCAAGGCGGTGATGAACCTGCTTATCAAGTCAGGTGTGAAGAAGAACCGCATTAAGGCTGTGGGCTGCGGTGATACCGCTCCTGTGGCTGACAACAAGACGGCTGATGGTCGTGAAGAGAACCGCCGTATTGAAATGCACTACGTAACCCCGGATGATGACGGTACGGCCTGCGTAGCCACCTTCACTGAATAAGGTCTTCTACTGAATCTTTGAAAAGCCCTGGGTTTATCCCAGGGCTTTTTCTAATTTATAGGCATGACGAAGGTTGATGAGATTCTTTCGGCCGGAAACTGGACCAATCACGATGTAGTGGAACAGTTGCCCGGAAACTTGAACCACAAGATGGTGCAAAAGGCCAGGCTCGGAAAAAAGCCTGTTCCGCGCCACACCCAGGACTTACTTACCGAGGCGCTCAACCGCCTGATTAATCCGGAAAAGGTGTTTCGTCGCGAAGAGCTATTTCCTGTTGAGGTTGATTGATGCCTAGTCTTGTTTCTATAAAGGACTTGAGCTTTAAGTATCTGAAGTCCGAGAACTTTGCGTTAAAGGACCTGTCCTTGGAAATAGAGGAAGGTTCTTTCTTCGCTCTTCTTGGGCCTAATGGCGCAGGCAAGACAACGCTGATGAGGCTATTGTGTGGAAGACTGCCGCATTATGCGGGGACACTGAAAATAGCGCTAGCCTATCAAAATGACAAGGGCTTCTTGGATTCGAACAAGCTTGGCGTTCTTCTGGAAAATCCGGGGGTTTACCTCCGACTGACCGTAGCGGAATATTTGTGCTATTTTGCGGGTTTCTATGGAATTGAACGACCTGAGGCGTTGGAGCGTAGCAAGGATGTTCTGGATAAACTAAATGGCCCTGCAATGGATATGAAATTGTCTCAGCTATCCCTTGGAAATCGACAGAAGTTGCAGATTGTTCGTGCCCTTGTGCATAGGCCCAAGGTTTTGGCTCTTGATGAGCCTGTTGCCAATCTGGATCCTGAATCTCGGGAGCGGGTGTGGAACTATATTGGAGAATGGCGCAAGGCCTTGGGAGGCACGGCGATAGTGTGTTCCCATATTTTGGCTGAAATGGAATCGGAAGCTACGGATTTTGCCATTATTGACAAGGGTGTCGTTTTGCGCTCAGGAAACCTGCAGAAAGAAATCCAGATGGTGGCCGGTAAAGCAAGACGTTTTGAAATTGAAGTCTCGACAGAGGTAGAAGAAGGTGCTGTGCGCAAAGCACTTTTGTCGGCAGGAATTCCTGTAGGCTCTTTGAAAACTCGTGGTGTTTCCCTTGCCGATATATATCGAGAAACGGTTACCCAATAACGTTTTTTAGAATGCCTGCGATAGATCGAAAGCAAACCTGCTCCAGGCGAAGTTTTCCCATTGTCCCAGGTTCTTCATCTTCTTGTTGATAGCGTAGTCCAGACGGAATGTCAGGAATTGCCAATGGTAGCGTATTCCAAGGCCGAAGCTGGCGTCGGATTCTTCGATATAGAGTTTGCTTTCCTCGTCCATGACTTTTGCCCAGTCGAAGAACTGAACAATTTGCCAACGGTTCCAGCTTTTGACGGGGATTTTCCAGCGTAATTCTTGATTGAACCGATAGTAGAAGGGAGTGAGACCCGTATTGATGACTTCTTTTTCTTCTGTGGTTCCGTTGGCGTTTGTAACAGTTTCTTGGGATGTATAGCTTGCATAAATGCTTCTGAATCGATAACCGCGGACTGACCGAGAGCCACCTTGATAGAATACGCGGGCGTCGTCTTCTAGAGCAGAGTTGAAAAACTTACCCACACTTCCGCTGACTGCTCCGTAGAACGTCCAGAATAGGGGGTAGTACAGGTTGACGGTGCCTTCGGAATAGGTATAGGGATTGCCGATCATGGAGGGATTGTCAAGAGAGGCGGTGAGGTTGAGACCCATACCGACAGTAGGAGCGAAACGGATACCCTTGGTGGGGTTGAAGTAGTCGTCGGTAAAGTCAAAGGTAAGGGCGATTTCCTGCTTTTGCTTGAATAACTTTTCCTCGTTCTTGTTCACGTAGCGTGAATCGATGGTTCCACGGAAGCGGATGTGGTTAGTAATGCCGAAGGTTAAGTCCGCACGGTTGATGACTTCATAGCGTTCTTCTATACTGTCGGGGTAGGCAGGCGGGTTGATTTTTTCGTGGTTGAAACTGAGACGGTCGTCGAAGCGGATAGCCGTTGGAATGAAGGAGAATGAGGTCCCAAACAGGAGCGGGTTTGCGTAACCAACGGAGAATTCTTGCTTGTGTTGAGCGATTTGCCCGCCAGTGGAAAATTCATGGAAATGTCCAATGAAGTTCTTGTGTTTTGCATACGCCTGAGCTCCGAATCCATATATTTCTTCGTAGAAGAACCCGTAGCGAGTTTCTCCAGGGACGCGTTCTGTCACATCTAGGTGAACATCTGACAGTCCGTCTTCTCGCAGGGAATCGCTCATCTTGATTTGGGTAAACATCTGTGTTGAGAACAGCTTGTTCCTGAAGGAATTGTACTGTTTACCGTCAATGGTTTCGCCCTGCGGAATTGTCCATAGGGAAGATAGCCATGCCGTGTCTGTGAGGCCATCCTCTTGTGGTGCGTTTCTTTCTCTACGGTCGGCGACTCTCTTGGCTGAACTGGTGATGTTGCCCATGATGACTTTAGCGCCGGGCTGTACGGTAATTTCGACGTAAATTTTCTTGGCTACGGTATCAATTTTTTCTAGGTGGTCCATATAGACATGCAGGTAGCCTGCTTTGCGGAATGTCGTCTGGATGTACTGAAGGTCCTCGGAAATATCGTTATTGTCAAAGACTCGGTCATGGGATGTGTTCAATGACGATGTGTCTATTTCTACGCTGTCCGTTTGAGGCATCTTTAAGATTGTTCCCGCAAAACGATAGCGTTCCCCTTCGGAAAGGGTGAACAGATAGCCGCTTATTACACTGTCTTGCGCCAGGTATTCGCGTTTGATATCCATTTGAATGTCAAGGCTGAAGTATCCTTTGGAAAAGTATAATGCTTGGACGTTTTCAAGAGAAAACCTCATCATAAAATCTTGTTTAGTGGTGTCCAGTTTTCCAAATTCTTCGGGAATATCCATTTGCTCTTCCAGCTGATAGCTGGAAAAGACCTTGTTTCCGTCAAAGTTCATATACCAGGGGTGCTTATCCCCTTCTCCGGCCCATGCAGTAATTACTAGAGCAAGCAGGATTGTCAGAATCTTTTTCATTGCTTTGCTCCGGTCTTTGTGGGATGTTTTGCTGATGTAGAGTCCCGGGGTGGCGCGATAGATTCACAGTGTCCAATGCCCAAGAGACAGGGATTCCAGAATCTGTAGGTATAGTTTACACCGATGTTCTTTTCTATGCGGTTTTCGTTACCCTCGGTACCGGTATTAGTCAGGTACTGCTTAGATACAAGGAGCCCGCTCAGAGATAAAGTGGGATTGATATGGTTCTTGTGGGAGTATTCTTTTTCGCGGAATACCGGAAGAGTGTAGTTTACGCCGAATTGCAGAGCCTGGTCGTATGTCGGGTTTTCACTCTGGTCTTGGGTATACCCAAAGATGAGGCTCAAATCTTTGACCCAACGATCCAGGGACACGGGAACCTTGAAGTAGCTAGAATCCCTGTCGTTAGATGTATTGCTGTTGAATAGCATGACCTTCATATCGATATCACCGATGTATTCGCCACCAAGAGTTTTGTTGGCCGTAGAAGAAAGGAATTTGCCAATTGCCTTTCCAGCAAGTTTGTTCCAGTCCGCGTTTTCGTCGGTGTCGTCGGCAATACATCCCAGGAATATATTGTAGTAAATTGCTGCAGAACTGGATTCCCTTCCACAGTTGGAGTTAGGAGTAGCCTGCGGGTTGGTAAGTGTTCCCTGAATATCCAAGTTGATTGGACATGTTTCGTTTTGGCTGTCATCAGTTTCTGTACAGTAGGGGAGTTCCTGTGAACTGGAAACGTCAAGAACGCCTTTTTGCCAGGGCACATCGGACCAACTGATTCGGAAGTAGTTCAGATCAAAGTTGTAAACATCCTTGACACCAATGAATCCGGCGTTAGCGTTGGTTACATCGCCCCGCAGCAGGGGCCTGTTGGTGTTGCCCAGCACCCAAATATCAAAGGTAAATGGGAATGCGGCGAAGGGTGAAAGTATTTCGATGGAATCTTTTTGCGTATCCATTACATGAACAGATAAGTTGATAGGACTTGCGGCAGATATTTTTGCCTCTTTGCTTTCTGTCTTTCTTAGCCTTGCAATAGCGTTGTTGAGCATGGCGAGAATCTTGTCCATTGAATTTGGCGTGACTTCGATTTCCAAATCCTTTTTGTATACGGCTTTGTCAATGGTGATGTTTCCTTCGATACTCTTGTTTCGGATAAGTCCGTCAATGGAATGGGGTATCACAAACTTTATGTCACCCTGTCCCAGTACTTCGGCATCTCCAAAGGATTCATGGTTGAACAGGTATTGAATAGAGGCCAGTGCTGTAGAGAGGACAAGGGCATCGCTGTTGTCTTCCATGTGGCTAGAAATATTTTCGAGAAGTAGCGTATGATGCTTTGTGCGAATGGTGTACTTTTCTGACTGCAGGTCAATTCCCAGTAATTGCATGTTGTTTAGGTCAAACTGCAATGTTCCTGAAATGGTTTCGGCACTGTCGTTTTGGGTAGACGCTTCGGTAATGTTTAAGATTCCTTTTTCCAGGTGTCCCCGGGCCCGCAATGGGAACATATAATTCAGCTTGGGAGGCTGATAGAATGTGGAGTCCGTCTGAAGATCGGCGGTAATTCCATTTATTCCTTCGCGGATATTTGCGGTGAGGGCAATCTGCAAATCGGTTTTCTTGATTTCGCTTACGGTACCGGGAATAAACCAGGAACCGTTCATGTTCATGTTTCCTGTAAATACCATGGCGGTGTCGATAAAACCTTCGGCCCATAAATTACCGCCGTTGTCGGTGTTGTGTGAAAGACTTATATGTCGTTTGTCATCAAAAACGTTGTCCAGGGAGACTTGTGTTGTTCCGGTCCAACCGCCTCCACCAATTCCCAGGTAGGCGTTCAGTTCAACCTTACTCCCTTCGGCAAAGAGGTTCATTTTTTTGATGTTGAAAAGATATGGCGGAATTTTGCTGAACTCGATGTCGGTGAATTCGATATTTCCCTGCAATCCAACTTTTTCTTCGTAGGCGATGTCACCATTGATAAAGCCCGAGGTGAATGTGGTGTCGTTGATTGGGTCCAGCAGTAGCGGAATGTTGAATTTTTCAGATGCAGCCCAGGCATGTACAACCTGTATGGGTAGGACTCCCGTAGGCTTGAAATCTGGGTTGGAATCGTTGGGCAAGATGAATATGGCTTCGCCCTGAACTTTGTTCTGGCTTTGTATGGCCTCTGCCTTGTCAATAAAGATGGTGTCGCCGTTCTGTCTTGCAGAAACGCTCCCCTTCAGGTTGTAGGGGTCAAAGTACCCGTCCATGCTGACATCGGCTTTTCCTACGTTGGTATCGAAGTTCTGTGTCCACCTGCCGGTCACTTTGCCGTTCAATTTTTCGTTCAGTTTCGTCTTGGCAAAAGGTATGGTGGATATCTCTACCTGGTCGGCAGAGACGTCAATGGTAATGGAATCCATGATGGTCACGTATGCCCTGGCGCTACCGCCATGCCGTTGAGTTACGTTCCAAGAGGTGTGCGGTGCGGGCGCGTCCCAAACAACATCGCCAGTAAAGTCAAAAGTTTCTTTGGGTGTATAGATGATTCCTTTCGAAAAGTCGATACCGTGCTTGTCGATGAGCAGCACCGTCTGTAAGGAATCCGCCTTCATCTGGTAAGCGTATTCCACGTTCGGAATTTTGACGAATATTCGGGTCTTTCCGTCGAAAACAGTGCCGTAAACTTTAAACCTGTCCTTGAGAACGAGTTCTCCCTTGGTCCAGTCTAGAGCCCAAGGTTCAAGCGGTGACATGTCGCCTGTGTAGGTGACAGGGATGTCGCTGTCCAGATCGATATTTGCTTCGACCACGGAGCCTTGTCGGGTCTCCACCTTTGCCGTTATCTTGTTGCCCTTCTTTTCGGCGGAATGGATGGTCATGTCCAGAGGCATCATCTGTGGACCGAACAGGGCGCTCATCTTCTCCACTTTTCCCGAAGCGGTTCCGTTGAGTTTCGTGTCCATATCGGCAGTAAGATGTATGGTTCCACCCTCGTCATTTTTTAATAAAACGTCGGAATGGAAACGCTTCTGGTCACCTTTGACGTGGATAGTGGCGTTCAGCGGCATCAGTGGCCAGAACTCACCGATGCGGGTCTTGATGGTAACATCGTAGTTGGGTTTGCCTGTTTTCGGATGCAGGCTCGCCTTGGTCTGCATGTGGAGCTTGCCGATGGTGGGGGCACCCTTGGGAATCTTGACGGGTAGCCAATCTTCGACCTTCTTGACGTCTAAAGAGGTCGTAGTGGATATGGCAGTCAAGTTCTTCTTGGAGGTGGTGGCGTCAACGGCAATGGAATCGGGGCCTGCAACCACCTTACCCTTCATCTTGATTTGGTCGGACTGGAAATCCAGGGACACGCCGACCTTAGCCGGGTGTTTCACGAAATCGCCCTTGATACTATCAGCGTTAAACCGGGCCTTGGTGGAGCCCTCGCTCTTTATGGAAATGTCCTTGGCCTCCCAGTGTTTGCTGGAGTCCACATCTACAGTAAGTTTTCCGACGCCGACATTCACCGGCACGTAGAATTTTACCTGTTCCGGCAGGGATGGAGGCGAATTGTCTGTTTCGACATTCTTTTCCTTGGGCGGTCCTGCAGAAGAAATGCTGACGTTGACTTCGCCGGCCTGCAGCTGGATGTTTCGGTTCTCCTGGAACAGGGTGATGTCCAGGTCCGTATTCCGCAGGATAAAGGTGTTTTCGCCGTTTTTGATGGCGATGGAGTCCCAATGGTGGGTCAGATAACCGTCTTGGCGGTGTCCATGGGGCGAGATTTCTAGGGATCCGAAGCTGTAAGGGCTAGACAGGGTCACGTCCAGCAAATAGTCCGACAACCAGGTGCAAAGAGCCAATGCACCCACCATCGCCGTCGTGATTACGGCGGGCCTAAGGAATGTCGAAGTTCGATTCTTCAACTAGCTAGAATTATAGAAAAGGGGGTGCTTTTTGTTGGATTCTTTTTCTCAAAAAGTGCGCGTAAGTCATTGAGTATCAATAAGTTATGCAAACGGCGGGCCGAAGGACGTGCCCCAGCGTTTTGATTGTAAACTTTTGTAAACAAATGACGAGGGAAGCTAGTAAAATCCGTGAACTTTTGGGCGAAATGTTCAATAATTCGGTATTTATTTTAAATTCTATCCCGATGATAAGAGGTGGGAAAAATAAATGGATTGGTGTGGGGAGCGGAGTCCTTCTCATCGTTCTTGGAATCCTCCTGAATATCGTGCCCAACAAGCATGTGGGCGTCTTTGGTTTGCCTCTTTTCTTTGATTGTATCGGTACCATATTCGTCGCTATGCTGGGGGGTGTTTTCCCTGCAGTGCTAGTTGGCTTTACCACGAACTTGGTGAAGAGCTTGTCGGGTTCGTTCTCCATGTTCTATGGAGTCATAAGCATTTTTATAGGTCTTGCAACAGTATTCTTTTACAACAAGAAGTTCTTCTCCAGTATTCCCAAGTTGTTTGTGGTCATATTCTGCTACGCTCTTCTGGGGGGAGGCCTTGGTTCTCTATTCACTTATTACCTTCATCGTCAGAGCTTTGGAACTGGCGTGTTGGCTCCATTCGCCCAGTACCTTCACGAAGTTTTAGGTACCAGTGTTTTCAATTCGTAGTTGATGGCCGATGTGGTGGTGGACCTTTTTGACAAGTCCGTAACCGTTGTCGTTGCCATTGTTGTGTTTCACTTTATTTCTCGTAGGGTCAAGCATTACCTGAATTACGTTTTCCAACGGAATGTGAGTGACATGAATACCAGAATGGCGGTCCGGTACTCCCTGCTCGGAAAGGTGATGCTGGTCGTAATTGTTTCGAAATAGCTTCTGGCAGTATTCGTTGCAAATATTGGGTATTTCCTTTATCAAGAAAAGGCTGTTGCCAAGTACACCTCCATTGCCTACGGTCTTACAGATGCTGTAGCCATTGTGCTGGATGGTGACCGTCTGATGACATATTTGCAGGAGGGCCGCGAAGCGGATGGCTACGTGGAAACAGAAAAGGAACTGTATGCCATTAGGCAGGGGTTCCCTACGGCAAAATACCTGTATGTTTATCACATTGCTCAAGATGGCTGCCATGTCATCTTTGACCTGATGTCAACCGATGGCGAAGAACCCGGTCAGGTGTGGGATGTGGTACCCTTTGACCCGAGCTTTGAGGAGTATTTACCAGCGCTTCTTAAAGGCGATTCCATTGGACCGGTGGTATCTGATGATTCTGACGGATGGCTGTTGACGGTTTATAAGCCCCTGAAGGATTCCAGCGGAACGATTGTGGCCTATGTGGCGGCTGACATCACCATGGAGTCCATTCTGATGGACGAAATTTAGTTCCTTATCAAGGAATTGTCCTTGTTCTTTGGAGCTTCTCTCGTTATCATGTGCCTGATCGCCGAAGCCATGAAACGAGGCATAGTGATTCCCATCAATCGGATGTCCAAGGAAGCTATGTCCTTTGCCCATAATTCCGATGTAGGCCGCCAGATTAGTTTGCGACGTGTGAAGGCCATAGATATTCGATCCGATGACGAAATCCAGAACCTCTACAATGCGTTCTCTACCATGGCCGAAGGTTTCCTTGCCTATATCATCCAGATAAAGGCTCAGAACGAACGCATCACGAAGATGCAGGATGAAATCGTCATGAGCTTTGCGGAACTGGTGGAAGCCCGTGACGAAGGTACCGGAAACCAAATCAAGAAGACGTCCGCATACGTGGAAGTCATTGCCCGCCAGTTGAAGAAAGAGGGCTCTTATGCGGACGAGCTCACTGATGAAAGCATCGCCAGGTTCAAGCGTTCTGCACCTCTCCATGATATCGGGAAGATTGCCATTTCGGACCTGATTCTGAACAAGCCCGGAAAACTGACCGACGAAGAATTCGAAATCATGAAATCCCACACCACCGAAGGTTGGAAAATCCTCCAGAAGATTGTGGCCAACACGGGTGACTCCATGGAAGCGGAGTGTCTGAGAGAGGCTATCGAGATGGCCCATTACCATCACGAGAACTGGGATGGAACAGGTTACCCGAACCACATAAAGGGTGACGAAATTCCGCTTTCTGCCCGCATTATGGCCGTAGCTGATGTGTTTGACGCCCTGGTGGCGGAACGCGTGTACAAGAAACCCTTCACTTTCGAAAAGGCCATGGCTATCATTACCGAAGGGGCTGGCAAGCATTTTGACCCCAAGGTGGTGGAAGCCTTCAGCCACATTGCTGCAGACCTGTACGACGAACGGACAAAGCTCTCGGCAGTGTGAAATGTGTGATGTGAGGTGTGTAATTAGTCTTACACATTAGTCACTTTACATTACACACTACACACTTCACATTGCGGCTTTGCCGCTAGAACTGGAAGTAGATGAACGGGCAGCTGTCCGCGCTCATAAACTGGTACATCACGAAGATGATGAACGCCGTGCTTGCAACCATCAGGGGAATGGGCTGCGAAGCAAACATGATGCGGTAGCGGCTCTTGACTTTTTTGGGAATCCAGTGGATGAGCATGCCGGCTACAAACACCAAAATGATGTTGATATGCTCCCAGACGATGGTGCCGAGAGTATCCCACTTCCAGGCGGAGCCCATCTGCTGGACCATGTTCTTGGCCGTATTCCAGGCCACTTCGTTGGCTTCTGCCGGGTCCAGGTTGGAGCCTGCGCGGAAGAAGAGACGGGTAAAGGTGATGAACACGAAGGTGAGGGATACGTTCCAGGCCACGTAGAGCCAGTGGAAGGTCTTGTCGCTGAACAGGCGGAAAACCAGCACGGCGTAAATGCCCAAGAACAGCACGCCGAACCACACGGTGGTAATGGCGAAAATGGCGATGTGGGTCTGCTTGAAGGTGATGGCGCTGACGGTAAACAGCAAGAATGCGGCGACGGCACGGAAGTTGATGCTCCGCTTGACCCAGATCTTGTTGAACACCTGGCCGAAACCATTGAGGCCGCCCCAGATGATAAAGTTCCAGCTGGCGCCGTGCCACCAGCCGCCTACCACCTGTGTCGCCATGGCGTTCATGTTGGTGGTGATAAACTTGCGGGAATCGGGCTTGATGTAGGCATAAATGGCGATGTAGAGGAAGAATACGCCCAGGGCGACACCTACCCAGACACTGCCCGAAAGTAAAACGGCCACCAGGCTCAAGAAGCCCATCCAGAAGAAGGTGCCCACAGAGGCGCCACGGTTACCGCCCAGCGGGATGTAAAGGTAGTCGCGCCACCAGCTGGAAAGGGAGATGTGCCAGCGACGCCAGAATTCCGTGGGGGAGAGCGCCTTGTAGGGACTGTTGAAGTTCTGGGGCAGACGGAATCCCATGAGGAGAGCTACGCCGATGGCGATATCGGTGTAGCCAGAGAAGTCGGCATACACCTGCAGCGAATAGGCGAACAGGGCAATCAGGTTTTCAAGTCCTGTGAACAGCAGGGGCGTATCGAATACCCGGTCCACGAAGTTGGTGGCCAGGTAGTCGCTTAGGATGACCTTCTTGGCAAGGCCGTTCAGCACCCAGAAGACGGCAATGCCGAAGGTGCGGCGGGGGAGGAAATATTTTTTGTAAAGCTGGGGCACGAACTTGTCGGCTCGCACGATGGGGCCTGCCACCAACTGCGGGAAGAAGGTGAGGTAGAACCCGAAATTCAAGATGTTGTCCACGGCCTTGATTTTTCCGCGGTAGATGTCGATGCAGTAACTGATGGCCTGGAAGGTAAAGAAGGAAATTCCCACCGGCAAGATGATGGTATCTACTAGGGAATTTGTGCCGAACATCTTGTTGCTGGCCGCCGCAAAGAAGTTATAGACGTGCAGCTCGATGCCGGTAAAGTCCCGCAGGGCGTCCAGGAAGAAATAGGAATACTTGTAGTAGCACAGCACCAACAGGTCGATAATGACCACGATGATCATCCAGAGTTTCTTTTTCCAGTGCTGTTCGGCCTTTTCGATCCACTTGCCGATAAAGAAGTTTGCCACCACGCAGAACACGAGAATGCACACGTAGCTTCCGCTGGTCTTGTAGTAGAAGAACATGCTGGTGGCAAACAAGAAGGCGTTACGGAGCAGAATGCGGTTCTTGACCAGGGTGAGGATGGCAAACACCACGGCGAAGAAACCCCAGAAGTAGAACTGCGTAAACAGCAGGGGACTGTTCGGGTCAAACGAAAACGTTCTAGTAAGATATGGTATGAGGTAGTCTAGCATGGCTCTATAGGTACGAGGTGCGAGGTCGCGGCTACAGTGGGTGGACGATGCTGGATTACGCCGCTTTGAGGTGCGAGGCCTTGCTCATTGCTCAGAGGGAACGAAGTGACCGACTTCATGGCTCACTCCTCTTCTGTGCGGGTAAATTGGCGATGTGGTCCTGGTAGGCCTGGATAAGGGCCTTGTAGAACAGGTCGCCCAAAAGGTTGTAGCCGGACAGGTTGAAGTGGACCTTGTCCTTTTTGGCGAGGCTTGCGTGTTCCCACTTGGCCATGGAACCTAGGCCGCCCATGATGCTGAACTTGTCCCAGACCCCAGCCTTGTGCTTGTCGGCCAGCATAAAGAAGGACTTGCGGGCCACTTCGCCATTGCCGTGCTGTACGAACTTTTTACGCTTGACCTTGCGGAACATGTCGTTGTTGGTCTCGAAGATGAACGCCGCGTCGGGGTTTACCCTCTTGAACCGTTCGATCAGCCTGTCGTAATCTTCACGGAACTGCTTGTCGTTAAAGCGCTGCACGTTGGCGTCGTTGATGCCGATGGCGAAAATTACCAGGTCCGGCTTGAAAAACGCCATCTCTTTTTCGAACTGGGGGCAGACCTCTTCGAAGTAGTCGTGGACCTTCGCACCGTTGATGCCTATGTTGGTGTAGATGATTCCCGGAGAGTCGTTTTCGGAAAGGATTCCTGTGAGGGTAAACCTGGGCCGTGCATTTTTCTTGACCGAGTCTGGGACGGCGGCAGGTTCCGTGAAGCAGTGGTCGTCAGGATTGTTGGTGGGGTCCTGTTCCCCTTCTTCGTAGTTGATGTTCGCCTTCTTGGCTGCCAGTTCGGCACACCGGTCGCGGGCCGTAGAATCTTTGGTCTTGGCTTCTTCGCGGGCGAGACAGGCGGTGTCCAGCACATCGCATTCCCCCTGGAACATGGAGTCCCGCGCCACCTCTGGCGCTGCGTTTTGCAGTTGTGCGTTCTGCAGCTTCAAAACGTTGGCCGGAATTTTTGCCTTTTCGGTCTTGCTGGAATCTTTGCCGTCCAAAACTGCACCTCGGGCCTCAAGCCCCGGGCCTTTCTCGTCTGACTTCAGCGAATCTGCTTTCAGGGAATCCGCTAGCCTGGCGAGGGAATCCTGCAGCAGGGAGTCGTTGATGAACTGCGCTATGGAAGCCTGTTTTAAGGAGTCCATCCAGCGGAACTGAATCTGGATGGTGTCGATGGGTCGCGGGCTTTCGAAAACGTAACTCTGGCTTACGGTGTCGTGTACGCCGTAGATGTCGGTGGAATCCACCCGCAGCACGGGAACCACGTCATTGTTGTCGCTGTAGCCGAACAGGCGGAAACGGGTCTCTCCCCAGATGGGGGCGGAGTTGTACTTGTCCAGCATCAGGGTGATTTCGGCACGGGGGTCGCTGGTGCTGACCGCAATGCCCAGCAGTCCAAGCGGTTTAGAAATTTCGCGCTGGACATTCTTGTTCTTGTCCCAGATGCCCTTGTAGTAGCTGGCGTAGCTGGAGGGCGTGTTGGTGCGGGCGGCGGAGTAGGGGAACACGAAGCCGCGGCCCGCCGAGGCTCCCGGGTATTCCTTGATCATGTGCTCGCGGATACGGCCCGAAATCACGTCGGCTTGCAGGTGGGATCCGCCGATGTGCATGATTCGCACCTGCCCCTTGTTCTCGAACACCAGAGTGTCCATCTTCTCGAAAAACTTGGTGAAGGCCTCGTTCCCCTTGGGAAACTGGATGACGTTTACGGTGGTGTCGATAAAGTCGTACTTGACGAGGTCAAGACTGTAACTGCCGGGGGCGATGGTCAGGTCCTTGGCGAAGGCCGAAAGGGCCGCGAGGGTGACGACGAGGAGGAAGCGGATCATGGGGCGGCATCCTCCTTCGTTACGCTAGAATCCTGTGCGGGGGTGTTAGGGGGTGTCCCCCTAGGCGAAGGGGTAGCGGATGACGCGTCAGCGCCAGGAGCGAGGGGAAGGCTTTCCCCCTTTGTTTCGCTGGCAGAACTGTCTTGCCCGAATTCCGAATTCTGAACTCCGAATTCCGAATTTTCCTTCCACTGCTGCAATTCCTTCATCTTTTCGTCGTTGAGGCCGTGGCGGTCGCGAAACTTGAAGTAGTCGTAGTGCATGCGCAGAGCCGCGCAGAACAGGTCTCCCATGTAGGCGGCGCCCCTGCGGGTGAAGTGGATGTGGTCGGTGAAGCCGAGAGCGGGTTCGCGGTTTGCCCACTTGATCATGGAGCCGTTTCCGCCCATGACCCGGTGCATGTCCCAGTAGGCGGCGCCGTTCTCGAGAGCCACTTCGCGAAGGGTCTTGATGGTGAGGGGAAGGCCCGGGTAGGTTTTCCATTCGCCATCCACCTGTTTTGCCATGTCGGCGGGGCCGATGAACAGGATGTCGGCGTCGGGGTTCGCCTTCTGGATAGCCTGGATCTGCTTGGTGATGAGTTTCTTGGTCCAGTCCACATTGCCGCTGTTGGTGCCCGGCACCAGGTTGCCGCCGTATTCCATGATGATGAGCCGGGCGTTCATGGCCTTGTAAGATTCCGCCAGCAGTTGTGAATCGATGCGGTGGAACACCGTGCCCGAAGAACCTCGCATGGCCACGTTATCGACGGCCACGCCATAGGCTCCGTCGGCGGAGATGGCATAGATTTCGGCGCTTCCGTCCAGGTAGATTTTTGCGTTGGAGGTGGTGTCCGGGAGTTTCCAAGTATAGACGTTGAGCTTGGTGAGCCGTTCCACTTCGGGAGCGGCCGCCGTCTCGAAGGCGGTGCGCTTTTTCACCTTGAAGGTGCTGTCTTCGTTCAGGCCCACGGTATCTGCGTAGGTGCGCTGGTAAACCAGCTTGAGCCGTAGCGACCCACGCTTGCCGGCGAGGACCTTTACCGTAGAGTAGCCGCCTACGTGGGGGAAGGCGTTCTTGCGGTCTTCCCGCTTCTTGATGCCGATGACGGCGGATCCTTCCAGGTCGGCGAACTGGGCCAGGGGGCCGTAGCGGTTGTGGTCCGCCTCTTCTTCCTTGGGGCCGAACAGTATGTAGCGCTTGAGTTCCCCTTCGTTCCAGTGGCTGGTGGTCTGGGAAGGGATGGTAAGGATAGGCGGCATCATGCCCGGGCCCGCGCCGCCGAATTCGTCTTGTAGGTCTTCGCGGATGGTGGCGGAAATGCGGTCTTCTTCCAGCTGGGAGTCGCCGTAGTGGACGATATGGACTACGTTGCTGTCCAGTTCCGCGAGCTGCAGGTGCAAGAAGAAACGGTCGAACCAGGCGGGGTCATCGCCCGGCAGGTCGAAGCGGGTCTTGCCGCTCTCGAAAAAATCCTCGTAGTACTTGAGGGAGTCGCTGTAGGCTGCGAATTCCTTCCTCTTGGTGGCTTCCATCATTTCCCGGATGGCCTCTTCGGGGTCCACTGCCGTAGAGTCGGCGGCGGAGTCCTTGGGCGCCTGCTTTTCGAAGATGTCGATGAGCTTCGGGTAGCGCAGGGTGTATTCGCCTACCTTGATGCCACCGTCAGGATAGACTACGGCGATAACGCCGAGGACGACAAACAGGCTGATGATGGAAAGAAGGACTTTGAGGGGGGACATCATGGGGTAGTGGATAGGATTTTGAGGCTAGGGGCTAGGATCTAGGGGATAGGATTTAGGATGTCGGGGTGGGGGAGGGTTCCCCCTCGCTTCTGCCCCATGTCATTCCCGGCTTGACCGGGAATCTCCATGAGTCATCCGCGACCCCCTCTAGCGGGGCTTCAGACGCCAGCCCCGCAACGCCCTGGCTTATTCTGCTTTTTTCACCTCGGTTTTTAAGCGTTCAACGATGGCGTCTGCGTTACCTACGAACATTTCGCCGGTGCGCATGTCCTTGTATTCGAACTCGCCGGCCCCTGCCTTGGATCCATCCACATAGACGACGATTGTGGCTCCCTGGTAGTTGGCCTGGTCCAGCTGCTTGCCCATCTTCATGGGAGCGAGAGGGTGTGACACGACCTTTCCGCCTGCACGGAACATCTGGGCGGTCTCGAAGACCTTCTTCATGTCGTTCGTGAAGCTTGCGATGTAAAAGTCCACGCTCTGTTTGGGGCTGGGGAGCAGCTTGTGTTCGGCCAAAAGGTCTGCCAGCACCACGTCACCCATGCCAAAGCCCACGCCAGGAATCCGTTCGCCGCCCAGCTTTTCGGTAAGGCTGTCGTAGCGGCCGCCGCCGGCGATTGCGCGCATGGATTTGCCCTTGTCGAAGACTTCGAACACGATGCCGGTGTAGTAGGCGAGACCGCGGACAATACTCAGGTCCAGGTTCACGCAATCGCCGTAGCCCGCGGCAGCGAGCGTCTCAAACAAATCTTCGATTTCTTTGAGTGCGGCGGCCGCGTTTTCGCTTTTAACGGCGTTGCGGACTTCTTCGAGGCTTTTGCAGTTCATGAAGTCGTCCAGCTGCTTGATCTGCGTTTCGGAGAGGCCTGCTTCGGTGAGAGCCTTGGCAAACGCCTCGGGCCCGATTTTCAGACGGCGGTCCAGCACCGGGTAAACAAGGGCCGGGTTCGGCGCACCGATTTCTTCCAGGTAGGTGGCCAAGAGCTTGCGGCTGGAAACACCGATGGCAAATTCACTGTCCTTTAGGCCGAACTTGCGGAGCATGGTGGCAATGGCGGCCATCAGGTCGGCTTCGGCGTAGATGCTTTCAGTGCCGATAATGTCCATGTTCAGCTGGAAAAACTCGCGGAGACGGCCCTTCTGTGCCTTTTCGTAGCGGAAAAGTCGCGGCATAGAGAACCACTTGAAGGGCTTCTTCAGTTCCCTGGCCTTCTGGATGACCAGGCGGGCAAGGGTCGGGGTCATTTCGGGGCGGAGCGCGATTTCGCGGTCGCCCTTGTCCTTGAAGTTGTAGAGCTGGCTCACGATTTCTTCGCCGGACTTGCCCGTATAAAGCTCCAGATGCTCGAACATGGGGCCTTCGTATTCTTCGTAGGCGAAACTTTCGGCGGTGCTCCGCCAAGTGTCAAAGATGTAGTTCTGGATGCGCTGCGCTTCCGGGTAAAAATCGCGGGTGCCCTTGGGCAACTGAGGGATACAAATGCTCATAGTGGGCGAAAATTTAGAAAATTGGGCGTTTTGCGGGCTGAAATGGGTTGTGAAAGTCCGTTGAAAAAGGGGAATTTTACATTTTTTTGTAATTAAACGTGTTTTCCCGTTATAAAAGAATATATTACTGAAGGGGGGCATTTGGAAGGTGTCTATGAGTCTTCTTCAAGGAAGAAGTTTTGTGGTGTTGTGCATGGTGGCCGCCAGTTCCATGTCGGTTGCCTTCGCCAAACAAGTCAATGTTTCTACTACCACCGAATTGACTTCGGCTACTTTGAATGCCAAGGCGGGGGATACCATCTGGGTAGCCCCCGGGCAAGTATGAACTGCCCTCATCCAATTGCCAAAACGACAAGTTCGTGAACGAGACTGGCCGCGATTGTGGCCGCATCTGGCTTGGTGCCGACGGCACAAAGAGCAATCCCATAGTTCTCGCAGGTTCAGACCCTGCAAATCCTCCTGAGATTTAGGGTACTGCGGTCAACAGCAACTACGGTATTCACGTAACGGGGAATTATGTTGTTCTTGAAAACCTGAAAATTCATACCTTCAGTAAGGGCGTGGTGCTCGATAATTCTGTCGGTGCCCTGATAGAAGACTGCGAGGTGTACCACACGGGAACGGAACTGGTCCATGTTCGCGATTCCAGCCAGCAGGTGACCTTGAGCCGCAACTTTATCCATGGTTCGGGTTACGAAAAGCCCAATATGGCGAAGGCATTTACGTTGGTACGTACTTTAAGAGTTGGGCTTCTTCGCAACAGTCCGACAAAACCAATGGCTTTTGGGGAGAAACGGCCTTGCGGGGTGATGCGAAGCACCGCTACAGCGGCTACGACTGGCGCGTAAACGATACGAAAATCACTTGCAACATCATCAAGGCCACAACGGCAGAAAACATCGATGTGAAGGAAGGAACGATCAGGGGTGTTATCGAAGGCAATATGTTTATTGCGGATAGCACCAATTACGATGGCCAGGTGGATTATGACGACGCCAACATCGACATGAAGGGCGCTTCCTGGAGCGTTACGGGTAATTACTTCTACAATTCCAAGAAATCGGGATTGCCCTATTGCAATTCCCATTTCCGCTACTTTGTGGAAGAGGTGGTAATGCCGTCAAATAAAGCTGACAGGCCTGGGAGCAACATAGGAAAGTATGAGACGGCTGTTGGCTATGTGGTCAGCGTCGACAATTACGCACAGAACGGCTGGTGCGACAACAGCGGCACCGACAAGAACGACTGCGTAGAAAGCAAGAACCACGATAAATGTCCGGAACTTTTCAAGATTCCGGAGTCCAGCATCGCGTATTCGTCAAGCTTTACGCCGCCGTCCAGCGCGTCGGTTAATCCGTCCAGTTCTTCTTCGGTCATTTCCTCTTCGGGAAATACCTCCTATGAAACCGTGCGTTACGAGGCGGAAGATGAGACTTGCACCGGGTGTACTGAAAAGACAAATCAGGCTGCATCGGGCGGTAAATATATGCGCACCGAAACGACGGGTAACATCACCTTCAACATCAATGTACCTACTGCTGGTACATACACAGTCACAATCCGTTTCAGCAACACGGCTTCAAACGCCAAGACTCAGGATATCTACGTAAACGGAACCAAGGTGAAATCTCAGGAATTTCCGGTGACCCTTGAAGGAAACTTGGGCGGGGCTGCCGCGGCCTTTGAGGATATGCCGGTTCAGGTATCGCTGAAGGCGGGGGCCAATACCTTCGCTATCATCAAGAACTGGGGGCATGAGGACATTGACTACATCGAGGTGGCTGTTCCCAATCAAGGCGGCCCGTCATCGTTGTCTCCGAAATCTAATCCCTCTATTGTGGCAAAAGTTCCTCTGTTCAGGGCCTATGCCGCAGGCAAGTCCATTTGGCTCGAAGGTGCCGTGCCGGGGCAGTCCTTCGCCATCATGGACATGCAGGGCAGGGTGATTCGTTCAGGAATCGTACCTAGAACAGGGGGCCTTGAAATTAAAATAAATCATGCCGGAGCTTATCTTGTGCGTGTTGGGTCGGCTGTGCAAATTGTGAAAAAAAAACAATGCGATAGAATAGACCACAGTTTTTTGAAAGCAACCTGTAATCTGGTTAAAAGGGAATCTAAAGCAGATTCCCTTTACGGTTTTTTTATATTTTGACTCATCATGGGATATAATTTGGATTTTTTTCGAGAGGGAATGAATTCCTTGCTCCAGCACTCTCGGGTGCAGCGACTGGTACTAGCTCTGGTTGTGCTTGGGTTGGCTAAGGTCTTACTCATTTTTCTCAAGTATATTCTTGCAAAAGCTGAAATTAGGGGGTTGGATGCCTCGGCCAGGCCGCTTGTCTATTCTCTTTTTTCTTACGCTATCTATGTAGTGACTCTTTTGTTGGTCCTTCATATTGCTGGCGTAAATACCGCCGGCTTGGTGGCCATGGTAGGAGCGGCTAGCCTGGCCATTGGCTTGGCTTTAAAAGATACCCTGTCCAATATAGCGTCTGGACTTCTGCTAATGTTCCTTCGTCCTTTCAAAGCTGGGGATTACATAGAGTGTGGCCAGGTGAAGGGTCGCATAAAGGGTATCGGGTTGTTCACTACAACTTTGGTCTCCTTGGATGGCTTGTATATTTCTTCTCCCAATAGTTCCTTGTGGGGAAATCCCATTGTAAATTTCAGTAAGAATGCGACAAGGCGCCTTGAAATTTCGGTGGGAATCGGCTATGAAGATTCTACTGATGTCGCTCTGAATGTTTTGCGGGATATGGTCGAGTGCGATAAACGTTTTCTGAAAGACCCTGCTCCACAGTTTTTTGTGGCGGCTCTTTCGGATAGCTCTGTAAAGGTGTCTTTTCGGGCATGGGTAAAAAATTCAGATTACTTCGACTTGTTGTGGATGTGTACGGACGAGGTAAAACAACGCTTTGGGGCTGCTGGCATCTCGATTCCGTTTCCCCAGCAAACTGTGCACTTGCAGAATCCAGTGCCAGTTAATTCAGATTTAGATCAAAAGGAATAGGGCTTGAAAATGAATATTGCTGTCCTTGGTGGTGCGGGTTATATCGCGAGTCATACGATTGTTGAACTGGACAAGGCGGGGCATTCCGTGGTTGCGGTAGATAACCTTGTCAATTCTTGCGAAGAATCTCTCCGCAGGGTTTCAAAGATTATTGGTAAAGACGTGCCCTTTGTGAGGGCGGACGTCCGCGATGCTGTTGCCATGGATTCCTTGTTCAAACAGAATAAATTTGACGCCTGCATTCATTTTGCCGGACTCAAGGCCGTTGGGGAGTCTGTGGAGAAGCCTCTGGAGTACTACGAGAACAATATGAACGCCACGTTCGTGTTGCTCAATGCAATGCGTAATAACGGAGTCAAGAACATTATCTTTTCTTCTTCGGCTACGGTCTATGGCAATCCGGCAGAAATCCCCATTACTGAGAACTGCCCCAAGGGCGCTATCACCAACCCTTACGGTCAGACCAAGTCCATGCTGGAACAGGTGCTGATGGATTTGCAGAAGTCCGACCCCGAATGGAATGTGGTGCTGCTGCGCTACTTCAACCCTATCGGGGCGCATCCCAGTGGTCTCATTGGCGAGGATCCTAACGGGATACCCAACAACCTGATGCCCTATATTTCTCAGACGGCAGTGGGAATTCGCAAGGAATTGGGTGTATTCGGTAATGATTACGATACTCCCGACGGAACGGGTGTTCGCGATTATATTCACGTGTGCGATCTTGCTGCAGGTCACGTGAGCGCCCTAAAGGCTCTTGAACGCAAGTGCGGCCTTGCCATTTATAATTTGGGAACGGGACACGGATATTCCGTGTTGGACGTGGTCAATGCTTTTGAGCGGGTGAACGGGGTCAAGGTGCCCTATAGCATTAAACCCCGTCGCGCTGGGGACATTGCCACCTGCTATTGCAACCCCGAAAAAGCCTATAAAGAATTGGGTTGGAAAGCTCAGTTTGGCATTGAGGAGATGTGCCGCGACGCCTGGAATTGGCAGAAGAACAATCCTAAAGGTTATCGGGGCTAGTTTTTTTCTATACTTGGTAAAAATTTAAAATCGGTTTTTGAATGTCTGAAAACGAACAGAGAGCAACAATTAGTTTGGCCCAGATCCAAACCCCACAGACCGGGGATACCATCACCTTGATGGAAGCCCTGGGAATTTTGTGGAAAAAGAAATTTGTATTGATCCTGTTCATGGTGGTTGGTGCCGCGATAGGTATCCTGCTGGGAAACTGGATTCGTCCTCAGTACACCAGTGATGCCCTTTTGCAGATTGACGTGAAGGGAAACAAGACCAGCAAGGCCATGGGCGAGATGGGCGCCCTTTTGGATGTGGCTAGCCCTGCCGATGCCGAAATTGAACTGATCAAGAGCCGCATGGTTCTTTCCAGTGTCGTCGAAGATGAGCACCTTTGTTTCAAGGCTTCCCCTGTTGGCCGTCTGGATCGATTGATGCACCAAGAAGGCCGTATGGATTTGGAATACCTTTATATTCCGGAAAGGGCTAGGGATGGTGTATGGAAAGCTGTGGTAACAGGCCCCGGTTCTTACGTGGTGGTCACTCCCGAGGGTTCTGCTCTCGTAGAAGGAGTGGTCGGGGACATGATCAAGGCTCCCTATGCAGACGACACCTTGGCAATCCGTGTGAATTTCTTGCGGGCTCAAGAGGGAAAGGTGTTTGTGCTTTCTCAAATAAATGCCTTGTCTGCAATAAGGTCCTTGGCGAAAGGATTGAATGTTGCTGAGAAGGGCAAGAAATCGGGTATTATTTCGGTATCCTATTCTCACCGTTTCCCGGACAGGGCGGCCGCAATTCTGAACAGTGTTGCCAATACATACCTGCGTCAGAATGTAGAGATGCGCAGTGCCGAGGCTGAAAAGACTCTAGAGTTTTTAGAAGAACAACTGCCGGGGGTCAAGGCCAAGTTGGATAGTGCTGAAAAAGTACTTGCCGACTATCGTTACAAGATTGGCTCTGTGGATATGACGGGCGAAACTCAGGTACACCTGCAAAAAGAGGTGGACTTGCAGAAGCAGATTCTCCAGATGGAGCAGGAACGCCAGAGGGTGACCCGCTTGTTCAAGGCCGAACACCCCAACGTGCTTACGTTGAACAAGCAAATAGACAAGCTGCGTAAAGAACTGGCTAAACTCAAGGTCAAGGCGGAGAAAATGCCTTTGACCCAGCAAGAGGTGATGCGCCTCCAGGAAGAGGTTCAGGTAAACAACGCCCTTTATACCACCATGCTGAACAATATCCAGCAGCTCCGCGTGGTTCGTGCGGGTGAGGTGGGTAACGTGCGTGTGGTCGATTTTGCCCAGGTGGAGTCGAAACCCAGCAAGCCCAAGAAGTTCAACATTCTCGTTTGTTCCGTTGCTGCAAGCTTTATGCTTGGAGTGCTGCTGGTGTTCCTGCTGCGTATGCTTAGGAATGGCGTTCGCAGTTCCTTTGAAGTTGAACGAGAAACAGACACGAGCGTCTATGCCAAGATTCCTGAATTTAAGGATGGTGTTAAATTATTGGCTAGGGGCAAAAAGCACAAGGCTTTGGTCCTTACCGCACCGGACAACCCTGCTTGCGAAGCTATGCGTTCTTTACAGACGGCAATCGATTTCTCGATGTCAGACGAAAAGCGCGTGATGATGGTTACCGGGATGATTCCTGGCGTTGGAAAGTCGTTTGTAAGCATCAATCTGGCAACCCTTTACGCCATGTCGGGCAAGAAGGTTTTGCTTATAGATGCGGATATGCGCCGCGGCGTGCATCACAGCGGCAAGAAATATGGTCTTGCCGATGCCCTGTGTGGCAAGTGCAACTTGCAAGAGGCTGTGTCTATTGCCGAGGTAGAAAATCTCTTCATTATGGGCGCAGGCAATGCGACCATTGCACCTACGGACATGCTGAGAGGGGGTTCTTTTGAACAACTCCTCCATTTGGCCAAGCAGCATTTTGACGTGGTTGTCGTGGATACTCCGCCTATGGACCTGGTGACAGACGCCGAACTGATTTGCGGATTGGTGGATTTCAACCTGTTAGTCCTTCACTATGGCAAGCATTCCATGGATTCTATCAAGGATGCGGTTGGTCGTCTCAAACGCTATAGCGAAAAGCCCTGTGCCTTTGTGATGAACCACTGCGAGCACGAGCCGGGCCATTATTACGGCAAGTATTACAGTAAAAAGAAATAGCAAGGTGCTTTTCGGCATCTAGTCCGAGCGGTCGTTAAAATCTCACCTCCATATAAAAAGACCCACGCGGCTAGCGATATTGCTTTTTCGTGAGCCAACACCACTGATATTAATCAGTGGTGTTGGCGAGAGGAGTGGCCAACCAGAATGCCTTGGCAAGAATAGGGCCAATCCGGTCGTGTAAAAACTCCAGAAAATAAAAACCCACACAAGGTGGGTTTTTATTTTCTGGAGGTGAGGGGAGTCG
>JAEDLI010000126.1 GCA_016295375.1 Fibrobacter sp. | reverse complement strand
TTCTGTTCTTGTCCCTTGCGGTAGTTGTTTGTTCTCAAGAAACTTTGCCCGTCTACAAGATGGTCAAGGGAAAAATCAACGAGGACGCCCCTGTGGGCGAACTGAATCGTTCGGACTGGATCAAGGAGTTGCCTATACCCCAGGTCAAGGTAAAGAAGGTTTCCTGGGTCAAGGAAACGGTGCAGGTGAAGGACAAAAAGGGAAAGGTGGTCAAGGATAAGAAAGGAAAACCCAAGACCAAGGTCAAAAAGAAAAAAGTGGTGAAATACGTGATGGAGGACCCGAAGGAACCTCCCAAGTTCGTCCCCATTGACTGCAAGATCGGTAAAGTCTACGCCAGACGTTCGGAACTGGCCCGCTTCCAGCAGGAATCCATGGATTTAAGTGGAGAGTATGCTTCAGCAACCGGTAGCCTGTTCCTGAAAAAGTCCCCCAACAATCCGGGCAAGTTTACCGTGACCATTCAGAACGGTCCTTTGGGAGACCGCGCCGAAATAGAGGCCAGCGACATCCCTATGGAGGAGTCCACCAACGGCGGGCGGTTGTCGTACAAGGAAGAAGGCTGCGCTCTGGACATCAGCATTCTGAACCGCAAGGTGAAAGTGGCTCAGCGGGGGTGTGTGGACTACAATTCTGCAAGTTTCCGGTTGGAAGGCGAGTACAATACGTACAAAGGAAACACCCGTCGGGTAGAGGTGTTTGCCATGCCGGAACAGACTTTCAAGTTCAAGAAGTATTTCTGGTGTGGTAGCGGTTTTGATTCCTGCGAAAAGGTCAAGGATGACAACGGCTCAGTTTATATCACCTGGAGCAAGGACGGCAAGGGCTTTATCGAGCGCAAGGCCGGTGAAGATGTTCACGTGTATCGCCCCTTCGAACACATGATTCCCCGCAAGCGGGACTTTTACAAGGACGAAAAGCCCGTGGTTATCAAGACCAAGCGCACGGACATGGCAGGGGAGTGGATGATTTGGTATTTCTACCCCAAGGCGGAACGCCTCAAGATGGTTCGGGCCGGCATGAACGAAGAAACGGCCTACATGGAAATATATGAGTAGTGAGTTGTGAGTGTTGAATTATGGGTTTTGGGGAGGTAAACTCTTGAATTTTACAATACTCGTAACTGAAAACTGACAACTGTCGGGCTTCGCCCTGCCGACCATTGGCTTAATTTTTTATCTTTGGTCGTATGAAAGTTTTTTTGTACGACACGACCCTCCGCGACGGTAACCAGGATAGGAAAATCAGTTTGTCCCTGGCGGACAAGCTGCAGATAGCAAGGCTACTGGACAGTTTCGGTTTTGACTACATCGAAGGTGGCTGGCCGAACCCCAGCAATCCCACCGACGAGGAATTCTTCCAGAAGATTAAAGAAGTTAAACTGAAACATGCGAAGATTGCCGCCTTCGGTTCGACTCGTCGCCCGAAGGTTTTGCCCGAGAACGATCCGCTGCTGCAGGCGCTCGTGAAGTCCGGTGCACCCGTCAAGACGATTTTCGGAAAGAGCTGGGACCTGCATGTGACCGATGTCATCCGTACGACTCTCGAAGAGAACCTCGACATGATCGAGTCTTCGGTGGCGTACCTCAAGGAACATTCCGAAGAGGTGATTTACGATGCGGAACATTTCTTTGATGGTTACAAGGCGAATCCCGAGTACGCCATCGAGACACTGAAGGCCGCGGAACTCGGCCACGCCGACTGCATCGTGCTGTGCGATACCAATGGCGGAACGATGCCGTGGGAACTCGAAGAAATCGTGAAGGAAGTGAAGAAGAAAATTTCGACACCGATTGGAATCCATGTGCATAACGATGCGGGACTTGCCGTGTGCAATAGCATCTATGCCGTCAAGAACGGTGCCGTGATGGTGCAGGGTGTGGTGAACGGTTTTGGTGAACGCTGCGGAAACGCGAACCTTACCACCATTGCCGCAGACCTCCATTTCAAGATGGATGCAAAATTCTTTGCGGCTAAGAAGATTGTAAGGCTTCGTCAATTGAGCAGTAGCATTGACCAGATTGTGAACCTGCCCAGTGATCCTCATGCCCCGTACGTAGGCGATGCGGCCTTTGCCCACAAGGGCGGAGCACACATCGATGGCGTGATGAAGGTTTCTCGCAGCTTCGAACACATTGATCCGCACGCCGTCGGTAACGACCGCGTGTTTGTCACCAGTGACCAGGCGGGCGGTTCCCTGGTTGTGGAAAAACTCAAGGCTATCAAGCCGGGCATCGACAAAAAGGACCCTGTAGTGGGCAAGCTGCTCACGCTCATCAAGGAGCGTGAAAACGCGGGCTGGCATTTCGACTCTGCCGAGGCCAGTTTTAAACTGTTGGTTTACCGCCAGCTGGGAATGGTGGAAGAACCGTTCAAGGTGCTGAACTACCGCGTTATCGAAGACAAGACTCCGCAGGGGGTTTCTGTGTCGCAGGCGACTGTCAAACTTCAGGTTGGCGACAAAATCAGTCACCAGGTGAGCGAAGGCGATGGCCCGGTGAATGCTTTGGATGCGGCGCTCCGCAAGGCATTGCTCCCGTTCTTCCCGAATATGGCGAAGGTCAAGCTTGACGACTATAAGGTGCGCGTGCTTGGAAGCAACGTGGCATCCGACGCTACCGTGCGTGTGTGGACGACCTTTGGCGACGAGAAGGGCTACTGGAACGTAGTCGGCGTTTCGAGCAACATCATCGAGGCGTCCTGGATGGCGTTTGTCGATGGCCTTACCTACAAGATTCTGGTGGACAACAAGGCAATCGAGAGCGCGTACAAGCATATCGACGTGAAGCCTGTCGAACCGGCCAAGGCGAAAGAAGCTACTGCACCTGAGAAAGCGAAAAAGTTGACTGCTCGCAAGGTCCGTAACCTCGCGGGAGTTTCAAGGAAAAAATAAGTCATGCAAATTCACTTTTAAACGAAGATAAGTTCTTTGTTGCAAGGGGCTTCAAACTCATTCAGTATGGAGAACTGCCTGTATTTGTAGAAGGTGACTGGGCTGGCACAATTCATGCAGCAAAAGCTCAATTGATTTTGGGGCAGACTGTAAAAAATGTATACGGAAGATTCTTGGGGCATGGGGTGACTGTTCATCAGAATACCGATGTTTATCGTGTTGACTTCAATCCAATTCCTCAGTCTTTGGAAATATCATTTAAATAGGATGTTTGTGATGAAAAAAATAATACTAACTATTGTGTTATTTATAGTACGCATTGGGGCGTTTGATTTTGAGAATCCACAAACGAATCTCCGATTTGGCACAGAATTATGGTTCGTAAATGACTACCTAACGTTTCAATTTGGCAATGCTTGTTCCAATAGTTTTGTCAATTGTATCAAAGACACTTCATCATCTTACGAGGGCTTTAATGGATTAGCATATTATTCAACGATTGATACAACCATCGTTGTTTTTGTAAGTACAGAACATGTGAATAAAATAACGATTTTTTCTATTTATCCATTTTCGCTTTCTTCGCCAATGGGGACAAACCTAAAAGATGTTTTAAGAACAGAATTTATGCACTTGCAGGAGTGGGGCGTCCTCAACATTTCAAAAGATAGCGCATCAATTTTAATTGACAAAATTATATTCGATATGTTAGGGGGAAAATGCGATTGGGATAGCATTAGCGACAGCAACTATGTCAATACAACTAGAGATTTTTCTAATCTCGGTAGTTATCGTTATGATGCAATTTGTGATACACTTTATGATTGCTGTGGGGAGCCGGTTGATGGTGGAACTGCAATAATTGACAACTGGTGGACTATGCTTCCTGATGAAAAACCAACTTCCATTTTTAAAGGGCCTGTTGCAAATAGATTCCGCCTGTCCCGACTGGAACAAGGAAAGTTTTTTATCGAAGGCGTTAAGGACACTTCACCCTACAAAGTGTTCGATGTCAATGGAGTTCTTTTAAAACAAGGTGCCGCCCAAAATGGTATTGTTCAAGTCCCAAAGACACCTTCTATTCTTGATATTGCTCACCAGAAATTTTTGCTAAAATAAGTTATATTTTGCAAAGAAAAACCTTTACTACAAAGTGAAGCCCATGCAAATACTGAAAGTTACTCCGAAATCTGCTGAAATTGAACGCATCTGCGGGCGCGAAGTCGCCCCCAGCAAAGAAATTCATGACAAGGTGATGCAGATCCTTGCCGACATCAAGAAGGGCGGTATCGCCAAGGCGACGGAATACGCCCAGAAGTTCGACGGCCTGAAGGGCAAGAACATCCGCGTGCCGGTTTCGGCCATCGCGAAGTCTGCCGCCAAGTGCCCCAAGGAACTCCAGAAGGCCTTGAAGCAGGCTATCAAGAATGTTCGCGACTTCCACAAGAACCAGAAGGAAGAATCCTGGCTCATGGAAGGTGCCGACGGCGTGGTTCTGGGCCAGCGCATTCGTCCGATGAAGCGCGTGGGTCTTTATGTGCCGGGTGGTGCAGGTATTTACCCGAGTACCGTGATTATGAACGCCGTTCCGGCTCTGGTGGCGGGCGTTCAGGATATCGTGGTCGTGACCCCCATCAAGGGCGAAATCAACCGTGCTGTGGCATTCGTGCTCCAGGAATTGGGCATTGAAGAAGTCTACCACATCGGTGGCGCCCAGGCGATCGGCCTGCTCGCATACGGTGCGAAGGATGCCAAGGGCAAGACCGTCGTGGAACGCGTCGATAAGATTGTGGGCCCGGGCAACGTCTTTGCCGCTATCGCCAAGAAGGAAGTCTTCGGAGTCGTGGATATCGACATGGTGGCAGGTCCCAGCGAAGTGCTGGTGATGGCCGACAATACTTGCGATCCGGACTTTGTGGCTGCCGACCTCTTGAGCCAGGCGGAACACGGCTCCGGCTTTGAAGCTGCTATCTGCATTACCGACAACATGGAAACGGCCCAGATGATTTCTGCTTGCGTTGATGTGCAGGTGGAAAATTCCCCGAAGCGTGAACTTCTCGAAAAGGTGCTGGGCAACTTCGGTCGCATTCTCGTGGTGAAGGACTGGTTCGACGGTGTTGAAATTGCGAACCGCATCGCTCCGGAACACCTGGAAGTGATGACTGCCGAAGCCGAATCCATGGCGGCGCAGATCGAAAACGCGGGTGCCGTGTTTATCGGTCTGTGGTCCTCTGAGCCGGTGGGCGACTACTTCGCGGGGCCGAACCACGTGCTGCCAACAAACGGCACGGGCCGCTTCTTTAGCCCGCTGGGCGTATACGACTTCCTCAAGCGCATGAGCATCATCCGCTACAGCGAGAAGGCTATCAAGAAAAATGCGAAGGCAATCGCCGCCGTCGCAACCGAAGAAGGTTTTATCCACCACGCCGCTGCGGTGCTTAAGAGACTGTAGTCGCTTTTGGATCCCCTCCCTGACGGTCGAGGATGACTTCAATAAATTAAAAGGCTCCTTCGGGAGCCTTTTTTGCAATTTGACTTATTTGCTGTTTACCCGGTCAGAATAGGAACATGGAGCCTTCGCCTAGATTCAGGCACACGCGGTTGCGGCCTGATTCCTTGGCGTGGTAGAGCGCGTCGTCGGCGCGCTTGATGATCGTTTCGACGGAGTCTCCGTCCTTGCGTTCCGTAAAACCGACGCTTATGGTAACATTTATCACCTTGCCAGTAGAAAGGGCGACGCGAATCTTTTCTACTCCTGCACGCAATCTTTCAGCAATGATTTTGGCGTTGTCTACGGTGGTGTTGGGCAGGAATACCGTGAATTCTTCGCCTCCGTAGCGTACCGGCATGTCGCTGGGCCTAAGGCAGCGGGTAATCTCTTGCGCTACAGCAATAAGAACTTGGTCGCCGGCCAAATGCCCGTAGGTGTCGTTGATGTTCTTAAAATGGTCAATGTCCAGCATGAAAGCCGACAGACTGAAATTCCCGTCATTACTACGCTTGAGTTCTCTAGTATAAGTTTCTTCAAGCCAACGACGGTTGTGTAGTCCTGTCAAGGAATCCACCTTGGCGTTTTCTTCAATGCAGCGGATATGGTATTCCTCTTCGCAAACGACCTTATTG
>JAEDLI010000125.1 GCA_016295375.1 Fibrobacter sp. | reverse complement strand
CCGCGAAGCCATGCCCAGGGTGAAAAAACTTTACCTGACCAAGGTGCTTTCCCAGATTCAAGGGGACGTGTTTTTCCCGGAATGGGGTGAAGGCTGGCGTATGGTCAGCGAAGAGGCGTTCCCTGCCGACGAAAAAAACGATTTTCCGACGGCATTCCAGGTGTGGGAGCGGGACTGATTTTTAAGGGAGGTGCCCTATGATTGAATTCAACGAATTCTACAAGCTGGCCGCGGCATTGGGTATCGGCTTTATCATCGGCATGCAGCGGGAGAAATCCTACTCCGAAAGCGCAAGCCGCCACCCCGCAGGGGTCCGTACCTTCTCTATCATAAGTCTCTGTGGCGCTTTGGCGTCGTTCCTTTCGGAACTCATGAGTTCTGTGGCTCCTTTCATCACGGGCTTTGTAGTGGTGGGCCTCCTTCTGGTGGCAAGCCATGTGGCCCACGGCTTCGTGAACAAGGAAGAAGACGGCCTGACGACCAGTTTTGCCCTGATTGTGGTGTATTTCTTGGGAGCGCTATGCTGGTACAACCGGCTGCTGGAATCCTGCATTTTGATGATTGTCATCGTGTGGCTCTTGACGTTGAAACGGCAGCTCCACGAGTTTGCCAGCCGGATTTCTACCGAAGACATTATCGCCACGGTGAAGTTTGCCGTCATTTCTCTGATGGTTCTGCCCTTCTTGCCCAACCAGGCCTACGGACCTGCCGGGCTTGAGGTCCTGAATCCCCATACCATCTGGCTCTTTGTGGTTTTTATCTGCGGTATCGGCTTTGTAGGCTATATCTTGATTAAGCTGGTGGGGCCCGGCAAGGGAATCTGGCTTACGGGACTTTTAGGGGGGCTGGCCAGCAGTACCGCTCTGACGCTGAATCTTGCAGGCCGCAGTCGTGAGAACGAAGATTACTCCGGAAACTTTGCGCTGGGAATCGTGCTCAGTTGGGCGGTGATGTATGTGCGCCTTTACCTGATCTGCATTGTGCTGGTGCCAGAGCTTGCAAAACCCTTGGCACTTCCGCTTTTGTTACCGGCGGTACCCGCGTTGCTTTACGCTTTTTACCTGAAAGTCAAGGACGGCATGGACCACAAGGCGAAGAACTCGACCTTCAACAATCCTTTCAATCTGCTCCCGGCTATCAAGTTCGGTATCGTGTTTACGGCGGTCATGTTTGTGGCCAATGCAGCCCGGGTCTATCTGGGTTCGGGAGCCCTTTTGGCCTGCAGTTTTCTGGGCGGTGCCGCCGAGATGGATGCGGTGGCATTCTCCCTGTTGGACATGAGCATGAAGTCGAGTTTACCAGTGCAAGAACTGGTGCTTGCCATGCTGCTTGCAAGCCTTGCCAACACCCTTACCAAGGGCGGTCTTGTGTGCGTGCTGGGGGCTAAGTCCATGCGGAAGCCTATTTTGCCTGCGGTGGTGCTGATTTGCCTCTGCACGGCGGGACTCATCGGTTTTTACCTGTAAATTTTGAAAGGGCCCTTGCCCGGAATTCCTAAAGACTTTATTTTTAGGAACGGAAACTAAAGAGGTTATTATGCGAGTATTCGTCACTGGCGGAACAGGGTTTATCGGTCACTACGTAGTTCGTGCCCTTTTGGAGAAAGGTCACGAGGTGGTTATCGCTACAAGGCATCCTAACAAGGTGCCAAGCCTGCGTTCCCAGGCCAGTGTGAGTTTCGTAGAAGCCTCTCTGACCGACTTTGACAAGCTGGCCAAGGGGCTGGAAGGCTGTGACGCCTGTATCCATATCGCTCTTGGCTGGGGCGAGACTCCCAGCACCATGCTGATGAACGACACTCGCGCTACCGTTTTCTTGCTGGAAAACGCCGCCAAGGCGGGCTGCAAGAAGTTTATCTATACCTCCAGTACGGCAGCCATGGGCGTGATGCGGCCCTCTATGCGCGAAGTGACCAGCAACCTGCCTCTGGACCTGTACGGCGCCACCAAGGCGGCGGGGGAGGCCTACGTGCTCGGGTTCCGCAGGGGTTACGGAGAACAGTTCCCCGAAGTTTCCATGAAGCGCAACATCATTCGTCCGGGCTACACCTTCGGTAACCCCGCGTTCCCCGATGGTTGTTCCCAGCCGGACCGCCGTTTCTTTGAAATGGCCCGTGCCGTCAAGGAAGACAGGGACATTCATATCATCAAGAACGACGGTACCCAGTTTATCCACGCAAGCCAGCAGGCCATGCTCTACATGAACCTGCTGGAATCCGACAAGAACGAGGAAATCTACTTGGGACTTGGAGATGTGTGGATTAGCTGGAAAGAAATCGCGGAACTGATGGTGGCGCAAAAGCCCGGCTGCAAGTCCAAGATTGTAGAAAAGGACCTTGGCTGGGACGACAATCCCATGCGTTTCGAGGTACAAAAAATAAAAGACCATTTTGGTCTGGTCTTTGATGCTCATGAATTCCTGGAAGGCCATGTGAAGTGGACCTATAGCCAAGTCCAGATTAAAGGGCTTTAACCCTTTTTATTTGTATTCCACGTGAAATAGGAAGCGGTCTTTAGATACAAACCAGTCGCTGCCATCGCAGGTTTTCACGTATAGGTGCAATTTGCGGTGGTTGACGGTCTTCGTGTATTCATGTTTAGGACCACAATCACCCTGGTTGCCTTCGTCTGAATCGTATTTCCAGCCCATGTCTTCAATGGCCTGGTAAAATTCAGCATATTTTTCATAGTAGAAATAGCATTCCAACCGCCAAAAGGGACCCGTGTATGAGTATTCACCGGGCTTCATGCGTTCGGTGACGTCGGTGGTGACATGTTCTTCGGAGTAGCAATCCTCGGGGATGGGGTTTCCCTTGAACTGCATGATGGGGGTCATGTCCCGGAGTTCTCGGCAGAAAAGTCTTCTGGCTCGGGGTCGGTAGAACAGGCCACAACCCCCCAAAGAGCCAATGCAAACGGCAAAAATTTTAAATAAGCAATCTTCATTTGCTAAACAAGTTAGAATCTTTATTCGCATACGCAAAGCGTATGCGGGAGGCAAACTTGTTTTGCCGACTATCTCAGCACGATGTCGCCGTTGGCGACGAGCTTGTCACGCAGCTTGTTGTGGGCCTTGTTGACTTCGTCGTCGGTGAGCGTGCGGTCCATAGCTTGGTAGGTGAGGCTGTAGACCATGTTCTTCTTGCCGGCTTCGATCTTGTCGCCTTCGTAGATGCTCTTGAGGGTAATCTTCGCGAGGTTCTTGGGGTTCAGTCCCTTGATGCGGGCGACAATGTCTTCGTGGGTCATGGACTTCGCCACTTCCAGCGAGATGTCGCGGCTAGACGGCACCTGGCGGCTGAAGGCTTCGAACACGATCTTCTTGTGGGTGGCGTGTTCCATCTTGTCCATGTCGAGTTCCATCACGTAGGTGGTGTAGCTGATGTCGTTCGTTGCCATCACGGAGGGGTGGAGCTCGCCCATGGTGCCGAGTACCACGCCGTCGGCGAGGATTTCGGTCTGCTTGCCCGGGTGCAGGAAGATTTCTGCCTTGGCGGGCACGCGGAATTCCACCACGAGGCCAACGCGCTTGAGGAAGCTCTGCACGAATCCCTTGAAGGCGGCAAAGTCAATCTGGGCGGGCTTGTCGTTGAGCGGGTTCACGTCGAAGTTGCCTGCAATCGTGAGGGCGACGAGGTTCGATTCGTCGAAGCCCGGGTCGCGCACGTCCTTGCGGTCGCGCTTGAACTGGCCCTTGGCCACTTCGAAGAGGCGCACGGAACCGGGGCGGTTCTTTTCGTTCTCGGCAACGCTCTTGAGGAGGTTGGGGAGGAGGCTCGTGGGCACGGCGCCGAGTTCTTCGGAAAGCGGGTTCAGGAGCAGTGCGGGCTTGCTGCGGCGGTCGTCACTTTCGGGGCCGAACAGGGCCTCGGTGCGGGCCTTGCTCGTGAAGCGCAGGCTCAGGCATTCATGCAGACCCATGGCAGAAAGCGTCTTGCGAATCTTGCGGTTCAGAACTTCAATCGGCGGGAGTTCGTTCGGCTGCATCTTGAAGGAGGGCAGCGTGTACGGGATGTTGTCGAACCCGACAAGGCGGGCGACTTCTTCGATGAGGTCCACTTCGCGTTCGAGGTCGGGGCGGAAGCTCGGAATCTTGAACGTGATGGAGTCTGCCGTCTTGGAAACGACTTCGAGGGCGATGCCTGTGAGGAACTTTTCCACCTGGGTCATCTCGAGCTTCATGCCGATAACACGTTCGGCCTGTGCGATGCGGAGCGTGACCACGTTGTTCTCTTTCTTGTGGTCGTCGCCGGTGTATTCGACGCTGCCCTTGAGGATGCGGCCACCTGCCACTTCCTGGATGAGGGCGCAGGCGTACTTGCTGTATTCGTCTTGGGTCGCGAAGTCAATTTCGCGTTCAAAGCGGTAGCTGGAGTCGGTCGAGATGCAGAGGCGCTTCGCCTGCTTGCGGACCACCGTCGGGTTGAACCAGGCGCTCTCGAGGAACACGTTCTTGGTGGTATCGACGATTTCGGATTCGACGCCGCCCATCACGCCGGCAACGCAGGCCGGACGGTCGCCGTCGCAAATCACGAGGTCATTTTCGACGAGTTCGTGAGCGGTGTGGTCGATGGTTTCAATCTTTTCGCCCTTCACGGCGCGGCGCACCTTGATCTTGTTGCCGTGGAGCTGGTCCATGTCGAAACTGTGGAGCGGCTGGCCCACGTCCATCAGAATGAAGTTCGTGATGTCCACCACGTTATTGATGTTGTTCATGCCCACGGCGTGCAAAAGCTTCGCGAGCCATGCCGGGGACTTTTCGACCTTCACGTCCTTGATGACGCGACCCACGTAGCGGGAGCAGCCACAGCCGGGCACCACTTCGAGGCTGATGGCGGAACTTGCCGCCTCGGCATCTTCCTTGAGTTCATAGGCGAGCGGCTTGAGCGGGCGGCTGAACTTCGCGGCCAGTTCGCGGGCCACACCGCGGTGACTCAAAGCGTCCGGGCGGTTCGGGGTCACGTTCAGTTCATAGCACACGTCGTACATGCCAAGGCTCACGAACGGGGTACCTGCCGGGATGCTGTCATCTAGCACCATGATGCCCGCGTGGTCGTCGCTGAGGCCGATTTCATCTTCGGCGCAAATCATGCCGAAACTTTCCACGCCGCGGATCTTGGACTTCTTCATCTTGAGGACTGTACCGTCGCTCATGGGCAGTTCTGCACCGATGGGAGCGAGAACCACGGTCTGGCCTGCAGCTACGTTAGGAGCGCCGCAAACGATCTGGATGGTTTCAGTGCCGTTGTTGACGGTAGTGATGTGAAGGTGATCGCTATCCGGATGATTTTCACAAGTGAGGACCTTTGCCACCACCAGCTTGTCATAAACCTTGCCCGGTTCTTCAATACCTTCAACTTCCAAACCAATGGAAGTCAATGCCTTTTCAATTTCTGCCACAGATTCCGGCAGGTCAACATGACGCTTCAGCCAATTCAAAGAGACTTTCATCTTTTGTCCTTTTTTAAAACCACGGATAATTTAGAAACTTTGAAAAAAATTATCTTTTAGATAATGAAAAGCACTCCAAGAATTGCCATAGATGCCCGTATGGTTCACAAGTCCGGTATTGGGACTTGCATCCAGCATTGGCTGGAAGGTGTGGGCTACGATATTGCACTAGGCAATCCTAAGGATCTTGAAAAATTCCAGAACCATGTTCCCCAGCTAATTCCCTTTATCTGCGGTATTTATGGCTACAAGGAACAGCTGAAATTCCCTTATAGAAAACTTTCGATAATGAAGCCGGATGTGCTGCACGTTCCTCATTGCAATGTGCCGTTGTTCTATCGCGGGAAGATGATGGTCACCATCCATGACTTGACTCATTTGGTGTATCCGGAATTTCTTCCCATGAAGATTGTTCACTGGTACTTCAAATTCATTTTCTGGTTTGTCTGCAAACGTGCAAATCGGATTAATGTAGTTTCGGAAAGTACGAAGAAAGACTTACTTCGTTTTTATAAGGTCAATCCGGACAAAATAACGGTAACGCCCCTTGGCGTTGGCAAGGAATTTGTAAAGAAGTCTAGTCAAGAAT
>JAEDLI010000124.1 GCA_016295375.1 Fibrobacter sp. | reverse complement strand
AAGAAGCCAAGCACAGGAACCTTTACGTGCCTAGGGAAATAGCGAATCTCGATCCTTCCGTAGTGTACATGCGGGGGAGGCGCTAGTGTACAGGATTCTCGTGTACATAGGCGCGGCACTTTTGCTTCTGGGGGCTTTCGCCTTCGGGGTTTCCCTGTGGGAAGGCCCCACCGCGTGGCATACCGACGCACGCACCTTCTGGGGCATTCCCATCTCCCTTTTTGTGTTGTGGATTGGACTTGCCCATGCGGGAACGCTGATTTCGGCCATATTCCTTGCGCTGGGTTACCCCCTCGGTCGCCGCACGTCTATGGTGGCGGAACTTTCCACCCTGTGTTCCCTGGCGGTGGCGGCCTTGTTCCCGTTGATTCATCTGGGGATTATTGAAAATTTCTACATGGTTGTCCCGTTTCTCGATGCCCGCGGCAACTTTTCGAACCTGCGGTCGCCCCTGGTCTGGGATTTCTGCTGTATTTCTGTGTATGGGCTTGTGTCCCTGCTGTTTTTCGGGACCCACCTCTTTAGCGAAAAGTTCCCCGACCTGAAAAAGCTGATTCGCCCCATGGCCTGGCTGCTCTTTCCGCTGGTGCTGTGGGTGCATACCATCGTGAGCCTTGACTTTGCGGTGACTTTTGTGCCCCAGTGGCGTGGAGCGTTTTTCCCGCTTTACTTTATTGCGGGGGCTATCTATTCTGGCCTTGCCCTGGTCATTATCCTCCTTACGGCGGAGCACTGCCGCGTGCGTGTGCTGGAAAAGCTCATGCTTGGCCTTTCCTGGTTCATGGCGTTTTTCTGGCTGTGGGAATTCCTGCTGAAAGGCTCGTTCTCCTTCGAGGTGGTGTTCCTCGGGGCGGTGGTGCCGCAGCTGATGTGGCTCCGGGTTATCCGGGAAAATGCCTTCGGGCGTCTCCTGGTGGCGTTCTCCATCTTGGTTTCGCTGGGGCTTGAACGCTACATCCTGGTCACACCGTCGGAATATAATTCATCCGACTATTTTAGTTGGACGGACTTGGGCCTTGTTTCGTTCTCCTTGGGCCTGTTCACCACCTTGTTCTTTGTTTTCCGCGCCAAGTTCAGCTCCTTGCTGGAAGGCGAAGACGTGGTGATGGGAGAGATTGTCCTGCAGCAGGACGAATCGGACAAGGAGTCGGAAAAGGTTTTCCTCCCTGAGAAAAACGACTTTTCCATTTTGCGGCTGCCCCTTTTGCTGGGTGTCCTTGTTACCCTGCTGTACGTGGTCTGGGCCGTTTCTGTAGAAAATACGAACCTTGCGCCCCTTTCGGTGGTGAACGTGGCTCCCTTGTGCTTGCCCCTGCTTGTGCTGGTGGCGAGCCTTACTTTGTGCGCAATACCCCTGTGGGGTATTTCTGGAAAACGGGTAAAGCTGGTTTGCGCGGTGCTTGCTGGAATCCTGGGTTGCCTTGCAGGGGCGTTCTGGGCCGGGGGCAGTTCAGATATTCCTTCGGGAGTCGTATCCGTGCAGGAAGTTGATTCGCCCAAGACAGTAGAGTTTATATGGTCGTCCAGGTGCGCCGGTTGTCACGGGCAAGACGGTAAGTTCAACGAAAAGTTCGTGCGGGAATTCTACCCGCTGCCCCAGAAGCTTACGCCCGTGCGGCTGGATACCTTGGGAGAGGACTCTCTCGTGAAGGTCATTCTGGATGGCCGGGTGAACATGAACCCCTATCGGGGTCGGGTCTCCGAAGACGAAGCTCGGGGGCTGGTCCGCTACATGCGCCATTTGGCAGGGGAGGGTGAATAATGGATGCTATCCTGAACGCCCTGTGCTGCCTGATGGCTCTCGGAACCTCCATGTTCCTTTGGCGCCGTCCTGTCAGTATCTTCAAGGAGACGGGTATTCTTGCCCTTTCCTTGGTGGTTTTTGGCCTGTTCTCCTACCTCACGGTAGATCTTTCGGAACCATCCCTGGAATACATGCCTTTCCGGATGCTCGCCCTGTGTATCTGTTTTTCCACGACGTCCCTGACAAGCCACAAGACCCGCTACCTTGTGCTTTCCCAGGTCCTTTGGCTGTGGGTGGAATTCTTTGGCGGGCTCACCTTCGTGTATCACGGGCTGGACATGCCCTGGACCCGAATTGTCGCAATCGGTGCGGGCGCTTTTGGAGGGGCTTTCCTTTCCCACATCAGTCGGGAAATGGAATTTTTGCTTATGGTCTATTGGATTGCCGTGTGGATGTTTTTCTAAAAAATTACCTGGGAATTGGTCTTTTTTTATAAAAAGGCCGAAATTTTTATAAAAATCCCTTGACAAGGCAATCGATTTATCTATATTTGAGTGCGTCATTCGACGGTGCTTCATAGCTCAGTTGGTAGAGCCCGCGACTGTTAATCGCGTTGTCCTTGGTTCGAGTCCAAGTGAAGCAGCTTAAACGTCCCGATCTTACGGTCGGGGCGTTTTTTTTGTTCATATTTTATATCTTTGTTGCATGCGGTTTATAAGAACCATATTCTGCCTTTTGTTCTTTGCAGGCGTAGCCTTAGCCGACGCTATCCCCGCGAGCGCCCTTGCGGCAGGCGGTGCCGTGACCCGTGACCAGCAGTTGCGCGAAATCCGCGACATCATGCGTGGTGGCCGTGGTGGCTATATCGACCTGGGTTTCAATTATTTGCCCTTCAGGACTCAGACCCCGCTGGAAAGCCCCTACGGCGAGCACGAGGGCTATGCCTTCAAGCATCATTTTGCTGGCTTTGGCAGTGGTGAAGTGACAAAGAACAATCACCTGGGTTTCTTGCTCTGGTTCGAACGCTCCGGCTGGGACGGCGAGGACTTTTTCTTCTGGCCCATGTACAATGACTTTTCCATGGCCCGTTCCGTGACCACCTGGGGCCTTACTTACACCCAGTCGGCCATGAATTTTACCATGGCGGGTGGTATGCAGCACCAGAACGTGGAATATGTGGGGGATGTGTATCCTCACGAGAACGATTCCCTGCTTTATTCTTGGGGACTTGTCCGTTGGGGCCGCACAAGCGTTCAGGCGAATTATCACAAGGCACACTGGCAGTCCGTAAGGATTTCCATGGACCTGGAATCCAGGGCCATTTATGGCGATAGGGGGCGTGGCCCCCTGACTTACCTGCCCAATATCGACGTGACTATTTATAACGGTAAGGGCGACGACGATTCCGTCCGTGTTTTCTGGGAGCAGAACCTCTTTGCCCAGGTGCTCTACGGCGAGGTGGCCTTCGATTTTCCCCGCAAGGAATTCCATTCGGCGGCCCTGAAGTATTACCCGGACCCCTCCCGCATGGTGGCCATCGAGGCGACCTGCCTGCGCCGTAACGTGCGGCATGGCGCCAAGGACCTGCTCTGGGGAGGCGGAATCGAACTGCCTTTTGTGCGGTTCGCCTATAACTCCAGCTACGACTACGAGACCTTCTTCCATGCCAAGGGAACGTTCCTGGTGGAATTCCAGTTCAACTTGGCCACCATTGACGGACTGTTGTTCGCCCGGGGCGGGACACGCTCTGCCCCCATGGAGACCCTGAACATCGAAAGGAAGAAAAATTTCGAGAGCAAGGACAGCAAGGGTCTTGACCTGATGGGTGGCGCAAAGAGCGAACCCAAGACAATAGAAGCCAAGGGTATCCGTTACGAAAAGTCCGGCAGCGAAGGAGGCAAGTGATGAAGTCTAAAACTTTGCGATTGTCGCTGATTGCTTCAGTTGTGGCCAGCTGCTTTGTTCTGTCCGGCTGTATCAGCCATTGGTTCGAGGATTCTACTACCCGCCTGCAAATTGAAAACCGGACCGGAGCAGACATATTCGAAATCGATATTGTCTCCGAAGATGAACGGACCGTCCGCCCCTGGATTCAGGATACCATCAAGGACAGTTCGGTGAGCCGTGTCTATGAAGAGGACTGGGTAGGGGATTTCAAGGGACGGATACTTTATACGAATTTCGTGTATCCGTGTTCATGTGTATTGACAAGGGCCGTTGTCTCTAAATCGGGTGAATCGGTCGCCTCCGATTCGTTCACGACTTGGCCTGAGCCCACTGAGAAGAACTGTACCTGCACGGATTCCCGTGTCGAAAAGGGATGGTTCGACATAAGCCTTTCCGGTGGCAGCCTCTACCTGGTGTTCACACGTAATCCCGATGGAACCCTCCATTTCGAATCGCGGTAGTTTTCCCGTTTGTCATCCCGGCTCCCACCCTCGTCATCCAGAGCAAGCGCAGGTTGCGAAGGATCCAGTCCCTTTTTTAACAAGTCTTTCCCTAGATGTGTACATCACTATAACGACCGTTCGGCTCTATTGCTAGAAACAAATCTCCGGCATCGCCTCACTCTCGCGACCACTCCTGGTCAATACCAGGCGCTTATCGCTCACAGAATCACAGATTCACTTTGTTCGACTGCTCTCTCAGGAAGCACACATCTCGGTCAAAAAACAAGCGGTGGTTCCGGATTACGAACTTTTTTGTAGGTGAAAACGTTTACTACAGGTATGACCCGGTACTGCAGGCGGAAACTCTTGTGACTGTTAGTCCCTGCGAGTTTCCTCCGAGATGCCTCCCTCTCTTCGTCATCCTCGCGAATGCGAGGGTCCGCTTGCAGCCACCCCTGCCACCCCGGGCTTGTCTCGGGGCCACACGAACCAACCATTGTCACCCCGGCCTCCGTGCCGGGACACTAACCACTATCTCCTGCCCACTTCCTACATTTTTACTACATTAATCTATAGTGCAGATTACAAAGCTCAAAATATTCGGTTTCAAGTCCTTTGCCCAAAGGACCGAAATCAATTTCCCCACCAAGGGCCTTACGGCGGTGGTGGGTCCTAACGGCTGCGGCAAGTCCAACATTACCGATGCCATCCGTTGGGTCTTGGGCGAGCAGCGCGCCGCCACGCTCCGTATGAGCAAGATGCAAGACGTGATTTTCAGCGGTACCGAAGAGCGTGCCGCCATGAGTCTTGCCGAAGTTTCCATCGTTATCGACAACAGCGATGGCGCCCTGAGTTCCGAATATTCCGAAATTATAGTCACTCGTCGCGTCCATAGGGACGGTACCGGCGAATACCTGATTAACAACCAGGAGTGCCGGTTGAGGGACGTCCACGCCCTGCTTTTTGACTCGGGCCTGGGGTCCAGCACCTATTCCCAGATGAACGCCGACATGATCAAGGCGGTGCTTTCCGACAAGGCCGACGACCGTCGCGTGCTTTTTGAAGAAGCCGCCGGCGTGAGCAAGTACCGCCAGCAGCGCAAGGAGGCCACCCGCCAGCTGGAACGTGTCCAGATGGACATGGCCCGCGTAGAGGACAACCTTCGCTCCGTGCGCCGTTCCGTGCGCCTTTACGAGACCCAGGCCGAAAAGGTCAAGGAATTTAAGTGGCTGAGCGGCCGCCTCAGGAGCCTGGACCTTTCTGTAAGTCTCGACAAGTACGAAGATTTCAAGGAAAGCCTCACGACCCTGGATACCACCAGCCGCCGCATGAACCACGAGGTGGAATCGGCCAAGACCAAGGCCATGGAACTCCAGACCCGTATCGAAGAAAAGAAGCTTGCCATCAGCGAAGACGAGAACAACTACCGCGAGCTGGAACAGCAGGTGCAGCAGGCGACTCTCGCCCTGAACGACCTGAACAACCAGATTATACGCCTCCGGGATTCTGTTTCTTCGCTGGAAGGGGCGAACCAGAAGGCCGCCTCTGAAATTGAAATCAGCGAAGGCAAGACCCGGGAACTGCAAGAAGAACGCGCCCGTCTTGAAGAAGAAAACGAGGTCCTGAAAAGCGACAGCGGCATCGAGGAGCTGAACAGCAGGCTCGAGCGGGAAAAGGAAATTTTGCAGGTTATGCGGGACAAGCTGGACGACCTGCGCGGCCAGTCCAGGGAACTGTCCAATGAACGCCTGACCGCCGCCAACCGCGTAGCCTCCCTCCAGGGGCGTTTCGAGCGTCTGGATGCCGAATCCGACATGCTCCGGGGAAGCATTTCTCGCTGGAACGACGAAGCGGGCGAGCTGCGGAACCGCAAGTCCGAAACGGAGTCCGCCATCCGCGACATGGAAGCGGGCATGGAAGCTACCGCTCGTGAACT
>JAEDLI010000026.1 GCA_016295375.1 Fibrobacter sp. | reverse complement strand
TGTTCCACCAGGTTCGCGCCCAGCTTGCGGTAGAGTTCGTAGTGGGTGCCGGTAGAAATCAGGTGCCGGTCGAATTCGGAGAGCACGGGCTGGAAGGTGTAGGGGTCGGTGAGTGTGTACTCGTTGCCGTCGCCCTGCCTGATAATCAGGTTGTAGAAGAAGGGCTCGAATTCCATGTCCAGGATGGCTTCGTAAAAACCGGTGTCGCCCAACTTGACGAAGTCGAATTCCACCTCGCCGTCGCAGGACTCGCCCCGGACAAAAGACGCCTGGGGCTGGTAGGTGCGGATGACCGTCTTGATGCCCTTGTCGGTTTCCAGCGGGTGGATGCCCAGCACCGAGAAGGGGTCGCTGCAGTAGAAATCCCAAATGGGCAACATCTGGTCACGGGTCAGCGTGGTAAAATCGTTCCAATCCATAAAAACTCCTTTTATTCGTTGTAAATATAAATTCTGGACGAAAAAAAAGAGTTTTTGTGCCAAAATTGGGGCGTTTTAGACTTGATTGTTTAAAATTCGGCGGATAAAAGTCAGAAAACATCTGTTTGATTGGCTGGAAATTAATTTGTTTGTGAAATGGCAGCCATGCGTTTTTTTCGATTTAGTATGTTTTTTGTCGAAAACAATCCCATTCTTTTTTGGGGTTGAAGAAGAAAAAAACTTGAATTTTTACATTTACACCCATGAAAGTCGTATTTATGGGAACGCCGGAATTTGCGGCCTGTTTTTTGAAGCATCTCAAGGAATTTGATTTTGCGGACGTGGTGGCTGTGGTGACACAGCCGGACCGGCCGGCAGGGCGCGGGCGCGTGCTAACGCCGCCGCCAGTGAAACAACTGGCCCTCGAATTCGGGCTCCCTGTGCTGCAACCCATCGACCTGAAGGCCCCCGAATTCGAGGACGCCCTGCGGGCCTACGATGCGGACCTTTTCGTGGTGGTGGCCTACTCGATTTTGCCGAAGAACATTTTGGCCGTAGCGAAGTTCGGCGCCGTGAACGTTCACGGAAGTCTTTTGCCCAAGTACCGCGGTGCCGCCCCGGTGCAGCGGGCCATTGCTGACGGCCTTAAAGAAACGGGCGTGACGGTTTTCCGCCTTGACGAAAAGATGGACCACGGTCCGATTCTCGCCCAGCGTACGGTGGCCATTGACCATCAGGACACCACGGCTTCGCTTTTGGAAAAGATGGTGACTCCCGGCTGCGAAGCCCTGGACGATGCTATCTGCCAGTTGCAGGAAGGTCGCGAGAAGGACTTGACCCAGGACCATGCCCAGGCCAGCGGCGCCCCGAAACTGAAAAAAGAAGAAGGCCTGATTGATTTCAATTTGCCTGCGAAGGTGATTCACAACAGAATTCGGGCATTCAATCCTTGGCCCGGCGGTTACGGCAAACTGGGCGGTCGTATGGTTTACCTCCGCAAGACAGACACTCCGGAGAATGGCCTGAAGCTTACCCCCGGCGCGGTGGAATTCAAGGATAACCGCTTTTACGTAGGTACGGGCGAGGGCCTGCTGGAAGTCATTGAAATCCAGGCCGAAGGCAAGAAGCCCATGCCGGTGGCGGACTTTATGCGGGGAATCCAGAACCGCGAAGGACTTTGCTTTTGCTAGATGATTCCTTGATAGAGCGCATGGACGCATACCGGGTCCTTTTGCTGTGGCAAAAGGAGGGGACTTTTATCAAGGAAAGCGGACTTTCGCCTTTTGCGATGGAACTTGCCTTGGGCGTGTGCCGCAGGCATTTGTACTTGCAGTATTTCATCAAGTCGCTGACAAAGAAGAAGCCCTCCCTGGAAGTCTGCACCATTCTTGAAATGGGACTTTTCCAGATGTTCTTTATGGAGGTGCCGGACCACGCCGCCGTTTCGACAAGCGTGGAACTTTCGAAGGCGGCGAACCTTCAAGAAGGTTCCGCGCGGCTCGTGAACGCCGTGCTGCATGCCGCGCGCAGGTCTGGCCTGCCGCAGCTTCCTCCGCAGCGGGTGCGTCGCGTTGCTGTGGAAAATTCCGTTCCCGAAAGTCTGGTGCGCCGGTGGTTCGATATCTACGGAGCGGACCATGCCGAAGCCCTTGCGAAGGCCACTCTGGAGCGCCCCTCCGAATGGCTCCGGGTGAATTTGCAGAAGACGACTGTAGAGAGTCTTGTGACAAAACTATTTGTCACCCTGGAGGGGTGTAACCCCGATAGGGCTCAAGAAGCGTTAGCCTCTGAATCCTCAAAGCGAAACGAACTCATGCCTCAAGGCGCCGAAGGTGCGACCTCATACCTCTATGACCGTTACATCCAGGTTCCCGAAGGTGCAAAACTCAAGCCCATTCTGGAATCGGAGTCTTTTGCCAACGGCGAATTCAGCCTGCAGAATCCTGCCGCCTATGAGGTGGTGAAACTGCTGGACTTAAAGCCCGGCCAAAAAGTCTGGGACGCCTGTGCCGCCCCCGGAGGAAAGTCCGCGCTGATGGCCGAGATGGATCCGACTCTGGATATTCTGGCCAGCGACGTTTCGGAGTTCCGCGTAGAAAAGATGCAAGACTTGTTAGACCGTCTGGGCCTTGTGAACGTGCGGCTGGAATGCATCGACGCACTTTCGCTAGATCCTTCGACTCCGCGTTTTCAACGCTCCGCTCAGGATGACACTCTCTCAAGCCTATTTGACCGCATCCTCCTGGACGTTCCCTGCAGCAACATGGGGGTCATCGCCCGCCGTCCAGAATCGAAATACCGCATTACGCCGGAGTCCGTGAAGGAACTTGCGGAACTGCAGTCCAGACTGCTCGCGTCGGCGTCGCAGGTGCTGAAAGTAGGTGGCGTTCTGGTCTATGCCACCTGCAGTCCCGACCCCATGGAAACGACCCAGGTGGTGAACCGCTTTGTCAAGGAACATCCTGAATTCGAGAAAGTGGGGGAACCGGTGTACCCCGGTGTAGAGGATTCCCGCTTTGACGGATTCTTTGCACAGGCTCTGAGGCGGAAGGGGTAGCGAATGTTTGTTTGGATGAAAACCATAGTCCTAGTTCTTGCGGTTGCCGGTTTTGCCTTGGCACAGTCCTTGCCCGATTCGTCAAAAGTGCAGGACGTGGCCTTTTCCAACCTCTACGTTTCTATCGAAGGCGGCGAGAAATACCCCTTCGGCGATCTTGTCGACGCAGTGGACAATACGTTTTATGCGGGCCTGGGAGTCCGCTATACCTACTGGGAAGATTTCGACGGAATCATTCTTTTCCAGTACGCCTACTTTGAACCTCATGGAAAGGCGCCCCGCATCAACGGTGTCCACGAGGCTAGCGGGAAATTGGGGCTGGATTATCGCTGGCGTCTGATTTCGCCCATCGCTTTTGGAGCTGGGTTTCTTTGCAACTGGACACGGGCCGATTACCGAGGGGACAAGGAGGATTTTGATTTCAATCATGACCCGGGGGCGACTCTCACGGACAACGAGACGGAATTCGGTTGGTTTGCTCGCCTGAACTTGCCGGTTTTTACGCTGGATAATTACCGTGCGGGCTTGAACGTGCTTTGGGAACAGTTGTGGACCCTGCCTGAACGCTCTAACATGTTGACTATAGGATTCTACGTTGAAAGGAGGATTTGGTAATGCTCTCCTTTGTAAGCGGAAATTCTTTGACGAAAGTTGCGGGTGCGGTCATATTCTGTGCCGTTGCCACCATTGCCGCCGTTGATGCCGAAATGGAAGGTATGGAAGTGGACCAACGGGACGACGGGACATTTCTGGTCGGTAGCCCCACCTCCTATTTTGACCGTGCCCTGGGCAGTGGCGGACTCCATTCCGAAAGTGAACTGTGGAGTCCTTCTAAAGTCAGGCAGCGCCTGCTGTTCAACCGCATGTCCGTTTTGCCCAGCTGGGATGTGTTGCCGCCATCGGTCTGGCTCAAGACCGGAAATGAACTGGGTGACCTGATTTACCAGGATTTTATCACCACCGAAGATAGACCCAAGAACAGGACCCCTATTCTGGAAGGTGGTTTCCGTAGCCCCAGTTTCAAGGGATTCTGGGTGACAGGGCGGGGTTTCCAGGACGACCATTTTTCTACAAGGACTTTTTCTTATCGAAAAAAAATGGTAGATAGCGAGTTCGCCCTTTTCGGCGAGAACTATCCCATGTTCAGTTCCGTATATGCAGGGGCTGGCTACACCGGCTCTAAGCTAAACGTGTCCGCGTTGGCAGGGGAGGAATACCTGTGGCTCTTCTACGAAAGTTCCCGCTGGATTCCCGTGCATTACAAGCCGAGGGTCGAGACCCGGCTGGACTATGGAAAGTTGGCCGCTACCGTCGTTTACGAAGACGCCGAGTACCAGAACAAGAAAAAGAAAGAGACTGGCAGTCGCAAGGAATGGAACGGTTCCTTGCGCTACGGCTGCGGGGATGTCTGCCGCAAGGGATTCTTGCATCTTTCTGCAGGGGTGGCTTTCCGCGCTGTTGATGACGAAGGCACGGTTTACAGTTCCATGGAAGATGACCGGGTGCTGCTTCCCTTTATGGAAATGGGTTTTAGGGTAGGGAACCGCTTTGCAGCTCGAGCTTCCTTCGCGGTAAACGACAGGGACTGGCTGGTTCAGGACAGCATTGAATTCAGCCCTGCCGTTCCCTCGAAATCGGGAATAACCTTGGGCGTGAAAAACATTTCGGGAACCCGCCTGAACCCCATTGCCGATACCAGGGAGTTCTTTGACGGCGACACCATCTCCCTGACGGCGGACGGTCGAATGGACCTGGTGCAGGGCTATGCCACCTTTACGGATACCGTGGGCAACCTGGAAATGGGAGGCCGCGGGAGTTTCTGGGCGGAATACGGTGCAGAAACTTTCGACGTAGAGAAATACGTGGTGGACGACATCATGGTTTATCGCCATGGCGACGTAGGCCGTATCAATGACTGGATCAAGGGTGTGACCGGGGAACTCTGGATGAGCATTTGGTACAAGGAAATGTTCACTTTCAAGGCGCTGGGCGGTTTCGAGCGTATCGATGGCGAAGAAAAACGTTTCGAGGTGACCCCTGCGGAATACTTCGCGTCGTTCTCGGCGGACTGGCTTTTGCGAAAGAGTTTCAGGATTTCCCATTCCCTGCGCTACAGGAGTGACGCCCAATGGAACTTGCGGAGCCGCGACCCGCTGGTCATCAAGGGCGATTGGTATTGGGACGCCACATTTGAACAGCAGTTCCCCAAACAGGGACTTTATCTGACAGGAACATTGCTTCACGTGATTGGCGACGAAGTGGTGGAAACGCCTAACGGCGCCGAAAACCGCCTACGGTTTATCTGTACGGTGAAGAAGACGTTCTAGCGCTTTCAAACTAAAGCTGTTGGCGAAAAATTCTTTTGCCTTTTCTAACGTAACCCACCGAATGTCTGGTGCCGTGCGCTTGGGGGCTTTTGTACTGAGCAAAATGTAGAGCACGTCGCATTCCATCTTGTGGACGGTAATGCTGTGCCGGAACTTTCCGATGTTTTCGACGGACTGGACCTTGTCGGCGTCGATGTAGCGTTCCGCCTGGGCGGGGAGGCCGGCGGTGGCGTTCCGCGGGCTTTCAAAGTGGGGGAGGGTAAACTGGTTCTTGAAGAATTTTTGACCGCCGTGGACAGCTAGAATTTCGGCGCTTTCCACAATCAAGACCGTGCCGTGCCAGTCTTTTTGCATGTGTTTTTTGCTGGGCGGAAATTCGTCGCTCCGGTTTTCCAGATGTGCCCGGCAGGCATTTTGTAGCGGGCAATTGCCACAGTCGGGATTTTTCACCTTGCACACGGTGCGGCCCAGTTCCATCAGAGCTTCGTTGTGCATGTAGGCTTTGGAACTGTCCGCCACATCCCGTGCGTAATCCCAATAGTTTTTTAAGGAGTCCTTGGATTCCGTTGGCAAAAAGTCCATCGCGTGCAATCTCGAAAAAATCCGCACCAGGTTGCCATCCAAAATCGCTTCCCGCTGGTGGTAGGCTAGACTTAAAATTGCTCCTGCGGTGTATGCCCCTATGCCTGGCAATGCTTCCAGTTCCTTGCGGGTGCTCGGCAAAGCGGCTTTGCGCTCGCCTCGCTCGTCATTGCACAAGTGCGTGACTGCATCGGCTCGGCAATAGAACTCGCTTGCGGTTCTATTGCACTCGCCTCGCTTGTCATTGCGAGACCCTTTACAGGGGTCGTGGCAATCACTAACCAACTGTTTTGCCGTTTTCAATATGTTCCTTGCCCGGCTGTAATACCCAAGCCCCTGCCAATACTTGAACACTTCTTCTTCGTTTGCCTTGGCCAGTGTTTCAACATCGGGAAACCGTTTCATCCAGCGAATAAAATACTCCTGCACGGTTGCGACCTGGGTCTGCTGCAGCATGGTCTCGCTAATCCACACGGCGTATGGGTCCCGCGGTGCGTCTAGATCGGCAGGCCGCCAGGGTAACTGTGCAGCGTTCTTCTTGAACCAATCTCTTAGACTTTTCAGGGATTGCTTATCCATTTTTGTTCTGACGAAGCTCATGCCTCGGAGGGGCGTAGCGCCGACCTTGTTGCTCACAGCCCGTAAGCTTCTTTTTTCAACTTGCGGAAGTATTCGAATTGGGCCTTGGTGGAACTTTCCATGGTGTATCTGAGGCTGCGCTCATGGGCCGTCTCCCGCATCTTCGCGTAGGTCTCGGGTTCTTCCAGGTAAATCCGGCGGCATTCTTCCAGGGCGTTCAGCCAGACATCTTCGTCGATGGGGAGGATTCGTCCTGCGGCCTCGTCCATCACGATGTCGTGGGGTCCGCCGTAGTCGCTGACCAGTGCAGGCGTACCTGTGGACATGGCTTCTACTACTACATTCCCGAAGGTGTCGGTAGTACTCGGGAACAAGAAGAAGTCGGAATCTGCATAGAGGCCCGCCAGGGTCTCGCCGCCCTGCTCTCCTGCAAAGTGCACGCTGTCGTCGCCTTCATAGAACTTCTTGATTTCTTCCAGGTACCAGCCGTAGCCTACATACATGAGTTCCACGTCGCTATGCAGGGCGGCGAACTTTTTCCACACCCGGTTCAAGAATTCCAGGTTCTTTTCCTTGGAAATGCGCCCGATAAAGGAGAAGCGGACCTTGCGCGCCTTCCCGGCCTGCGTTGCAGTATTCCCGACCTGCGTTGCAACGCTACCATTGTACTGTTCCCAGGTGCCCTTGCCCCGCATGTCGGGGGAGAACTTTTTTAGCGGGAGCCCCCGGGGCAGGATCTGCACCTTGTTCTCGGGAACCTTCAGCTGCGAGGTAAGGATTTTTGCGTAGTCCTTGCAGGGGCTTACCACGGGCTTTGTCATGCCGTAGAAAATCTGCATGAGCCAGAGCACGTACTTGTGCATCCACTTCGCCTTCACCAGGGTCTTGGTGTAGGTGGGCACGTCGGTGCGGTAGTGGCTGAACACCTTGATTCCTGCCACCTTGGCGCAGAAACATACCAGCCAGGCACCGGGGCTAGGGGTTTCGAACTCTATCAGGTCCACGGGGTAGCGCTTGAGCAACCTGAGGACCGGGCCTATGCGTGGAATGGCCAGTTCGCTGTTGGCGTACCCCAGCTGTTCCATGCTGAAAATGCGGGGGAGCAGCAGGCAGTATCCGTTTTCCACCACGCCGCAGGGGCGGGTGTTGAAGGCGTTTCCGGCGAGGAATGCCTTCATGCCGTGGGCCCGCATATAGGGAATCACGTTCCTAAGGTTGTTGGCGATTCCGTTGGTCTCGTCCAGGTTGTCGGAGTAGAACAGGATGCGCACGTCGTCGGCGGGGCGGGACTGCCTCTCCTTTTTCAGGTAGAAACGGAGTTTCAGGAGCATGGGCAGGTTGAGAATCAACGTGCCGAACACCACCGGAGGAATCATGCAGGTCCGCAGGTTTCCGGGGGGCTGGTGCCTAAAGCTGAACATCTTCTTGAACGTGCTGGTGACGTTGCGCCCGAAAATTTCAGGACGGCTGTCCAGCGTGTCGGTCGGCCTAAGCTTTGTTGAACTTGACGCAGTCGTCATATTTCACTCCTGTTCCACCGAAAAGGTCCAGCGCCGATCCGATGGTAAGGTCAATCTTTCCGTTTGAAATTTCTTTGCAGTGTTCCAGGTCGGCAAGGGTCCGCGCACCACCGGCGTAGGTGCAGTGGATGGGGCTGTGCTTCGACAGGAACACGATAAGCTCGTCGTCCATGCCTTGCTGCTTGCCTTCCACGTCGGCGGCATGAATCAGGAACTCGTCGCAGTATCTCGAAAGGTCTGCAAGGTTCTCGGCATTAATCTCGATGTCGATGAGGGTCTGCCAGCGGTTCACGGCGATTTTCCAGCGAGGGGCCGCACCGTCTTTTCCGGCAATTCCGTCTGCTCCGCAAACCCGCTTGCAGCTCAAATCCAGCACCAGGTGTTTCTTGCCCACGGTCTTGTACAGGCGTTCCAGACGCTCTCGGTCCAGATGACCCTCGGGGAAAATCCAGCTGGTCACGATCACGTGGCTGGCCCCTGCGTCCAGGTATTCCTTCGCGTTGTCGGCGGTAATGCCCCCGCCAACCTGGAGACCGCCGGGGTAGGCGGCCAAAGCGGCCTTTGCGGCTTGTTCGTTCCCCTTGCCCAGCATAATTACGTGTCCGTCCCTGATGCCGTCCTTCTTGTAGAGCTCGGCAAACCAGGCGGGGGAGCGGTCCGTCTCGAAATTGGTCTTGAGGCCTGCACCGCTGTCGCTGAGGGTACTTCCCACAATCTGTTTGACGCGGCCGTCGTGCAAATCTATGCAGGGGCGAAACTTGGTCATCAGTCCTTGACCCCCGTTACGGCCCAGTCGATTTTTTTGGCTTGGGGTCCTTCGGAACGGCCCCTGTAAAAGAGAATCTCGCCACCGGCGGCAAGTTTCATGGCCTGCCTTGCCACCCAGCTGTCAATCTTGTCCAGCAGGGAGGCCTTCTGGTATGTCTTGTTCACGGCGAAGCTGAGGGCAGGGACGCCATCGGTCCATTGGATTTCAAGAGTTTCTTTCGGAAACTTCTTGCCGTCGTAATCGCTGCTGCCGTCCTTGAGGCTTGCGGGCCTTGCCACCTTAGCCCCTTCGGGGCCGTTGTAGATGACATATCCCATCAGCTCGCCCTTTGTGCTTAGCGATACACGCCCGGCGTACATGGGGTTTCGGGCGTTGGTGCTGAAGTTGATGGTCCGGCGGACCATGTCGGTGGCCTGTGCGGATTGCCAAATCTGGTCCATGTAGGCGTAGCCCTTTACGGTAAGGGTGTCGTCGTTGTATGCGATTTTGCCCGACACGCGACCGTAGGGAATGTGGATGTATTGGCCAAGCTTTTCCTTGCCCACGTTCCACACGCCGTTGCCGATGACCTTGCCCGTCTCGGCGCTTTCAAAAGTCACGTCCAGCAGGAACTTTCCGCCCTTGTCGGCGGTAAAGTAAACCCGGTGGTCCTTGCCCGGCTTGTTTTCCATTTTGTATTCGCCCTTGATGTCGATGGTGCCCGAATTCTTGTCGGCCTTCAGGCGTTCCGGCGGATACTGGCGGCCCACGGTATAGGTCTTGCCCTTGAAATTCCAGAAGGTCATGTCGCAGGTCACCTTCTGCCCGGATGCCGGCACCTGCAACAGGGCGTAGTTCACGAAGGCACGGGTGCCGTTGTCGAACACGAACTGGTAACTCCAGGTCTCGTTAAAGTCCTTGCCCACATTCGGGTGGGGCATAAAGTCGCCTACAGTCAGGTTGCGCACGGCACCCTGCGGGGAGGTAACCTCGCCGGCGCTTGTAAAAACAGCCATAACAGCCAAAAGCCACACGGCCCGAACTAGGATGTGCGTCTGCAAAGTCATGTTGTAAATGTAGTAAATAGGGAGGGGGAGGGGCTAGGATTGTCATCCTCGCGAAGGCGAGGATCCGTTTGAGGTCAGGATTTAGGGGCTAGTTTTTAGGTAATAGGTCGTAGGTATTAGTGATTAGTGGTTAGGGAAATGTGGAATGTGAAGTGTAGAATGTGGGTTTTTGAGGCTCGAGGAAAAAGAAAAACCCGCAGGGGTCTGCGGGTCTTGTGCTGTCGTACCGAACTCGATGCGGATTCTAGCTTAGTCTGCTCTTAGTCCTTGACGCAGCGGACTGAATGAGCTCTCCAATTTAAATAGCTTATTAAAAGAGCTGCGTTTTCTTTTACGGACATGGAATAATACTCGTCAACGTCAGAACCTTCTGTTGCACTCCAGAACATCGCCGAGTCATCAAATTTGAAGCCGTTGCTTCCTTGGGTGTAGTACATTCCACCAGGCAATGTCGAAAACCCGTAATCATCGGTGCCGATCTTTCCTGTGGGCCAACCGTAAGAGGCTTTTAGCTTTGCTCCTGCTGTATTATCTTCGTCAAACACTGTAGCGCCGTCAGCAGAAGCAATCAGCACTTCAAATTCGTTCTTTGACGGCAAATGCCAACCAGTGGGGCAAGCGTTATTCGAAGCCTGTTCCCAAGTATAAAGTCTTCCATGTTTTTCGCAGTTTTCGGCTTCGTTGTTATAGCAATAGCTTCCTTCCGTCGTTTCGTTGTTCAGATTCTGCGCCATCCAGGTCTGAGTGCCGATTTTCACGGTACGATAAAGTTGGTGATCACGGGAATCGTAAAGGAAACCATAATCGCTGTTGTCTAGCATTGTTTGATTCAGCCACTTGGTCGTAACCTCAATGACGTCTTCCTTCAAGACAATTTCATTGGAACTATTGCATTCTTGGAAAGTTGCATCGTAACTTTCATCGCCGCACTTGCTCTCAGTGCTAGAGGCAGATTCGCTGGTGGCGCTGGAGGGCGAGCTGTCGCCGCCTTCACCTGAGCCTCCTTCGCCGGAGCCGCTTCCGCCGCCGCTCTTCTTGGAACTGCTGGACTTGCCGTCACTATTGCAACGGCGGCCGGTGCATTCTTCGCTGGCGGAACTTTCGGGTTCATCGCTGTCGCTGGAGTCTACGTCTTCGTCCGTCTTCTTGCTGCTGGAGGACTTGGGCTTGGCCGGGGTGGCGGGCTTCAGCTGGTCTTCCAGTTCTTCGAGTTTGGCCTTGATTTCGTCTTCGTCCAGGCCTTCCTTGAACTGTTCTACGGTGGCGGAATCGGTGACCTCGATCCACTTGTTCTCGAAGCAGGCGAAATAGGTGTCGCCAGCCTTGGCCACTTCCATCTCGCAGGTGTCGGGGAGGGCGGCCTCGGTCTTGAATTCGGGGATGCTGTTGCTGGCACCGCTGCTGCTGTCGTCGCAGGCGGTCATGCAGGCGGCAGCCGTGAGGGCCATCGCCGACGTCCAGAGTAGTTTTTTCATGATTTCTCCTTTTGTAAGGTTTTTGAATTTTTTACCCAATGACATATATAGATTATTTCACCTAAGTCGGATTGTGACGCGTGATACACTGTGCCCAAAATCACAGAGGCTACTCCACCAGCTTCTTGTCCAGCAGCGGGAAAATCCGGTTCAGTTCCAGCAGGTCCATAATTCGGTCGAAATCTCCGAAAAAGAACTCCGCCTGGTCCAGGGGCTGGTGAAAGTCCAGGGAGGTAGAGGGCGTCAGTATGCCCTTTTCCACCAGTGCGCCGATGGTGCGGGTGGTGAGGGTCATGCCGTGCATGGATTTCTTGGATTCCTTTTTCAGGTCTGCCGTAGAGATGGCGCTGAGCCCGTTTCTAAGCGGGTCCTTGCTCCGTTGCGAAAGCCTGATAAATACCGTCAGCACCATCTGGTCGGTCATGGAAAGGATGTTGGGGCTGATCTTTTGTTCCAGGGCGCGGTAGCGCAGCGTCTCGTAAAGCAGATGCACCAGTTCCGGGGACTGCACCTGCAGCAAATCCTCTTGAATCCTGAGGACGCCCAGTTCCTGGAGGACCTTGAACAGCTTGCGGCATTCTTCGGGGCGTGTGCCGTTCATGCGGGCGGCCCGTGCAGAAACAGTTGCCATGGGAGCGGTGTTGCCGCCCTGTTCCTTCAGAATGCCAGAGAGCAGGTAGAGCAGCGAGGGTAGGGCCTGCACCAGGTTGCTCTTGCGGGCATTTTCTTCGCCGATGTGGTTCCGGCGGATTAGAAATTCGATGATGGACCGGAGCCACGAGGGCTTTTCGTCCAGGATGGCCTTAAGTTGTTCGTGTTCCACCACCTGGATTTCGCAGTCTTCTTCGGCCTTCAGGGTGTATTCCCTGGGGGCGTGTTCCAGCAGGCTGAACACGTCTATGATGTCGCCCGGCTCGAACAGCCTTGGGGTCGCGGCGGTCTGGGCGCTGCCTGTCCCTGAAAGAGTGCCCGAAATGACGATGTAGAGGGAACTGGCGAAGTCCCCTTCCAGGCACAGAAAATCACCGGCGGAGAGTTTCATTACAGCACCCCCCTCAGGTTGATTTCGTAGCGCAGCGCCAAGAGAAAATACTCAATCTTCTTGGAATCCGGGGCGAAAAGGTCGCTCTTGGAGTTTATAAACCAGCCTAGGCCCTGCATCTTGATCCAGTCGGCGGCGGTGAGGGCAATGTTGTTCTTCTGGAAAAAGGCGAGCCATGCCGGAGGGTCCTGGGACAAGTCACTTTCGGTTATAGACAACCTAACAAGAGCCTTCTTCTGGTTCAGCGTGAGCTGCAGAGGCGGCCAGGGCTTTTCTTGCGCTTCGGATTCCAGGTAGTCCACGAACAGTTCCAAAAGTTCGGGCTGGGTGACCGTCACCACGGGGTCCATCCCGGCAATCTCCACGAACTTGCGGCGGCTGAGTGCCTTCAGGTCTTCCTTGACTTCGGGGGCAGATGCCTTGGTCTGCCAGCAGAATTCCTGCACAAGGCTTTCTAGCGGGTAGGGCTCGCCTTTTTTCAGGTGCCTGCAGAATTCGGAGAGGCTCACGAGGGAATTTGCGGCCCGGCTACGGCGGATGGCTTCTTTCCGCTGGCGGTTTCTGGCCGAAAGCTCGCGGATAACGGCCAAAAGCCAAAGGGGAATGCTCTTGAGTTCGGACTCCATGCAGTCTTCGCTCACTACGGTGATTTCGGAATCCCTGGTGGCCTCCAGGTCGTAGCGGAAAGGTTCCCGCTCCAACAGGGCGGCTACCCCTACCAGGTCGCCGGGCTGCATGGTAAAGTGCACCTTGCGGGGAGTCAGGGAATTGTCCACTGCCGCAAGTTCGCCCTTGTCCAGGATGATGATTTTTCGCTCCTGGTCGTCGTGGGAATATACAACAAAACCCGCCTTCACGCTTGAGTGCGTGGGCGGGATAACTTGTTGTCGGGAATTCCCGTTCATCGGGAAATCACCCCCGAAAGCCTAATTAGGCCTCGCGTTCGTCGATACGGGCGGCCTTACCGCGGAGGTTACGCATGTAGTAGATGCGGGACTGGCGGACCTTACCGGCACGATCCAGGACGATGGATTCGATACGGGGGGAGTTCACCGGGAAAATGCGTTCCACGGCGACGGCGCCGGACATCTTGCGGACCGTGAGGGTCTTGGAAATGCCGGAGTTCTTCTGCTGGATCACAACGCCCTTGAAAGGCTGGATGCGTTCCTTGGTTCCTTCGATAACCTTTACGTTCACAGTGACGGTGTCACCGGCGCGGAAGCTCGGGGCTTCGGCCTTTACGTTTTCGTTATGGATAGCTTCGATGTTCAGGGACATAATGTGTACCTCTTAATTATTTGTCGCCAAATTTAGCATTTAATTTGAATTTTTCAAGGATGTCGGGGCGTCTTTCCTCGGTTCTTTTCAAGGATTCCTGCTTCCGCCATTCAGAAATGTTCTTGTGGTGACCCGAAAGCAGCACTTCGGGCACCTTTTTGCCCTCGAAAACCTCGGGGCGGGTATAGACCGGCCAACCCAGTAGCCCCTGGGCAAAGGAGTCCGTGTCGCCGGATTCACGGTTCCCGAGGGCCCCGTCCTTTAGCCGCACCACGGAGTCGGTCAGGAGCATGGCGGGCAGTTCGCCTCCGCTCACCACGAAATCCCCGATGGAAATTTCCATGTCCACCTCGGACTGGCGTATGCGGTCGTCGATTCCCTTGTAGTGCCCGCACACGATGACCAGGTGTTCTTCCTTGGAAAGGTCCGCGGCAATCTGGTGGGTGAGGGGCACCCCGTCTGCGGTCATGTAGATGACCTTGCCGCCGTCTTCCTTGACGCCCGTGCTACGGATAGCCTGGGCCAGGGGTTCAGGTCTGAGCACCATCCCCGGTTCGCCCCCGTAGGGCACGTCGTCCACTTGGCCGTAGTCGTTCACGGCAAAGTCCCGCAAAAACACGGTGTTGAACTGCAAGATACCCTTGCTCTGGGCGCGGCCCATGATGGATTGCTTCATAGGGGCAAACATCTCGGGGAATATGGTGATGCAGTCGATTCTCATGAACGCTCCTCGGGGCACAGCGCCCGCAGGTAGTCGCCGTCGCAGACGATGGCCCGGTTTTCTTCGTCAATTTCTGACACGCAGTCCTCTATCCAGGGGGCAAGGATGGGCTTCTTGGAAAACTCCGCCTGTGCCTCTTCGGAAAACTTGATGAGGAAGGCGTCTACGGTGGGCAGTTCCTGCACCTCCAGCACTTCGCCTACGGTGCGTCCGTCCGAGAGCTTGACCGCAAAGCCTGCCAGATCGTCCAGGTAGAACTCCCCTTCAGGGGCGGGAATCCGCTCGTCGGGGCTTACCATCAGGCTTCCGTTCACCAGGGGCCGCAAGGATTCCGGAGTGTCGAAACCCTTGAACTTCAGGTGCCAGAGCGCCCCTGCCTGCTTGGACTCTTCCACTTCCAGTTCCACGAACTGCCCGTTCACCTTTTCCACCACCACGGCCTTCAACAGCTTGTGCCGCTCCGGGTCATGGGTCGTGGGCCGGGCCTTGATAAAGCCCCTGACGCCATGGCTTCCCATGAGTTCGCAGACGGTGATGTAGTTGGAGTAGTCGGGCATTGGGTAGGGGACAGGGGTTAGGATCTAGGGGCTAGGATCTAGGGGTTAGGATCTAGGGGCTAGGATCTAGGGGCTAGGATCTAGGGAGGTGTGGGGTGTGAGGTGAAAGATTAGTAATGAGTTGTGAGTTATGAGTTGTGAGTTTTTATAGTCGCGCCTTAGGCGCCAAATTATACACGGACAACTGATAACTGAGGGCTGATAACTCAATAAACGTCCTTAGACGAAAAAAGTCCTGCGCACGAGGCACAGGACTCTGCAAAAGGGTGCGATTAGGCTTCGGCCGGGGCTTCAGCGGCAGCTTCGGCAGGAGCTTCGGCGGCTGCAGCGGCTTCGGCAGCGGCGGCTTCCTTGGCGGCCTTTTCAGCTTCGATCTTGGCGAGAGCCTTGGGACCGAGCTTGGCCTTCTTGGCCTTGTCGGCCTTAGGAGTGGCGACCTTGCCTTCGATGGAGCGGCCGGCGCGGAGCTCGTGGAAGAGTTCCATGATGCCCACCTTCTTCAGGAGGCTGCGGACGGTGTCGGAGGGCTGAGCGCCGGTCTGGAGCCACTTGAGGACCTTTTCCTGCTCGAAACGGATTTCGGGCTTTTTCAGGTTGGGGTTGTAGAAACCCACCTGTTCGATAAAGCTATCGTCGCGTGCCTTGCGGCTGTCGATGACCACGGCGCGGTAGATGGGGTTGTGACGCTTGCCAAAGCGAGCGAGACGGATAACAGTTGCCATTTTAACCTCTTTTAGGGTTGATTGTTTCTTTTTGAGGCCAAATATAACAACAAAAAACTTGTGTGTAAAGGACGGAATGTAAAATTTTTCCGTTATTTACAGATAAACTAACGTTGAACTGACAGGGCTGAAATGCCCCAAAATTGATGATTTTGACCGAAAATCGCCAATTTAAACACGAGGATGCCGTTTTTATGGTTCTATGGTGAGTAGATTTTCTATCCAGGCATCCCTTTTTTTTCGGAGGGCTTCCAGGGACTTTTCATCGGCGCGGCTTTCTTCGCAAGCGTTTACAAGCTGCCTGTAACTCAACAAAAGTGTCTCGGCTTTGGGATAGTCTGGTTCGAGATGCTTAAGAGCTTCCTCGATGGCCCGGTCGGAATATAGCCTGGAAATTCCCTCCAGGGAGTGCTCGATGTAGGCCTTCTTGTCCCCCTCTTTCAGGGCGTTTTCTGCTTCATCAAACTCCAAGGGACGAATCTGGTCTATCCACTTGGATTGCTCTACGTAGAGTTCGTCCCAGGCCTCTAGTCCGGCCTTTTGGTTGGCCAGAGTCAGCTGTTTTTCCAGTAAGGGCTTGTAGGACTGGACCTCTTGGTCCGACCCGGATTCCTTGAGAAAATACCCCAAGTTTGAGAGATTTGTTTCGGTGGGATCGTTGAGCAGGCATTCCTTGAGTACGGCCAGCTTGTCTTTTGGAGCCAGGTGCTTGTAGGCTTGGCTGCGGGCGTTGTTTGCCTTGACATGCGCCCAGAAAATGCGCACAAAGAGCAACACAAAAAGCAGGGTTACGATAAGAGTCCAATTCATGGGGAAAATTATAGGAAATAGGCTTGTTTTGGGTCACAGAAAAACGACAAGGGCCCTTATTTCCGTAATTTTTCAAAAAAGGTGCTGGCAGAATCCTTTTTTTGGGGTTATATTTACCTAGGTTTAATTATACCTATGTATATAGGTGGAGATTGAGTTATATGAAAAGATATTCCTGGTTAATGGCAGGTATGGTCCTGGCCGGAACAACCCTTTCCTTCGGTGCCGACAAAATTGCCCAGCTAGATATTGTGGTCCGCGATTTTAGCGTGACACACCCGGACTTCGAGAACTTCTCGGAAGAATATGCTGCCGGCCATGGCGCAGAAATTCAGGGCTATGGAAAGCCTGGATATGATGCAACCTGGTTCGCAAATGATGCCTTGCACCGTAGCTGCGGAAACCAGTCTTCTCGCCAGGGGGCCATGATTGGCACAAACGGTCTGCCGATGACTGCCAACGAGGACCCCGGCACGAGCCTTCCGGCCTATTTGCGGCAGACTAGTCCTGGCCCCGTCTTGAAGTACGGCGAATGCGCCGGTTCAAAGCACCGTGGTTACCACAATGCCACAAGCGATGTCAGCGGAGAAAGTTGTGCGGCTGGTGCTTGGGGAAACGAGGTTTGGTATACTCCGGGTATGGTGATGAACCATCTGGCTTTCGACCCTCCCAAGGAGGGTGAGTACGACATGTACGACGGGGTCCATATCCAGAAGGGTTTTGACCGTTGCGACAACGCCCATTTTGACCAGTGGTATAGCGATGTTCCAAACGTAAACTGGCGAATTAACCGTACCTTGGATTTGCCCCAGGTGTCGGGAACCAATTACTACCAGGTGGATTATAACTATAATAATGGTGGCTACTCTCCTCTGGATTCCACAGATGGCGCTGGATATTCAGGAAATCACTTGGGCCAGGCTGCTTGCGTCCCGGAAGTTCAGGAGGCAAGCAATAAGGGTTGTCAGCAGTTTGGTGCTCAATCATTGTCCATTTTCTGCCCTCCTTATGGCTATCAGTATGCTGGCGACCAGACCGACTACAATAACCAGAATACCGCAGCCCTTTGTAATTCTTGGCTGGCCAATGGTGGTCCTAAGGTAGAAGGGGCTGCCCAGGCGGCTGCCGCCGCAAATGGTTCCCTTGGCGCCCAGCACCTACGAAACTACGGCTTTACCATGATGGGTTACGCCAAGTTTAAGTACAAGCCCGAAAACCAGGTTCCCAACCACGAAGTCTTTGAATTCACCGGTGACGACGATATGTGGATTTTCGTGGACGGTGTGCTGGTCGTTGACCTCGGTGGTACTCACCTGGCTGCTCCCGGCCGTGTGGATGTGGAAACCCTGGCCCAGAACAACCATGGTTGCCACGAGGGTGAACCCTTGGCGGGCTATAGCAACTGCGTTGCCGGTTCTGCAACATGGCAGGCGAACACCTGGCACCACCTGCACTTCTTCTATGCCGACCGCCAGACCGACGGTTCCAACATGTTCATGCGAACCTCCCTTTCTGAACTGGCTCCTTCTAAGTATGGCCAGCCCACGGTAACCGACGTGATGGTGACCATCAAGGACGGCAAGACCGTGGCTAGCATGTTCTTGAACACAGCCTTGAACCAAGCGACCATCGATGCCATTAAGGCCAACGCCGCTGCCGCTGCCGCCTGTGCCGGCGCTTCGACCTGCAAACTTGGGGCCGGTGGTGCGGTTCCTGTGATTATCGTGACCCGTAACAAGTACGACGCCAATGGTAACGTCGTCGGGCAGGATACCTTGGGCCTGGTAGTGACAGAGATGTCCGCCGGCGAAGACAAGGGTGCCGATGGTGTGATGTATTCCTTCAGCGGAGTCCTGGTGGACAAGGACGGCCATGTGGATGCCTCCGGTCTGAGGGGCGGTGACGGTATGGCGTTTAACTACTACACGACTCCCGATATTGAAAATTACACTGGAATATGGAACGAACTCATGGTTAATCCCGACGGAACCCCCCTCAAGATTACTTCCGTCTCAGGCAAGAGTGTGGAAGGGTTCCCTGAAGAATGGGCGAAAGCGACCTTCTCCGTGGATTACGAAGAAGTTTCGGTGCCTCAGGACAAGTCTATCAACCGTCCGGATTTTGCCCAGCAGTCCCAGAAACTGACGGATATTGCCGGCGGCGACGACCTTTCTCCTTCGGCTACGGGTGAACTTCAGATGTATTCCATTCCGCTTGTAGCCGGTCAGGACCCCATGAATATGTCCCAGGCCGATATGCTGAAGTACGCTACTGCCGGTGCCGAAGGGACCTTCACCAAGACCGGTAAGGGCCTCCCGGACGGGCAGCCCCTGTGCTTCGCCGAAAATGGTGTGGAAAGCTGCGTGAGCTATGCATTCACCACGACCCAGCCTTTCCGTGTAAACGTTCGCGTGTTTGACCACATGGGTCACTTTGTGAACCAGTACAACCAGCAGATGACTGCCGAAGAATTCAAGGCTGCGCTAGGTCCTCAGGCTTCTCCGGGCAATGTTTGTGAAAGTCCCGATGGCCCGATTCCTGCATACGGTTCTGGTGCCATGCTGGTGGCTATGAAGTTGTACCCTGTTTCCCAGAAGGGACGCAAGCTTGCAACGGGCCCCTACATTTACCAGATTACCATTATTCGTGAAGAAGCAACCCCCTGCTATATGAGCTTTGGCCAGACTCCGCAGCTCCTGGAACAGAATTACAGCCGCACTTCTGAAACCCATACCCGTGGTTACCACAGGATCAAGAAGTAGTCGGTCAAAAGACTTCGGAAACGTTTTTTTTAATTAGACTCGATGCCCTGGATGAAAGCCATCCAGGGCGTTTTTGATGTTGCCTACCTTATTTTGCCGGTTATGTACAAAAAAAGAATTGCATTTCTTTTGGGGAATGTTGTTTTTAGAGTGTTCTTTTATACTAAAGAGGGTTTAGATGAAATCCGATGTTTGTGAGCTTTCCGTCAATGCCACTGACCTTAAAACAATACTGAAAGAAACGGCCAAGTCCGCCGCCTATAGGGAACTGGACAAGAAGGAAACCTACCGCCTTCGTCTGTTGGCCGAAGAGCTGGTGGAAATGCTTCCGGCACTGCTTCGTTTTTCAGAAGGCAAGTTCTGGGTAGAAAGCGAAGGTAAGAGTTTTGAACTTCATGTGACCTTGCGCCCGAACCAACTCCTGACCGCGGAACGCCGTGAAAAGTTGTTGGATGTTTCGACATCCAAGACCAATGCCGCTGCCGTAGGTATTATGGCCAAGATTCGCCTGGCTGCTGAGTTTATGTTGGTTGATTACGAAAGAAGCGCCAGTATGTCCGAAACTTTCTATATCCCGATCCCGGGAACACCCTCGGTAGTCAGTCTGGCTGACCCTCTGTGGACCCTCAATGCTTACCGTGAAGGAGCTAAAAAGGCTAAGGGCGAAACTTGGGACGAACTGGAAAAGTCCATCGTGGCAAACCTGGCCGATGACGTGGTAGTGGCCCTGCAGGGTGGACAAGTAGACATCGTGGTAAAAAGGCCTTTTAGCTTAAAGTAAGTCGGGTCTGGTTATGGAAGGAAAAATTCATTCGCAAATCAGTGACATCATCGTCAAGGACATGATGGAAGGGGTGATTGCCGTCAATTGCGAAGGTGTCATCAGCTACGTGAACAACGCCACTGAGATGATTCTCAGAAAAACAAGAGATCAGCTAGAGGGCAAGTCCGTGGTGTCCGCTTTCTTTGAGTCTGAACTCAATGACGAGTTCAACCAGACGATTATGGATGCCATTTATGACAAGGACGGCGCTGTACATGAAAGCCTTGTTCCATACTGTGCTAATGGAAAAATCATCCAATTGCACATGATAGCCTCCATTCTTCGTGAGAATGGAAAGAAGGTTGGGGTCATTGTGGTGATTGGAGATGTGACGGAATTTGTAGAGCAGAGAGCCCGCGCCGCAGAACAGACCCTGCGGTTGCTGGACTCCGTAGTCCGGACTCTTTCTCAGGCTATCGATGAACGTTCTTCTTATACGGCAAACCATACCCGCAATGTGGTCCAGATTGCCGAAAGTTTTTTGGATTGGTTGGACAAGACGGACCATCCTTGGAAATTTGAGGAATCTCGTCGCCGCAGTTTTCTCATGAGTGTCTGGCTCCACGATGTAGGTAAGCTGGCTGTGCCTCTGGAAATCATGGACAAAGAAAGCAAACTGGGCGCCCAGATGAAGGTAATCGAGGACCGGTTTGTCAAGATTTCCCTGCTGGATGAAATTGCCGTATACCGCGGAGAGATTACCGCCGAAGAAAAGGAAGTCCGCAAGAAGGATCGGGATGTTGCTTTGGACGAAATTCGACGCATCAATCGTGCGGAGTTTGTGCCCGATGAAAAGTTAGAGCTTCTGAAAAAAATCATGGTGGAAAAGTACCATGATGAAAGCGGCGAAGAAAAGCCTATTTTAACGGAAGAAGAAATTGAAAATCTTTCTATCCGAAAAAGAACGCTGAATGACAGGGAGCGTGCCGATATGGGCCTCTGAACATCATGAACTATTAAGTGGACGGGGCTATCCGTACCATTTGAGCGGTGAGCAGATTCCAAAAGAAGTTCGCCTCTTGACCATCTTGGATATTTTTGAAGCCCTGACGGCAAAGGACCGCCCCTACAAGAGGCCAATGCCTATAGAAAAGGCATTTTCCATTTTGGAAAGCATAGTGAAAGCGGGTGACTTGGACGGGGAAATCCTTGGACTTTTCAAGGAAAGTAAGGCCTGGGAAAAGGTTGCCTTAGAATAGGGACCGTAATTTGTCGCCACTGTCCGGGTTGCAAATCGCCAAGGGCGGTATTCCCGATTTTTATACGGATTAATCGGAGCGTTGGAAACCCGACGGCGGCGGTCATGTGCCGCACCTGACGGTTCTTGCCCTCGATAAGAGTCAGCTGCACCCAGCTGGTGGGTATGTTTGCCCGAAACCGCACCGGTGGGTTCCGGGGCCAGAGCCAGTCCGGCTCAGTAGCAATTTCGGCCTTGCAGGGCTTGGTATGGTATCCCTTGATGGTGACGCCCTTGGCCAGTTGCCTGATGGCATCCTCGGTAATTTGCCCGTCGACCTGGGCCAGGTAGGTCCGGGGGTGTTCGAATTCCGGATCCAGAAGTTTTTTGATGAGCCTGCCGTTGTCCGTCAGGAGCAGGGCCCCTTCGCTGTCGTGGTCCAGCCTGCCAGCCGCATAAACACCGGCAGGGAATCCGAAGGTGTCCAGGGCAGGGTGACCGGCCTCGGGAGTGAACTGGCTCAGCACTCCGTAGGGTTTGTTGAAAAGGATAACGGTGGACATTTGACAGAAATGTAGGTAAATTTATAGAACCTACACAAGCTTCGAACCCCGAACCCTGAGCCTCACAACTTATAACTGAAAACTCATTACTAATCTCACACTTCACATCTCCCTAGATCCTAGCCCCTAAATCCTAGCCCCTAAATCCTAACCCCTAGATCCTAACCCCTAGATCCTAACCCCTAACTCATGCTTGACTTTACCGGACTTCTAGATTACGCCTTTGCAGAACGCCTGTATGATTCGACCTATCATGGGCTGGAACATTGGCACCAGGTGGAGTTCAATGGGCTGTTGCTCGCTTCCAAGACGGGGGCGGATATTACGGTGGTTCGGCTTTTTGCCCTGTTCCACGACTGCAGGCGTATAGACGATGCCTATGACGGCGAACATGGCCCACGGGCGGTTGAGTTTATAGACCGGTGCATCGCCGAAAAACGTTTCGAGCTAGATGCAGAAAGGCTGGAAAAACTCCGCAAGGCTTGTCGTCTCCATACCACGGAGCGGCAAACTGGCGACATTACCATAGATACCTGTTTTGACGCAGACCGTCTGGATTTGGGACGTGTCGGGATTTACCCCATGGAAGAAAAGATGGCCACCGACGCCGGGAAAAAAATCGCCCGCAAGCTAGCTCTGCTGCAAGTCCCCGTTTTTCATCAACGTGAATGGATACATAATCTAAGGTAATGCTCCAAAATACTCCCGATAAGATTTGGCTTTTTGATTATGACCTTACACTATATGGTGCTGAGGAACGCTGTGTTATAGAATCCCTTGATCATCGGATATCGCTTTTTGTTCAAAAGACAGTCGGGACGGATTTTGAGACGGCCCACAAGATCCGAACAGACTATCTAGAACAGTACGGCACCACTCTTGCGGGACTTATGGCAAGGAACAACGTGGATCCGGATGTTTTTTTTGATTTTATTCACGAACCGGAATATTTGATTTATCCCAAGAAAGCTCCTGAAAAAAAGAAGCTTTTACAGAGCCTAAGGGGACGCCGATATGTTTTTACCAATGGTAGGCATGATTGGAGTGAAGCGGGAATGGCTCATATGGAAATTGATGGCGAAATTGATGGAGTGTTTGATTTAAAACAGCTTGGTTGGGAAGGAAAGCCACATGCCAGTGCCTACTCAAAAATGGAAAGATGGATTTCGGAAAAGGTTTCTAATATAGTCTTGCTTGAAGATTCCATTCGTAACTTAAAACCGGCGCATGACCGAGGTTGGACGACGGTTTATGTGAATCCCGCCCCAGAAACTCCTGAATGGGTGGACTATCATATTCCGCACTTGATGAACTTGCCCGATATATTGAGTCCGTCTATGTGATTTTAAAAAGCTATCTTTTGAAAATGATTCGTCTGATTTCCTTTATTGCCTTTTTTAGTTTTCTTTGTTCGATGCTAGCGGTTGCCGCACCTGCTCCGGCTGTTCGTAATGGGTTCAACAATATGACGGTAACGACGGAGTATTCTGAGCTACTTAAAGAGAAAAATGCTCGGAACGATTCGTTGCTCCCGGCTTTAGATGGCGATAAGGCTTTTGCAGAGGTCCTTCGACTGAATCCGAATTTTTGGAGCTTGGGAGGGGCTTTGAATAAAGAAGAATCCTTGGTGACCAAACTCAACGCGAAGGTTATTTTCATTGATGGTATTCGGGAAGAACCTTTTTGTGAAATAGACAAAAATACAGGGAGCAACGCAGGTGAGTGGAATGTCCGTATCGGTGTAGACTTTGTTTCGGGTGGTTCCAACACTGTACATATTCACGTTCAGCAATGTTTGGATTACGTGAGGGATCAGCTAGGCTATGCCATCAAGAAGGGAGACAAGGTGGTGTTTGTCCCGCCCAAAAAAGTTTTGGACAAAATCAAGGAAAGCGAAATTCCAGATGCCATAGATGTAGACTTGCAGCAGACCCTTCTTAAAGCTCACGAGGATGTTAACTTGACGGGAAAATGTCCAGGAGATATTGAAGCTTATATCATTTTGATGAATGTGTATGAACAAGTCAAAAACCAGAAAATGGATTATGTGGTTATCAATGATCAACTGAATAAGCTGCGCAACGGGACTGGTCGGGTCCAAAGCTGTGCCTTTAGCCGAGAATGGAACAAACGATATCAAGAGAGTGCCAGCTTTGAATGTGACATTGACAAAGATAGGTGTCTCTATCGACAAGAAAACGATGGAAATACGGAATGGCAGATAAATTACGAAAAGGATAGGTTCGAGTACATTAATAAAAAATTTTTGTTTTTTAACTTGAATCCTAAAAGCATCCATAAGGGCGGAACTATGCTGGATTTACGCCTGCTTCGCCTTTCTACAAATCTTTTTTTGGAGGCGTACCTGAACCTAAAGGGGGAGCCCGTGACTCTAGGATTGATAATTGTTCCTGGGGATAAGACAATAGAAGACTATGAAGATGAGGAAGATGAAGAAGACTCCGAGGACCAGGGTGGAGACGATACCGAAGAAACTGAAGAAATAAGGCCTTTTGACTAAAGAATTTCCTCAAAAAACGGTAAATGGGCTGGTGTTTTTTTTGATTTTCTCCTGTTTTTATTATATATTTAAGGAAAAGATGATTGCATAAGGAGCGTTCCATGAATCGTTTTGTCAAGTTCTCTCTGGTGGCTGCAGTTTTGGCTGCGCCAAGCATTGCTGATGAACAGTTCGGCGGCCTGGGAATAACTATCTACCAGGTTCCTCAGGGCGTCCATGTGGTCCAGGTAATTCCTGGAACCCCTGCGGCAGAAACGGAACTCCAGGCCGGAGATGATATTATAGCTGTAGATGGAATGAGCTTGAAAGGGCTGGACATCGATGAATCAAAAGCCATGCTTCGTGGGCAGGTGAACAAGCCGGTAGAAATCACCTTTGTGAATTCCGGCGATACTTTGAAGGCCACTCTCCGTCGCACACAAATCACGGTGAAAGAGTTTGAGAGCAACCAGGTCGAGTCATGGTATGGCGAAAAGAAAGAATTCGATGCCCAGGAACTGGAAACTTATGCCAGTGCCAATGGCGGCAACAAGCAATTAGTAGCCGTTCTCAAGCGAGGATCCCTAATCAAGAATGACGACACGGTGAATGCCGTTGACATCAACGGGATTTATGTGGATAAGGCCGATGCATTTGCGCCTAAAGCCGCAGACAAATCCAAGACAAACAAGCCGGGTTCAGCAAAACTCAAGGGCTTTACGCGTAATGCGATTAGCTTTGACTTGAAATC
>JAEDLI010000123.1 GCA_016295375.1 Fibrobacter sp. | reverse complement strand
TAATCCCCGCGTATCATCCCGGACTTGATTCGGAATCTTCTTTTACAAACAAATTACATTTCTAACCTTGCCAGTATTTAGGTATTAACTATAATTCTGCCTGAGGTTCGAAAAAGTATCTCCAAGGCATCTGAAAACAGATGTCTTTTTTTTGTGGAAAAATTTTGTTTTCTTTCTAAGGAGATACTATGTCCAGTCAAATTCAAGACTTCAAGTTGCCCAATGATTGGCAAGATTCTAACCCCCAGACTTTCGAAGGTTTGGCAAGTTCCCTGGAGCAGATTCACAAGAACGCTTACACAGCTTCGGTGAAGGCTGTAAATAAACTTGCCACCATCCGCAACTATCTGATAGGGTATTATATCGTTGAATACGAGCAGAAAGGCCTTGATAGGGCTAAGTACGGCGAAAAATTGCTGAAAAATATTGAAGCTCGGCTGAATACAAGAGGGATGAACGAGACTCTGTTTAAAATTTCGAGAGCTTTCTATTTAAAATATCCCAAAATTAAGGATTATCTTGCTGGAAAAAGTGCGACACCGTCGCACGAATTCGAAACTCCCGCGAATCGAATCATTGAAAACCTTTCCTTCTCGCACATTCGTGAAATTATGACGGTCGAGGATTCCTTTGCACGCTTTTTCTATGAGACGGAATGCATCAAATGCTGCTGGAGCGTAAAGGAACTTCGCAGGCAAATTGCAACGAATCTCTTCTTCAGGGCGGGTATCAGTCAGGATCCTAAAAAGTTGCTTCAGCAGACTGTAAGCGAAACACCCTTGAGTTATGGTATTAAGGAACCCTTTACCTTCGAGTTTCTGAACTTGCCCGCAAGGCCTTTCAACGAAAGCGATTTGGAGGGTGCCATTATGGACCATCTGCAGGAATTTCTGCTGGAAATGGGGAAGGGTTTCTGCTTTGAAGCACGCCAAAAGCGAATCGTCATTGACGATGAATATTACTTTGTGGATCTGGTCTTCTATAACAGGATTTTGCATTGCACTGTAATTGTGGAACTGAAGGACGATTCCTTTAACCACGGAGATTTGGGACAGTTGAATGCCTATGTCTCCTACTATAAGGAAAACGAAATGAACGAGGGGGATAATCCGCCTGTGGGTATTCTTCTCTGCACGAAGAAGGGCAAGAAGATGGTGGAGTACGCCCTGGCGGGAATGGATAACAAGCTGTTCGTTTCCACTTACATGCTGGCCTTACCCCAAAAGGATACATTGGAAAAATTCCTGAAGGATGAACTAGGATAATTCTGTTGGGCGTATCTGGGTGCTTGTCGCCCCCGGCTTGACCGGGGATCTCCTTTTTTATAGTACATTTACAAAGTAAAAACAACAAAGGAGAAATATTATGGTAGCTGGAATTATTATTGCCGTCGTCGTTGTCCTGATCCTCTTGCTGATCACCACCTACAACAAGCTGGTGAAGCTCCGCAACAACCGCGAAAACGCCTTCGCAAACATCGACGTGCAACTGAAGCAGCGTTTTGACTTGGTTCCCCAGCTGGTTTCTACCGTGAAGGGTTACGCCACCCACGAAAAGGAAACCCTGGAAAAGATTACCGCTGCCCGCGCCGCCGGTATGGGTGCCCAGACTGTGGATGAAAAGGTTGCAGCAGACAAGGCGATGTCCAGCGCTTTGGCCGGCCTCCGCGTCTCCCTGGAAGCCTACCCGGAACTGAAGGCCAATACCAACTTCCTCCAGCTTCAGACCGAACTTTCCGACATCGAAAACAAGTTGGCCGCATCTCGCCGTTTCTTCAATTCCGCTACCAAGGAATTCAACAACGCTTGCGAAATTTTCCCCAACAACATTATTGCCGGTATGTTCAACTTCCGTCGCGCTGCCATGTACGAAGCTACTGAAAGCCGCGAATCCCTGAACAAGGCCCCCGAAGTTAAGTTCTAATTTTTGATTGCGCGGACTTAAACCCCGCGTGGATTTGCCCCGATGAAATACGTTGGTATGCAAACCCAGATTTGGCGGAACAACAGGAACACTGCGATCCTGTTGTGTATGTATCCCGTCATTATTCTGGCCATGGTCTTTGCGTTCATCTTTGTGATGGACTATTTCGGCCTGACTTGCTCATTCTTTGGCGACCTGGTGATTGATTCTGCCACGGGTAGCACCATCGCCAGTGCCTGCCGGGACTCGGCGCGGCTACGCACGGAAGCGTACGGCGCCAACTGGCCTGTAATCTGGTTCTGCTTCTTGAAGGCCCTGCCGTTTACCATAGGCGTCGTTGCCATCTGGTTCTTATTCGCCTACATGTTCAATGTCTCCCTGATCCGTCACGTGACTCACGCCAAGCCGGTGGAACGCAAGGACAATCTCAGGGTCTATAACATCGTGGAGAACCTTTGCATAGCCGGCGGCATCGAAATGCCCCAGATCAACATTATCGACGACCCGGGACTGAACGCCTTTGCCAGCGGCATCGACATCAAGTCCTTTACCGTTACGTTGACTACGGGCCTTATCGAAAAGCTGGACGACGAGGAATTGGCCGCCGTGGTGGGCCATGAACTGACCCACATCAAGAATCGCGACACCCGCCTCATGGTGGTGTGCATCGTGTTCGTGGGCTTGATTTCTTTGGTGCAGAGCATCTTTATGGAAGTGATCAAGGCCATGCTTCGCTCCCGCCCCCGCAGCAGCCGTCGCAACAACAAGAACGAAGGGGGCCTGATTTTCATTGTGATGATTGTGGCCTTGGTGGGCCTGGTGATTTCTTCTATAGCTTACTTCTTCAGCTATATCAATCGCCTTGCAATTTCACGCTCCCGCGAATTTGTGGCGGACGCCGGTGCCGCAGAACTTTGCGGCGACCCCCTGCCATTGGCTAGGGCCCTGCAGAAGGTTTCCGACGAACCGGGCCTGGCCTTCGTGAATCGTAACGACGTGGCACAGCTCTACATCATTCACCCGGATGAAGAAGACGACAACGGCATGCTCCACGGCTTGGTGAAGAAGGTGAACACCATCTTCAGCACCCACCCGGACACTCCCGACCGCATCAAGATCCTGGAACAGTTCTAAACCTCTCGCTTTTGCAGATACTGTGAATGATCCTCGAGATGGTCAATTCTACAAGACCGTGCGCATTGTTGGCCTGGAATAAAATTTAATTACGTGGGATAACAACTCTTTACCTAAGGGCCAATATGTTGTGCAGATAATCCAAAACGAGAAAATTTTTGTGGGTTATTGGCGGTCGCGTTTGTTGCGCTGCAGCTTGCGAGCTGCGGCGGAAGTTGTAGTGATTACTTCAGCTATGAAGATGACGTGAATATGAAACGCACACAGATCTCTTACGTGGACTCTGTGGGTGGCGATTCCGCTAAAATTATTAGAGCTGATTTTGTTGATCCGAAATACACTGCTTATCGCATAGACCGTTTGTCCTTTAAACTTGTCGGAGATGTAGATTTTTGGATTGATGTGTATGGTTGCGAAACCCACGACTGTCCGGAAGCGACATCCGTTGTGGTTCATAACGAAGATTACTCCTATGAGAGATTGATTCTTCCTGAGGATTTCAAGGTGAAGGAATTTAATGGGGGAGTAAAGGCGGAAGACGGCGATCAGGTTATTTACCTTTTTCATTTAGATGTGGATACGGATGATGCCCCCTCTTTCCTGGAATATACAGGTGTGGAAACATTTTTATGAACACTGTGCGGCGCCGCTGAACCCGGGATGGTAAAGATGAAGAACTACGTCAAAATATGTGGATTTGCCGTTTTCTGCGTACTTGGCTGTTCCGCCGACTACGATGTTGTTGACGATTACTATGAGCAGCAATATTCCGAGCTGATGGAAAATCGGGCGTGTTATGGAATCGTAGATTTTCCGGAGGCATTTAAACTGGATTCTGTGAGCGTGTATGAACTTGATTCCAGTTTTAAAAAGATCAAAAAGATTAAAGATGTAGAAGTAACTGCGAAAAACGATGGAAATTCGAAGTTCGAAGTAGGAAAGCGTGATTACAAAAGTCCGATAATCCGTGTGGTAGCTTCCGGAACTTGGAAGGATGCCGACTCAGTTGATGTTGCAATTGAGTTTGAAAAAATCGTAAATATTATTTCGGGCGGATACAACATTTATGTGCGGCTGTTCGATCATCTGCTGGTACCAAGAATTAAACAGCTGATAGAAATTGGATATCCTTTTGTGGCGGCTCAAGAGAAGGCTGAACAAGAACTGTATTCGATTTATGGGGTAGGAGTTAATAGCCCCGATAAGGATTTTTTATATGAACTGTTCAAATTCAGCAATTCAGATTCCGGCTTTGTAGAAAATATCGAAAACTTCAGAAATGATTTTGTTGACGGCTCCTGGATGGACTACAGGGACCGTATAAAAACTGCGGATTACTTGACCCAGAACTGGCAATCTTTTTCTTCTGCTGATCTTAGGTATTATGGCCAGGTCCAGATGGGCTCCTACGGGATTTCAATTGATTCCCGTAGCGGGGAAACTTTTGTCATTGAAGATTCCACTTCCGCATTCTACAAAGATAGCCTGGTTTGTGCGGGGTATGGACGAGCTTGGTGGAGACGTGATGATGGGGGATATGATACTTATGCGCACAATATCCTTCGTCCCTTCACGGCTCTGGAAAGGGAAATCGGTGCCTGCGTCTTTGATTCCTTGAAGTGGGTCAGCAAGGATACCACCGTCGTGGAATTTGAAGGCGCAACCTACAAGTGCTCCCACCAGCTGGATTCATCCGTTCCCACGAAACCGGACTTCGAGAATTGGAAAAAGGTAAAGTCGCGAAAGTAGGAGGACCGCCTTGTATCGCGTTTTATTTATTCTGCTGGTACTTTGCGCGGCGCTTTGGGCTAGGCCCAAAGTGTTCGTTGACACCGCGGTGGAACTGGATGGTGTCCATAAGGATTACGCAGAAAAGGTGGTGCGCCGGACCGAAAGCGTACTCAGAACAAACGGTGACGTGTCTGTGGCGGAGTCTGCCTACGCCAGCGATTTTCTATTGCAAATAAAAATGCTACGTCAGGATGATGGGATTCTAGTGGTGTACTCGCTGCTGAATTCTAGCGACAAGGCAACGGTTTGGACATACAAGCACATGGCCTATACGCCTGATGACTTGAATCCTATTGTGGATGTTGTGTCCCTGAAATTTGGCCAGTGGAACGGGCTTCGGTGGGGTCTTGGCATTGGAGCCACGGGACTATTGTCCCCGGAAGTTGACATTTCTCCGACCGTAGATTTATCGGCGAACTACTTGTACAAGGATTTCCTTATCTCCTGGGATTTTGCCTGGGCGTTTGATGTAGGCTTGGACTCCCGGGACTTTGGGAGCATTGGCACTTTCCTGTCTGGCGCTTACGTGCTTGGAGGCCACTCCCTGTTTCCCTATGTGGGGCCTGGAATCGGTTTTTCCATGGTATATTACAATTCTGATAAGTACGAAATCTCAGATGGGGGATTGGCGTTCTTATTGAGAATGGGGGCTTTCTACAAGCCCGCTGCGGCTAGGGTTATTTATGCCCTGGATGTGCGCTATTTGTACAACTACATTGATTTTGAAAATGCTCGAGACGGTAAACTTTGCCGTGCCCACGGGTGGAACGTTAGTGCTCAGGTATGGTGGTAATGATGAAGAAGATGATTGCAATACTGCTGACGATTCTTCTGGTTGGATGCTCTAGTACCTCGTGGGTAACGGTTTCCGATAGTCAGGATTACGAATTTTACCGCAATGGCGAGCGCGTTTGCGAGTCCACGCAGAGTTGCTTGATTAAAAGTTCCTCCGGCGACGAGATGGTTCTGGAAGCCCGCAAAGGTGACGTTGTATATGGTCACCTGCTTGTGGCTAGAGAGAATAGTAAACGCGGGCACAGTGATAACCATTCGCTGAGGACCATAAACGGAGGCTTTAAATTGTTGAAGGACATGTCCGGAATGGTCAGCACTCCGTTCGGGGTGTTCCTCTTTATGGCAGCCGGAGTTGTCGTGCTACCAGTAACCATTATTATGGCCGCGATGCCTGATGATATCGGTAAACTTCCGGCCAATAAAAGGCCGTTAAATACCGTGTTTCAGAA
>JAEDLI010000025.1 GCA_016295375.1 Fibrobacter sp. | reverse complement strand
CCTGCTACGCCGTTTTCTGTATATAGCTAGGAAAATTCCTATATTTGCGCTGTTCAAAAATCAATCACCCTAAAATTCGGGGAAAAATATGGCTGCCCTAAATTCCATCCTTGATACCATCGACGGCTACGTGTGGGGTATCCCCCTTATCGTCGTCATCCTGTTTGTAGGTATCTTGCTCACCTGCCGCCTGGGTGTACTCCAGGTCACAAACCTGGGCAACGCCCTGCGCTACATGCTCAACAGCGAAAAAGAAGGCCAGGGAGAAGTTTCCAGCTTTGCCGCCCTCTGTACGGCGCTAGCGGCAACGGTAGGTACCGGAAATATCGTTGGCGTGGCTACCGCTATCGGGACAGGCGGTCCGGGAGCCCTTTTCTGGATGGAAGTGGCCGCATTCTTTGGCATGGCCACCAAGTATGCCGAAGGTCTTTTAGCCGTCAAGTACCGCAAAGTGGGGAGCGACGGAAAAGTTCTAGGAGGCCCCTTCTACTACATTGAAACCGGCATCAAGGAACGTTTCGGTTTTAACTTCAAGTGGCTAGCCGTGCTGTTTGCCATCTTCGGCGTACTTGCCGGACTTTTGGGCATCGGCACCATCACCCAGGTGAACGGCATCACCTCGGCGGTGGCAACGATATTCCCCTCCCGAGAATTCGTGAACATCGGCGGTAATTCCGTCTCCGTATCCACCGCCATTGCAGGCCTCCTGTGCGCAGGCTTTACGGCCATGGTCATCATCGGCGGGCTCAAGCGTATCGCGAAAGTCTCTCTTTATATTGTGCCCTTCATGGCCATCTTCTACATTCTTTTCTGCCTGCTAATTCTCGGTTTCAATTTCTCTAAAATTTCTAGCGCTATCGAAATGATTATCCAGGCCGCATTCAACCCTAGCGCCGTTACCGGCGGCGTGGTGGGTACCATCTTTATCGCCATGCAAAAGGGTATCGCCCGCGGTATCTTCAGCAACGAGGCGGGTCTCGGTTCTGCACCCATCGCCGCTGCCGCAGCAAAGACCAAGGAGCCTGTCCGTCAGGGACTGGTCTGCATGACGGGGACCTTCATTGATACCATCGTCATCTGCTCCATGACAGGCCTTGCCATCGTGGTGACCGGAGCCTGGACTCCCGAACTTGGGCTCCAGGGCGTGAACATTACCATGGAAGCTTTCGTCCGCGGGCTTTCGAACCTGCCCGCCGGTTCAAGTGTCGCTCCCTACATTCTCACTGCCGCCCTAGTATTCTTCGCCTTCACCACTATTCTCGGCTGGGCCTATTATTCTGAACGTTGCCTAGAATACCTTGTGGGCCGTGGCAAGAAAAGGGTCATTCTCACCTTCCGCTGGTTCTATGTAGCGGCCGTGTTCATCGGGCCTTACCTCACGGTAAGCGCCGTATGGACCAGTGCCGACATTTTCAACGGACTCATGGCCTTCCCGAACCTGGTGGCCCTTATCCTCCTGAGCGGGGTCGTCGCCCGGGAAACCAAGAAGTTCTTCGAAAAACTCGAAGGAAAGAAGAACTAGCCGAATTAAAGGCTCAGCATCTCGGCGATTTCAGGACCGATAAGGCCGTCCTGCATGGTCATCGAGAGAATGCGCTGTTCCAGTTCTGTTGGCGGGTCCATAGGGCCCGCATTTTTTTTGTCCGAAGCACCGGCTTCACGAACCAGAAGTTCACCGAGTGCAGCATGGAGCGCCAAGGAAGCGTCGATATATTTCAGGTGGGTCGGTTCCTCTAGAATGAAGTTCAGGGGTTTCTTTTCGGCAAGCACGCGACCTGCAGGAACACTAGAGCCATATTCGTCCTCGACACCCATGTTGGCAAGCACCGCTTTCGAAGAGAGCAGAGCCGCCGTCAGCTCCGGCCGGTCAAGAGCACCCTTCACACCGGTAGCAGTCACCACAAAATCGGCAGCACTCACAAGAGCTACAACCGATTTCAGGTCGTTACAATCCGCAACAGGCACGCCGTTTGCATCCAAAAAAGGACTAACGCCGCGGGTCTTATCCGTTACCACCTGCACGTGAGCGCCTTCCCGCAAGAGTTGCAGAACGATTCCCTGCCCCACCTTGCCGCTCCCGAGCACCACAAAACTTTTTCCGGCAAAGGCGGCACCGTCACTACCGGCATCTGCGCCATTTCGACCAGCATTGCCGTAGCCCAGCTGCAAAAGGGCCCGCACATAACCTTCCCCGGTCCCGAGGCTGGTCTCAATACGCTTGACGATTCCGCTGTCCGCCACATACACCGGCTTTTCGCTGTTCTCGTAAAACTGCACACCGCTGCGGGTAAGTTCCACAAATCCATATTTCGGATGGCATGCCGAAAACTGTCCCGCGCAATCCAGAACCAGGTCGAAACCTTCGCCGCGGGACTCCGCCTTCAAGGCGTCTTGCAAGCCAATCAACGGAATGTTCGATTCCCGCAGTAGAGCCACAACGCCCGAATCGCAGGGCATTTCGGCTCCCGCGTTGGAATCGTTTGCAACACCTACCGAAAGATCTGCCCCGCCGACCAAAAGTGCACGGTACTGCACCAGCGTATTCCGGAACACGGGTGTCGCCGCCAGCACGTGCAGGCCCGCAAAGGGCCTGGTTTCAAGCCATTCCTGCGTAAGGCCTGCAAGGGCGGGGTATTCCGACGCCTCGTAGGTGTCGTCTATAATTTCGTCAAAAAGCATGATATGCCTATTATACAAATTCAGCAAGGAGATGCCCGCTTTCGCGGGCATGACAAGAAAAAAAACAATTATAAAATGTCAACCAAGACGGCCTAACCCGAAAGCTTGTGGTTCACATGGGCTTCCACCACGTTGATTACGTAGTCGCCCAGCTTTTCGCAGTCGTTGATCACGTCCATGTAGTGCACGCCCATCTGGTAGCTGTAACGCTGGGCATTGATGTCGTCTATGTTCAACTGCTTGAGCATCTTGCGATAATCGTTGATTTCGTATTCCATCATCAAGGAGGACTTCACATCGGCCTGGGGAGCGTCTTCGATGATATCCACCATCTGGGCCATGGACTTGTCGCAAAGCTTCATCATGCCTTCGATACGGCTGTACTGCTCTTCGGTAAAGTCGTCGGCACTCTGGAACTTGTGCCGTATAGCCCTAGACATGTTATAGATGGAATCGCCAATGCTCTCGATTTCAGAAATCTCCTTGAGCATGGACTGCAGCACACGCTTACTTTCCGGACTCAAGCGACCTTCACTCACCTTGTTCAGGTAACCTGCAATCTCGATTTCCATCTTATCGCTGATGTTCTCGTACTTCTCGATTCGGGCGAATAGCTTCGTGAATTCTCCCTCATCCTTCATCTTGAGCAAGTCCGGCACAAAGCGGAACATCTTCAGGGTGCGTTCGGCAAACAGGTTGATTTCTTTACGGGCTTCGAACAGGGAAAGTTCGGCGGTACTCATGAGACCAGCACTGATAAACTTGATGCTGAAATCTTCGCCATCTTCCTTTTCGCGGATAATCTTGCAGATGATGTTTTCCATGGGCTTGATGAACCAGATGAGGATCGCCACGTTGCAGAGGTTGAATGCCGTATGGAATCCGGACAGGGCGTAAGTGACCCGCACGCTGGCCTCGGCAATTTCTTCTTGGGTCTGGGGGACAAAGTTCGGATCAAAGCCCACAATATGGCAAACCATGTTCACGAAGGGGTGGAAAACAATCAGTACCCACACCACGCCAAACACATTGAAAAGCATGTGGGCCAGGGCAGCACGCCGAGCCTGGGTGCTGGCCGAAAGGGCCGCCAGGTTCGAAGTCACCGTGGTTCCGATGTTTTCACCCATCACAAGGGCAATGCCCTGGTAAATCGGGAGCACCCCGCTACTACAAAGAAGGAGGGTAATGGCCATGATGGCGGCAGATGACTGCACGCACATGGTAAGGACGCTTCCCAAAAGCAGGAACAGCAGGGTGGACAGAATGCCCCAGTTGCCGCTGGCCGCAAAAAAGTCAATGACCGCCTGGTTGTGGGACAAATCCATGGCCACCGCATTTTCGCGTAGGGTGGTAAGCCCTAGGAACATGAAAGAAAATCCGAAAACAAATTCGCCGAAACTCTTGACGTTGCTTTTCCGCACATAGGAGAGGATAATTCCCAGGGCAAAGAAAGGCCACACGAAACTGCTCATGTTGAACTGGAATCCGAAGATGGACATGATCCAGGCCGTGGCCGTGGTACCGATGTTCGCCCCCATAATAACAGGAATGGCCTGCTTAAGGGTAAGCAGACCAGCATTGACGAAACTGACGGTCATGACGGTGGTGGCAGTAGAAGACTGCACGGCGGCGGTAATAAAGGTTCCCGTAAGTAATCCGCCGGCCCGGTGCTTGGTCATAGTGCCAAGAAACGCACGAAGGTGTCCACCGGTAAGTTTCTGGAGGCCTTCGCTCATGGTCTTCATACCGAACATGAGAAGCGCGAGGCATCCGAGCATCTTGAGAATCATTAAGGTCATAGGTTTTCCTATTCATTGGCGCCGCTTACCGGGGTCATCGTCGCTGCCTTTCAGCTAGTCCGGATTTGCGTCGTAGAATCATTTGTTTCTAAATCTATACACAAAAATAGAAATCCCCCTTGAATCGTCAAAGGGGAACAACCTTATTTTTTGGTTAGAGAACGCTTATACGCAAGCAGTCTATCCAATTTCTGTAAAAGGCAAATCATTTCGTCTTTTTCTTTTGCTTGGCCGAAAGCCTCTTGAATTCGTCCCTGGCCTTTTTCATGTCGGCAAGGAACTCCTCTTCGGCATTATGCGGGCAAAAACTGCCGTAACCACGGCCTTGGAGGCCTCGATATCACTTTGCCAGTGGTAACCCGCAATTACACAGCTCTGGCCCCATTCGTAGCCGTACTTTAGCAGTGCGTCTTGGGCCGCCGGATTGATTTCAGCAAGCAGGAGCGCCATGCCCCAGCCACAAACGGTATGACTCGAAGGGTACGAGCCGTTATTCAGGAGGCCTTTTTCGGCGCTCGGAATCAAGGTCGGCTCCGTGAGGCGGGCGTGTTCTTTTCCGAAATTTCCATGCCAAAGGCTTCGCTGAACATTTTCGCCATCTCGGCATCGTCCGTCACAGCTTGTGCGATGGCCAAATTTGCACGAGCCGTATCAGTTACCCGCACAGACTTTCCCCACTTATACTGCGCCATGTCGTAGGCAAATGCCGCCGAATTCGTGTCCGGCGGAGGCGGATAAAACTTGAGAGCGTTGGGCAACGCATCACCTTCTACATAGGGCTTAGGGTCGTCTGCCGACCAGCAAAGAACAGCACCCAGTAGGGCCACAAAGAAAACGGATTTTTTGAACAAAGTCATTTTAAATATTCTTGAATTAAATCTACGCAAACGGCGCCTGACGCCTTGCGCCATTATTCTATTTTACTTTACCACAACGGCCTTGCCATTGTGATAATAGGTTCCCTTAACCGTAGGTTTGCCTTTCAGCAGGCGTCCCTACAAATAGAACCAGCGATCCACTCCCTGAGCGACAGGTGCAGAAACACCACGGGGAAGCGCCATCGAAGCCTCGCCATTATTCGGCAAGGAATTCCTGAGAGTGTCATGTGAAATTACCGGCAGCAGGGGCGAATCATCCAGACTACGGCTGGAACTGCTCTGCTTTACGCCGAAGCGGAACTAGCCGACATTGTCGCTGCCGAGCCGGAGCTATTTTCATTCTCCAAACTGGAACTTGACGCGGAATCAATGATCACATCTATATGGCTGGGTAAATCCTCCGCAAACAAGGGAGCAACGGCACCCAAGGCAAAAACACAAGACAGTCGTTTCATATACCGAAATATATATTTTGTTTTAAGCAAGCGCAATCCTGCACAAACCCGCAAATTTGAGCCAAATCAAACCAAACTGTAAACCATGGCTATTGCCTGGCTGGCAATACCTTCGCCACGACCCGTAAATCCCAACTTTTCGGTGGTAGTTCCCTTGATTCCAATCTGTTTCACGTCCAGGCCAAGCACTCGGGCGATGTTCGCCTTCATCTGGTCCTTGTGAGGGTTCACCTTGGGCCGTTCGCACATCACAATACTGTCGATGTTCACGATTTCAAAACCGGCCTTGCGGACTTCTTCCCCCACCTTGCGGAGCAGTTCCAGACTGTCGGCGCCCTTGAAGGCAGGGTCCGTATCGGGGAAGTAGGTTCCGATGTCGCCCAGACCGGCAGCACCCAAAAGAGCGTCACTGATGGCATGCAACAGCACGTCGGCATCGCTGTGGCCCAAGAGGCCTTTCTCGTAGGGAATGTCCACCCCGCCGATAATGCACTTGCGGCCTTCTACCAGCTTGTGAACGTCAAAACCGATTCCGGAGCGATAAACTTTTTCCATACTCACCTCAAGGGTTCCAATTACAGAAATTTTCCAAGACTTTCAGCCCCACATCGCCGCTCTTTTCCAGATGGAACTGGGAGGCCACCAGGTTGTCCTTGCCGATAAGCCCCTGGAAGGTCTGGGTGCCGTAGGTGGTTTCCGCAAAGGCGTTCTCCGCAGGTACCACCGGATGGTACGAATGCACGTAGTAAAAGTCCGAACCGTTCCGGATGCCAGCCATAATCGGATGATCCTGGGTAAAGTTCACCTGGTTCCAGCCCATGTGGGGGATCTTCAGGCCCGGTTCGTCCTTGAACCGCACAGCACGTCCCGGAATGAGACCGAGGGTCTTCACGCCGCCGTCTTCTTCGCTTTCTTCCAGAATGATTTGGCAACCAATACAGATTCCCAGCACCGGGTTCCCGGCTTTTACCACAGTCTTGATGGAATCCCCGATACCCGTGCGGGAGAGGGTCTCCATGGCAGACGCAGCCGCCCCGACGCCCGGGAACACCAGACGCGTTGCCTTTGCAATCTCATCGGCATCCCGACTGGACTTTGCGTCTACACCAATGTGGGAGAGCGCATTCATTACCGAAGTCAGGTTTCCTGCATTGTAATCTACGACGATTACACTCATAAATTTACTCCTTGCACCAGGGATAATCCACCTGCAAGCGTGAGCGGATATAGCTTGCCCGCAACGGGTAGTCCAGAGCGGCATCCATCTGCATCACCCCGACAACCCCATCCTTGGCTCGTACTTCCAAATTAGAAATATCATCCCAGGTCGTGTCGTGCTTGGTGGCCTTTCCACCTGTTGAATAACCTACGTCTGCAAGAATAGGCTTTTTCAGTGTATCGTAAAGTTTTTTCCACGTGAGCTTGTTGGCGCTCCTGATTTTTTCAGAATTAGCCAAAGTGCGACCACCAGAAGTACTCACGTAATCCACCAGGGACATGTCGAAATTGGAAAACCACTTTTCTAGCCCCATTGAATCCTTGTCGGAAACCCAGGGAGAAATATCTATGGCAATCTTGGCATCGGGCAAATAAGCCTTGATGGTATCTACAATCTGCTTGAAATAAACGCCCATCATAGAATCAGGAATGCCGCCATTTTGTTGTTCCTCTCCGTGATTGGCCACACTCTGTTCCGATGCCATCTCCGAATACTGATAAAAGTCCGGTTCGATCATCCAGATGGGCTCATACTTCTTTGTACTGTCAATCTTATACCTCACCTGACTAGCCAAGCCATCTGCATAGCTCCGATAACGATATAATATGGAATCCACAAAATACTCACGAATCAAATCCGCTCCATATACGCAAAGGGATTGTTTTCCCCTTGCCCTCGCGACATCACAATCGTCCATACCCATATCCTTCCCGAATTCCGCAATCACGTAAGCATAAATCATTGGAGTCGCATGTGTTTGCAAGCTCATTTCCACCATACGCCGTTCAAAAACACTATACCGGTTATTATCTCCAAGCCAGACAGACACGTAATCAAGACCATTGTAATAAAAATACTCTTCGTGAGTACCTTGCCAAGCTGCACCGAAATTAAATTGACACGGGTCAAATCCCGGCGTATGCGCCTTAACTGTATCGGTCTTCCATAGTCCCGCTTCACAATACTGAAACGTCACACTATCGGCCATCCAACGGTATGTCCCTTCTTCCGAAACCGCACACGAATCCAACACTTCTTGAGTGGAAGCTTCTCCCAAATCATCTCCGAATTCAGGCTGAGTAGAAGACTCGTCATCGCTGCAGCCATTTACTGCAACGAGACAAAAAAACAAAAGGGCCAGGGGTATTAACTTCATATCTATCCTTTTTTTGCCCATCCACCGGCGCCAAAGATAGAATTTTTAGAAACTTAGAGACAGTTTACTGCCATAAGAACCGTTATATGGATTGATTGACGGTTCTAATCTAAACTCCAGTGCCTGAAGGCGGCTTGAATTGTAACGTTCCAGGGATTCCCGGTAACGTGCGGCACGGCGAAGTTTCGCACCGCCTACAATTTTGAGGGTTACACCTACACCAAAAACAACTCCCCCTGCTATGGCTACTCCATACCCCGTAAAAAACTCTAGGAATTCTTCGTCATTACAGCCATAATCTTCATTTCCACAGCGATCCGCCCCTTCATACGCGTCAACCATCATGAGAACTCCAAGCAGCAAGCCAGCTCCGCCACCAATCATCATGCCGTTTCCGGCACTGCGTTTCTTTTTTCCAGAAAGGGTATAGCGTTCCACCAGGTTCTGGTAATAGGCGGCACTGTCTATGCCATTAACGTATCTACTCGACCCCGAAGTAGAAACCGGCTCAGAATTCTGCGAAGTCGGTGCAGGGGCGGCAACAGGAGCAATTCTCGGAACAGTTCCCTTCTCGTGGATAAGCCCGATAGTACGACCCTGCTCGTCTATGACATAGGTGGTGTCCATCTCCTGAGCCTGGGCTAGGAGAGTGAGCAAAAGAACAAAAACGCAGATTGCGATTTTCATGAACAGAAAGATAAAAAATACCAGCAAATCCCGACTCCAGACAACGCTAGCATCAGGGATTTTATATATTCAGGATATGCCCAACGAAAACAACGACTTAAACAACATCGACCTCGACGCCCTCGTGAACAACATGAGTTCCATCAACAGCGAAGACTACTGGTTCACCAAGGTCAGCAAAATCGAGGAACACGACGAAAAGGCGCCGGAGAAACAACAAGGGCGGGCTTAGCCCTCCGAGCGCAACTCCTTAGGCGACGCAGAGTTTTTACACGAACGCCGCTACTGGTTCAAGAAGTCCAAAGCTTCGCCCGCAAGTTCCACGCAGCGGTTGCACGGGATGACCTTGTTCGGGCGAATTTCGGCGCACTTGGTAAAATTCTGTGCCCCACGCCTGAAAAAATCCTCGATGGCTTCGGCATGGTCGGGCTGCATCATCTTGGCCGCATAGAGCGCACCGCATTGGCCGTTCGGGGCCTTACCTCCACCGAAAGCACGGAACATCTCGGCGGCGTCTACCGCCTCCGCTTCGGACTTGCCCGTGGTACGGGCATAACCGTAGGCTACCGACATGGCACAGTTCCCGCGATGTTCGGCATGAAAATTCTTCGATAATTCAGCAATAGACATGATGTTCATCAATATACATTATTTTAAAAATAATTCCTGTCACAATAGCTGCTCCACCAACAACCATCGTACCTGTCCCCATAAACATAACAAACATAGGACCGCCATCAGCCGAACCACAATCTCCCTTTTGTTTTTTATGGTCATTATCGTTAATCAATTTTATTGCGTATACCGTAATAGCTATTCCCGCAGTTATGCCTACACAACCGCCAATCACCAGCCCCGTTCCCAAGGATTTTTGACGATCTCCCACCTTTATTGCCCGCTCATATTGGTAGCGGATCCATGCAATATTGTTATCCTCTACAACTTGAGTGTTATTGGTCGCCGAGACCGATGTCGTGTCCACCTTTTGTGCATGAGCAAAGAGAACCGCAAACAACACAATGAACAGACAAGCAAATCTCATACAAAGGAAATATATCTATTTCGGCAACAAAAAAATACCCTGCAAAAAAATTACAGGGTTCTAAAAACTACAAACCGTAATTCGTCTAGAAACAAAAAACTCCGCATGAAGCGGAGTCTTTATAAAAAGCAGGAATTTGATTAGTTGCGAGCGAGACCAGGAACGAAGCCCGAAGCCGTACAAAGCGTACGGCGAGCGGATTCGTGACGCCGTATCGCGACGCAAATAAACAAATTACTTGTCGGTCAAGACGGCGACGCCGGGGAGAACCTTCCCTTCCAGCAGTTCGAGAGAAGCGCCACCACCCGTAGAGGTGTGGGTCACCTTCTTGTCGGCGCCGTACTTCTTGGCAGCCGTAGCGGTATCGCCACCACCGATAACGGTGATTGCGCCGGCAGCGGTAGCTTCAACGATAGCGTCGGCCATAGCCTTGGTAGCCTTTTCGAAAGCTTCGAATTCGAACACGCCTGCAGGGCCGTTCCAAACGATGGTCTTGGCGGACTTGATAGCGTCAACGAAGAGCTTGGTGGATTCAGCTCCCACATCGAGGCCCATCCAGCCAGCCGGAATGCCTTCGGCGTCAGTGACAGCCTTGGTAGCAGCGTCGGCAGCGAACTTGTCGGCAGCGATGTAGTCAACCGGGAGGATAATTTCCTTGCCGGCAGCCTTGGCCTTGGCCATCAGATCCGGAACGAGTTTGGCACCTTCTTCGTCAAACAGGGAAGAACCGATTTCGATGTTGTTCAGAACCTTCTTGAAGGTGAAAGCCATGCCACCGCCGATGATGATCTTGTCGGCCTTGTCGAGGAGGTTGTTGATGAGCTGGATCTTGTCGGCGACCTTGGCACCGCCGAGGATGGCGAGGAACGGACGCGGAGGATTGTTGAGCACCTGGTCGAATGCCTTGAGTTCCTTGTTCATGAGGAAACCAGCGGCACGCTGCGGAAGTTCAACACCAGTCATGGAGGAGTGGTCGCGGTGAGCGGTACCGAAAGCGTCGTTCACGTAGACGTCAGCGAGCTTGGTGAGGCTTGCGCGGAATGCCTTCACGGCTTCCTTGTCGGCCTTTTCCTTAGTTTCGGTGCCATCGGCGTTCTTGATCTTCCTCTTGCCTTCTTCTTCGATGTGGAAGCGGAGGTTTTCGAGGAGGATGATTTCACCCGGCTTGATAGCGGCGCAGGCGGCTTCGACTTCCGGACCCACGCAGTCGGAGAGGAACTTCACCGGCTTCTTGATGAGTTCTTCGAGCTTCTTTGCAACCGGGGCGAGCGTGTACTTCATGTTCTTTTCGCCATTCGGGCGTCCCAGGTGAGAAGCGAGCACGACGGCTGCACCCTTGTCAAGAGCGTACTGGATGGTCGGGAGGGCGGCTTCGATACGCTTGGTGTTGGTGATTTCGCCAGTCACCTTGTCCTGCGGAACGTTGAAGTCGACACGGATGAACACGCGCTTGCCGGCGAGTTCGAGATCTTCGATAGAGAGCTTTGCCATTATGGATTCCTCTTTTAGGGTTAAAATTTACGGGCTAAAAAGTAGAATTTTCCCCTAAAAAAGGCAATATATCCCCCAAAATAAGGCGCAAAGCCAAAAAGACGGGGTCAAAATGCGGTTTTATGACAAAAAATTAACATTTCCCGTTTTTTTTTATATATTTCAATGGGTATTTATTATTGGAGTGAAAAATGAAGCGTTCGTTTTTAGCGACGATATGTCTTTTTGTGGCCGCCGCATTTGCCGGCCCCTACGATGTTGAAGAATTTACCGCCCAGGACCCTGGGTCCCCGGACGAAGTCATCACCGCCGAGTTCGGCGGCGAACTGAAGACCATTCCCGTCGAAGAAGTTTCCTCCCTCCAAGAGGGGCGCCTGGTGGTCCGCCAAAAGTTCACCGACCCCTTCGGCGAGCAGCCCACCACCTACCAGATTTACCAGGGTAGCGCGGGCGACCTGAGTTCCATGTCGGCCCTGACCGCCCCCGAAGGTACGGACTACACAGCCCTGGTCAAGGCCAAGCTTTACCCCCGTCGCGGCATGCCTGCCACCGACGACGTAGAAAAGGTCTATTTCGACGGCAAGTCCGTGTTTATCCCGGGTGCCACTACCGCCATCGCCTTTATCAACGGCGACCCCATACAGCTCAAGTCCGCAACCGCCGATGCCGCCGCCGAAGACGCAGAATTTGCCGCCGCAGATGCTGGCGCTGGTCCGAAAGACGAAGAGGAAGAAGAGTGTGACGAAAACGACCCCGATTGCGAAGAAGAAGAGGAAGAAGACGAAGGCTACGACGTGGCCAGCGACGTTGACAACACTGAAGCCGACAGCCGCGATGACGCCGCTTATGACGCATCCAGTGACGTGACCGACCGTTTCGGTATCGCTGACGAAGTCCGTTTCTGGTCTGCAGTTGGTCTTGCTGCCGTCTTCGTGGGTTCCGCAGTCATGGGCGTCATCCAGCACTCCAAGGCCAACGAGGCCAAGGATGCCTACGACGACCTGTCCGATGTCGAAGACCAGCTCCTCGGCGAAGTGGACAAGGCCTGTAACTTCGACGGCAAGTGTCGAGAAGCAATGATACAAAAGGCAGACTTGGGTAACGGCTATACTATCGCCGAGCTCCAGAAGCGCAAGAAAACCAACAAGAAGACCCAGGATTCCTACTCCACGGCCCGTAACATCTGGTTCGGCGTGGCTGGACTCAGCCTGACTGCCGCCATCGTGCTCTACGTATGGTAGTCAGTAGCGGCTGTATTTCTATAAAAGACCTGCAGTTCGACTGCATTATCGGGACGCTTCCCTACGAAAGGGAGGCCGTTCAGCCCGTGGTGCTAAACGTGGACCTGTGGTTAGACTTTTCACTTGCCGCCCGAAACGACGACCTGATTCACTCCATCGACTACGCCCAGCTGGCAGAACACCTACAAAAGTTTATCAAGGACAGCAAGTTCCAGCTGGTAGAAACGCTGGTGCTGGAAACCGCCAAATTCATTCTGGACCACTACCCCAAGACCCAGGCTGCACAGGTATCCGTGTGCAAGCCAAACGCCATCCCCCAGAGCAAGGGGGCCATGGCCAGCATTAAGGTGACGAGGTAAACAGGGGCGATGTGAAATACGTAATGTGAGATGTGTAATGAAAAATCTCACACCCCAAAGGGCCACTAGTCCAACCTCAGGCCCCTAATCCCTAGATCCTAGCCCCTAGTTCCTCTCATCCCCTAAACGCCCGATACCGTAGCGCTTCGGCCAGGTCCGGAATTTCTACGGACTCCGAATGGCGCAGGTCCGCAATGGTGCGGGCCACTTTCAGCAGGCGGTAATACCCCCGAGCACTCAGGTTCATCTTGTCCGCAGAGGCGACGGCAAACTTTTCGGTCGCACTCTCCATCTGGGCAAAGCGTCTTGCCGCTTCGGAATTCATGGCGGCATTGCAACGGAACGAAAGTCCGGCAAAACGCCTGCGTTGAATTTCCCGAGCGGCACACACCCGCTGGCGGATTTCCGCCGAAGTCTCGGCGCCTGACCCGCAGGCAAACTGGGAGGTTTCCACCGGCGGGACGCTCACCTGGATGTCGATACGGTCCAGCAACGGGCCCGATATTTTTTCCTGGTAACGCTTGCGGGCATCGGGCAGGCAGGAGCAGACCTTCTTCGGGTCCATAGAATACCCGCAGGGGCAAGGGTTCATGGCAGCCCCCATCATAAAGCGTGCAGGCCACACCACCGTTCCGCTGGCACGGCTCACCGAAATCTCACCGTCTTCCATAGGCTCTCGCAGAGCCTCCAGCACACTGCGGTTAAATTCCGGAAGTTCGTCCAGAAACAGCACGCCGTTGTGGGCAAGGCTTGCCTCGCCGGGCAAGAGCCGCGCACCGCCGCCCACCAGCGCCACCATGGAGGCGCTATGGTGCGGTGTGCGGAAGGGGCGTAAAAGCACCGGACGAAACGACTCCATGTCGCCGGAGCGCCTGGCGCAAGAATGAATGCGTGTGGTCTCCAGGATTTCCTCGTCGCACATTTCCGGCAAGATTCCCGGGAGACACCTGGCGCAAAGAGTTTTCCCTGCGCCAGGCGAACCCACCAGAAGGAAATTGTGCCCGCCTGCGGCGGCCACTTCCAGGGCCCGCTTGACCCCTTCCATGCCCACCACGTTCTTGAAGTCGGGAACATCCAGTCCCGACGAAAACTTCTGCCGGTCTAGCCCCCTCGCCCGGCATACAAGTCCTTCGTGATTTTGTTCTAAAATCTCTATACATTCTTTAAGCGTGTCCGCACATACATAACGCAGGCCCTCCACAAGAGAAGCCTCCTGTTCGTTTTCCCTAGGAATTACCAGAATGGAATCCTTGTCGTGAACCAAATCCATAGCGATGGAAAGGACTCCCCGGACGCCCTTCAAGAGGCCATCCAGGGAGAGTTCCCCAACAAAAACACACTTTTCCAAATTAGGAACGGACAACTCGTCGGTAGCGGTCAAGAGCCCAATGGCCAAAGGCAAATCCAGAGCACTACCTTCTTTACGCAAATCCGCGGGTGACAGGTTTACGGTTGTCCGAAAACCTGTCACCACCTTGTCCACGGAACGTATCGCCGAAACGACCCGCTCCCTAGACTCTCTTACCGCATTGTCCGGGAGTCCCACCAGGGTAAAACCGGGCAATCCAAGCGCAGCATCAACCTCCACGCTTACCGGAATAGCCTTGATGCCCAACAAGCAATAAGAACGGATCCTTCGGAACATAACTATGCCACCGCGGCCTGGTATTTTTCCAGCACGCAATTCTCGATATGTTCACGAAGCTTGCGGGTAATCGGGTTGTAAATGTTGCGGTAATCGTCGCCCTTGTAGAACGGGTCGTTGGGGTAGCTCACGAACAGGCCGTATTCGCCGTCCATCACGCGGAGCCCGCGCATGACCATCTGGTCGTTGAGCACCACCTGGGCAAGGCCCTTCATGTGGCCCATGCCAGCACCTTCCTTAAAAGGAAACACTTCCACCTTGGTTACCGCCAGGCAATCAAAGGAACATTCCTTTTCTTCTGTTGTCTTTTTCGTTTCGTTTGTATTAGCCATAAGGCCTCCTTTTGTTTGTTGTTCGGTAGCCCGCTAAATGCAAGAATCGTGCCAAAGGAGATTTTCGGCTTTTTTGACAAAATTTCGGCAGTGCCTAGATTTGACCAAGTGATTAATCATATATTTTAGTCACTAAAAAGGTGATTAATCATGCTGCTAAAACCGAATCTTGGCTGGAAAGCAAACCAGGGAATCACCCTGCCCGCCGTCCAGGCCAACATCGCCTGCGCAGAGGGCTTACTCCAGGTAGAATTCCTGGTAGAAGAGCCCCTGGACTGTTTCCGCGCCGAAGTCCAAGAAGACAACTCTACCAACTGGGAAGATTCCTGCGTGGAGATTTTCCTCAGGAACCCCAAGAACCCTGCGGAGTATTTCAACTTTGAAGTGAGCAGCCGGGGCTTTGTTCTGGCGGCACGGGGAGCGGACAGGCAAAACCGGGAAAAACTATCCGCAGATGCCCTCGCCAAAATCAAACGGGCAAAGCAGTTGGCCAGTGTGGCAGGGAATCTGATCTGCTGGGGAATGACAGTAACTATTCCGCCGGAAATTTTCGGTCTGGAAACCTTCGAAGGCATCTCCCTGGAAGGAAACCTGTACAAGTGCGCCGACAAGGCCAAGACTCCCCACTACCTGAGTGCCTTCCCCATTGATACCGAAAAGCCAGATTTTCACCGACCCGAGTTTTTCCAGAAAATCCTGTAAAACGCAACACCTACAACCTGCAGGCAGAAGAATGATTCACGAAATCGAGGACATGGAAAAGACCATTTCGGAACTGCTCCCGACGCGAAACGAAAAAGGCGACAAGCGGGCGCAAGGTTGTGCCCTGGTAATTGCCGGTTCCAAGGACATGCCGGGAGCAGCCGCCCTGTGCACCAAGGCCGCCCTCCGGAGCGGTGCTGGACTTGTAACCCTCGCCTCCCCGAGAAAGATTATCCCCATCCTCCAGGCGAAACTTTCCGAACCTGTCTTTATAAGCCTTGAAGACAGCCGTGCCGGCGACACGAATTTTACGAAGCGCTCACCCGACGAGATCGGCGGTATCGTTGAATGCGACTTTCTGAAAGACCGCCATGTCCCAGAACTTTTGAAAAGTACAAAGTACCAACAGGCGGTAGCCATCGGGCCGGGGCTCGGCCAAAGGCAAGAGACCAGAACCGCCGTCCGGAACTTCGTCGCCCGCTGCAGCGTGCCCATGGTCATCGACGCCGACGGTCTGAACTCCCTCACGGCAAGCGACCTGAAACGGATAGACGCACCCGCCATCTTAACGCCCCACCGGCGGGAATTCGCAAGACTCTTCGGCGAACTTCCGCAAGGGGCCGCTGCGCTTCCCGAATTCCTGGCAGGAAAAGCGAAGGAATTTGGCAAGATTATCCTGCTGAAAAACAGTCCTATTCTGGTCGCCACACCCGAGGGCGAAATTTTCGCGGTGCCTGCCGCGAATTCCGGCATGGCCAAGGGCGGCTCCGGAGATGTGCTTGCCGGAATCATCGTGGCACTTTTGGCCCAAGGTTGCACGCCCGCAGACGCCGCTGTCCTGGGAGCGCTTCTACACCAGAAAGCGGGCCTAATCGCCCGTCAAAAACTGGGAGCGTTCTCCATGCTCCCCAGCGATGTCATCGAAAGCCTGCCACAAGCGTTTCAATAAAGCCGCAGGCGAAATATGAAGGCAGTCGTCGCAGCCCCTATTTAGTACCAGCGGCGTTCATCGTCGATGGTTGTACTTGGTCCGTGTCCAGGGAACACAATGGTGTCTTCAGGCAACACCAATAATTTTTCCTTTATCCCTTTAACCAAGGCGTCCTCGTCACCGCCATACAAATCGCTTCGACCACGGCTCCCGGCAAATAAAATGTCTCCCGGGAACAGGAGCGGAGGAACATCTTTCTGGCCGTTCACTTCGCCCGGATTCTCGCAGTAAAAGGCTATTCCGCCAGGAGAGTGTCCCGCCACGTGAATCACCTGCAGGCGAATACCCGGCACTTCCACGATATCACCTTCGGCCAGGTAGTTCCCCAACGCAGGGGACGCCTCTTCCATAGGCAAGCCGAACATCCCACTCTGTTCCTCTTGCTGGTCCAGCAAAAAGGCGTCCTCTTCGTGGGCCTCGGGCTGCACACCGTATTTGCGGGCCACAAAGGCATTTCCCAGCACATGGTCCAGATGCAGGTGGGTATTCAACAGGTGCCGCACTTTCAGACCCTTCGTTTCGATATAGTCCGCAAGGGCCTTGCGTTCCGCCTCGCGGCCAGCGCTAGGGTCTATAAGAATAGCTTCGCCGGAGTCGCCACCCAGCACAAAGCCGTTCACGCCAAAAGAATTGAAAACAAATTGTTGGAGCAGCATAGGGAGAATGTAGCAATGTCTACTTTCCCACCAGTTCCTGGGCCAGCTTTTTCATGCCGTTAAAATCCCACTTGCCGCTTCCAAGCTTGGGCACGCTCTCTACGCAGAAAACGGAACCGGGCAGCATCAGGGGCGGAATTCCCGACTTGCGGAGCCTGCGGGAAATGTCTTCGGCATCGCCGCCCTTGACCAGCAGCACAATGCGTTCGCCCTTGACGGAGTCGGGAACGGCTGTGACGGCAAATTCAAGACCATCAAGAACCTTGGTTTCGGCGATACGGAGTTCCACCGCCGTAAGCGAAATCATCTCGCCGCCCAGTTTTGCAAAGCGGCTGTAGCGCCCAAGAATCTGCACAAAGCCTTCGTCGGTAAGCACGCACTTGTCGCCGGTCTTGTACCAGCGGCGGCCACCCCGCTCGATAATCACTGCAGCCGTCTTCTCGATATCCTTCAGGTAGCCTTTCATGACCTGGGGGCCCGTAACCACGAGCATGCCTTCTTCGCCCTGAGACAACACCTCGTTGGTTTCGGGGTTGATGATGGCGGCCACGGTTCCCGGAGGCGGAAGCCCGATGCTCGAGTGGTCGCTGCACTTTTCCATGGTCAAGAAGTCATCCAGCAATACGTTGGGCGCATTAATAGTAGCAAGGGGCGTGAGTTCCGTGCAGCCGTAACCTTCGTAAATGTCCTTGCCGAACTTGAGCTTAAAGGTTTCCCGCATTTCGGGGCGGAGTTTTTCGGCACCAGCGATGATATAGCGGAGAGAATCCAGACACATGGGGTGGACCCAGCGGTTGATGGCGATAGCCCGCAGGAATGTAGGAGTACCCATCATAATGGTCGTCTTGTACTGGGCGCAAACCCGGGCGAGAGTCTTGATGTCGGTGGGATCTGGGCAGAGCACCATGGGCACGCCGTCCAGCAGGGGCATCATGAAGGTCATGGTGAAGCCAAAAGAATGGAACAGCGGGAGCAGCGCCGTCATCACGTCTGTACGGCAGAGTTTCACCACGTAGTCGCACTGCTGGGCATTGGAAATCACGTTCTTGTGGGTCAGTTCCACTCCCTTCGGAGTTCCTTCGGAACCGGAACTGAAAAGGATGACGGCGTCGTCTTCTAGCTTGGCGGAACTGAACCAGAGCCTGCGAAGGATTGCCGCGGGGCATACGAAAATGACAAGGGTCGCCACAAAACGGCCAAGTGCCGAAATCTTCCGTTCCTCTTCGTCCAAATAAATCAAGCGACACTTCTCGGCGACCTGCGCAAAGGCCGGATTCTTGCCGCACAGTTTCTCGAAAAACGCTCGGGTGGTGACGACGGTAGAAAGTTCCGCCTTTTCCATACAACCAAGAATGGTATCCACCGGGGCGGTATAGTTCAGGTTGACAGACGTCTTGCCCGCGCCCAAGATGGAAATAATCCCGAGGGCGGCATCGCGGCTGGTGGGAATCATGAACCCCACGTTCCTTTCGCCCTTCGCCACGGCCCGAATCTTGCGACCAAAGTAACGGCACAGGCGAATCATGCCAAAGCCGTTCACATGTCGGCCCGCAGGGTCAATGAGAATCGGGCGGAAGCGGCGTTTTTCCATAGCCTTGAACCAGAGCGGCACAATACTTTCGGAATGGTCCATGGCCATGTTCCAGATGTCCGCCGCCAGGAACTGCAGGTCGCTGCGGATTTTCTGCTCGGAGGCATCTGTCGGGAGCGGCCTCGCAAAACCCACGCTAATCACCCGGTTAAAGGATTGCGGCCGGTTCACGCTTTCGGAAGCATGGCTGTAACGGCTTCCCCACAGGCCCTGTATGTAGAACGGCACAATCTGCGCGTCCGTTCCTTCAATGGCCTTGGAATAGTCCAGCGAAAACTTCGAGACAAAGGGTGTCTTGGAAACTTCACCTTCTGGGAAAATCACCACCGCCTCGCCGTTCAGCAGGGCCTTGTGGATTTGCTCCATGGCGGGTGCCGGGTCCCGGCGGTTGATGCTAATCAGAAAATTTCCATGAAAGAACCAGCGTTGGTACCAGTCGGCAAAAGTATTGCGGTTGCTGGCAATGCGCAGCGGCCTAGGCGAAGACATCTGCAGTACCGCCCAGTCGATAAAACTGAAATGGGGGCCCACCAAAAGAAGCGGTCCCGATTCCGGAATGTTCTGCACGCCAATCACCTTCACCCGGTAACGGAAGACGAAGGCAAAGGCAAAGCGGAGCGCCGCCCGCAAAAGTGTCATGGGGGTCTGCCGCAGGTTCATGATAAAGCACAGGGCAAGAATCACCGACAGAATCATGAAGCAATGGTCGATGGTCACCGGCGTAAAAATCAAAAGCAGGGTCTGCCCGCCCATAATCAGGGCCAAAAACGCCATCTGGATTGCGTTTGCCACCGCATGAATCCGACCCGCCGTATCGGGCCTGGTAAAGCCCTGGATCACCGTCCGCAAAATCACATAGGCAGAACCCGCGCTCCAGCCAATCACGCCATACAGCACAGCCTCAAGCCAGTCGTTATTCACAAAGGGCAGCGAGAACATGGTCACGGCAGATACCGCCGCCGAAAAAGGAATCAGCCCGGTCTCCACGAAGCCCTTTGACGCACGTCCGGCGCTCAGGGCGCCCACCACGTAGCCCACGGTGGCGCTGAACATGGACACGGGAATCACCGCCGTATTCAGCATGTCGTTCATGCGCTGGATAAGGATCAGGAAAATCTGGGTCACGCCCCAGAACGCCGAAAGCCCGAGAATCGAAAGCCGCACGATGGGGTGGCTCCAGGTGGCCGAAAATTCCCGCACCGGGGAACGCATCTTCAGGGAGTCGTGGGACTCCCCCACCCGAATGCAGAACGCCGAAACGGTGGTCACCACCGAAAGCCCGAGATAAATCCAGAGGGTCAAATCGATACTCACCGGCGAATTCTCGTGGCCCGAAAGCCCCATGGCAAAAAACGCCGCTCCCGCTGTGCCCAGCACCGACAGAACCATGTACCAGGAATTGATTTTCACCAGGTCCTCGCCCGCCACCATCTCCTTCATGATACCCAGTTTCGCAGGACTCAGAATCGAAAGGAAAATCCCGTAAAGCAGCAAAAGCCCGTAGGCCACCCACTCGGCCCCCGCCACGTAGCACACCACCACTGCAATCACAGAGGCCAGCATGCCCACCGACGACCAGGCCATCACGCGGCCCTTGCGGAAATGCCCCGCAAAGTAACTCGCCGCGGGCATCATGAAAATGCTGGGCACGAAAATGGCGAACTGCAAAAGCATGCTTCGCCACCAGAACGCCGACCCCTCGAAAGAAAACGAAAGCCACCGCTGGAAATGGACGAACAGCCCCATCTGCACAAAAATACTGCAAAAAACCAGAATGAAATAGGGCACCACGCTAGGGTAACGGCAAAGCTTCATATATCCTCAAAGATACCTAAATTTAGATTTATCCGCAGAATTAGGTAGCCCGCTAAATAGAGCAAAAATCTTACAATTTCCTCACACCTGACTTTTGCTATCTTATGGGGCGCCTTTTCAGCAAAGAAAGCGCCAAGGACTCTTCACAATGAAACAAAAAAGGTTACAGGAATTCTCGCACCGTTTTTTCTTCTCGTAATATTTGCTGCTTGCTCAGAAGATGGCAACAGTTGGAGTGCGAAGGACGTTTGTCCCGAAGATGGCGTGAGTGCCTACGGTATGCCCAATCGTGGAATGTTCATAGATGAACGTGATGGGCAAGTGTATAAATACACGACCATTGGCAACCAGGTTTGGATGGCTGAGAACTTGAATTATAATGCTGATTATAGCACCTGCTATGACAACGATGAATTAAATTGCGACTTTTGGGGGCGTTTTTACGCGTTGCAAGAAGGAGATTCTGATATTCTAGATTGGAATAAAGTGGATACGATTTGTCCTATTGGGTGGCATTTGCCATCAAACGAAGAATGGTCTCAAATGATTGGAACAGTTGGTGGATACCAAGATGAACCAACAGCTCTTAGGTTACAAAGTACATCATCTTTGTGGGATGAAAGCCGAGGAAAGGGTACTGATGATTGTGGTTTTTCTGTAATACCAAGTGGATACCTGTACGAATCAGGGAAGGGAACTTATATGTATTATGGAGGAAATTTTTGGTCGTCAACAATGAAAGACGCGTATGGGGCATATGAAATCGGTATCGGTGGCGTTGTTGGTAACATAAATAGCTCTGGCGAACATCAATTATCTATTCGCTGTATAAGGGATTGATGTGCGTAAAATACTATTCATTCTGCTAATAATTTCCATACATTCTTTTGCTTTAACGCTTGATCAGGTTCGAGCGGACTTGAAGAAAAATTCTATATCAGGCGATTCTATAGAAATAGGCGACATTTTGGCGTTGGGGACCTATAAACCGCCCTGTTTTCGCTCTTTTATAGGTCCATCATCCGCTCATCTTCCACCGACGCACCTATAAAACCCCTCTTTTTCGCACTTTTATAGGTCCAAATTGGCAGAATTCCGCTCCAAAAGGCTTTAATTTATTTGTAATTCAACAAAAAAGGCATATAATTCACCTCAAAAAAGCGTTTTTATATGCCCCAGCCCCACTTTTTAGCCTTTCGTGTACTTATAAACGCTCCTCCGAAGGTCAATTTATAGGTACGACTCCTATTTCACTGCCCCTGCCGGACCTATAAAACCGCATTTTACCGCCCACTTATAGGCCCAGCATTTATTTTGCGTGCTTTTTTTCGGGAAATAATATATCTTACTTATAGGAGTTTGGGCAGATGTTCGTTTCAAGAAAGACCTTCGGGGCGTTAATCGTTGTGGGCTTAGCCGCGGCAGTATCCGCTCTTGCGGCAAGTTCCGTAGTGCAGCCGCTGGACTACACCGACCAGCTGCAAACCTTCTACAACCCAGACCGGGGCTTTTACAGGCCCCAGGTAATTCACTTTCGGCCCGAAGCCATCGAAGTGGAGCCATCCTACAAGAACCGCCTCATGCACCTGCGGGCGGAGATTTCCGCTTTCTCCAGCAACGCCGTCTGGGATACAAGCGACCCGACGGCTCGCGGCACCACCCAGGACCTGACCGAGGCCATGCTGAATTCTTTCCGCGCCTACCTGGATAAGATTCGCGCCACAAACTCCACCGTTATTGTCCGCTTTTCCTACGACCCCTGGTACAACGGCAAGGGCAATATGGAACCGCCCCAGGAATGGATCCTGAAACACGTCAAGCAACTGAGCGCCGTTTTCAACGAATACAAAGACGTGATTACCTTCGTGGAGCAGGGCATGTACGGTCCCTTCGGAGAGCAGCACACCAGCACCATCAGCAACCCGCTTTACGTAGGCGAAGGTCTTGCCACCCTCCTGCAGAATACCGACGACGATGTAGATGTAGGTCCGAGAAACCCTAGCGTTCTCGCCCGCGGGCTCGGTTTTAGCCCGACAACAGAAGTCAACGCCGCTGGCGACACCACCACCTGGAACTACAACGTTTCCTTCAATGTCAACCACCCCTATTTCAAGATGAAGGCAGACTCCCTAGGCAAGGACATCTACCGGGCGGGATTCTACAACGACTGCTACGTAGGCACCGAATACGACTACGGCACCTGGGGTGGCAACTGCAACAGCAGCGTCTGTCGCGAAGAAGGAGTGGCGTTTATGGAGAATTACGCCCATCACGTTCCCTACGGCGGCGAGGCCTGCTCCCCTCCCAGCGGGTATGCCAAAATCAACACAGCAAAATTCATTTCTTACGAAGCTTTCCGCACCCACACATCCTACCTGAACTACGAACACACCTGGGCCCTGACAAGACCAGACGGCGGCGAATGGCGGCTAGAAGAAGTCCACCCTCGGGACACCATCGACAAGGCCTACGAATCCTACACCGACGGTAACGGCGTATTGCAGAATTCCGCCTTCAAATACATCGACGACCATCTGGGCTACCGCTATGTGCTGCGCCGGTCAGCCATCATGGATTCCCTGGGGCCCGGCAGCCTGCTCCAGCTGGACTTGAAAATCCAGAACGTGGGCTTTGGCAACATGACCAAGAAACGTCCCGTCACCATCGTGCTCAGGAGCGTCACCGAATCCGCAGGCGACACCGTCTACGGCACTCCGCTGGAACTCAAGCAGACCGGGAAATTCGACCCGCAGGACATTCTCAGCCGAAAGGTGGTGCTGAAGTCGGCGTTTGATGCCAACGGGAACATCGCCGACTACAGCAACGTGCAGTCCGAAACCGTCTTCGACGGCATCAACGACGTGAAGGTGGCGGCCCAGCTCCCGGACACGCTCCCCGAAGGAAAGTACGCCGTCTATCTGAGAATTTCCCAATACGGGAACTGGCCCGCCGATTCCAACTATTCTACGGTGCAGTTCGCCAACGATTCCGCCTACTACGACAAGGAGACTGGCGCAAACTACGTAGGCAGTTTCGTGCTGAACAAGAAAGCTCCCGTGGTAACGGCAATCCCGGCATCAAAGATTGCAAAAGGCGGCAGGACCATCCGTCTGGAAAATCACGGCCAGAACCTTACGGTCCAGAAAGCCCGTCGTGTGAAAATTTTCGACCTGATGGGACACAGGCTTATGGCACAGGATTTGCAGGGAACGACAACCATTTCCCTGAAAAACTTGCCAAGGACCTCGCTAATTATCAGGACACGCTAGTCCCTAGATCCTAGCCCCTAATCTCCCAGGTCGTGCCTTCCTTAGAGTCCTTGATGACCACGTTCATGGCGGCGAGTTCGTCGCGGATGCGGTCACTTTCGGCCCAGTTCTTGGCGGCACGGGCTTCCTTACGGGCGGCAATCAGCGCTTCGATCTTTTCAACATCCACGCCGTCGTTTGCGCCCTTCTTGGCGTATTCTTCGCGAGGTTCGTCCAGCTTCAGACCGAAAATCTGGTCGAAGTCGGCAACGAGTGCTGCCTTTTCGCCGTCATCGATATCGCTCTTGAGCATCGTGTTCATGATGCCGAGGGCACGCGGCATGTTCAGGTCGTCGCCGATGACGTCCTTGAATTCCTGCTGGAAAGCCTTGGCGGCATCGCTAGTGATTGCGGTTGCCTTGCCAATCAGCGGGTCCGTCTTCTTGTGCAAGCTCTTGAGGCCATCCTTGGCGCCTTCCAGAGCTTCCCACGTGAAGTTCAGGTAGTTGCGGTAGTGACTGCCAATGGCGAAGAAGCGGTAGTCCAGCGGGTTGAAACCGCGGTCCATCAGCAGAGAAACCGTCAGGAATTCGCCGCTGGACTTGCTCATCTTGCCGAACTTCTGCTCGGTGGTGCCGTCTTCCAGCTTTTCTTCGCTGGCGGTGCGCAGGAACTCGCCGTGCATCCAGAAACGTGCAAACGGCACGCCGTTGGCGCATTCGCTCTGGGCGATTTCGTTCGTGTGGTGCACGCGGATGTGGTCCGTACCGCCGCAGTGGATGTCGAGCGTCGGGCCGTTGTACTTCATGGCCATGGCGGAGCATTCGATGTGCCAGCCGGGGAAACCGACGCCCCACGGGCTGTCCCACTCCATGGCGCGCTTCTTGTCCTTCGGGCTGAACTTCCACAGGGCAAAGTCGGTGGCGTGGTGCTTTTCGCCCATGTCAATGCGGCTACCCTTGCGCAGGTTTTCCACGTCAAGGCGCGCGAAGTCGGCATAGCGCGGGAACTTGAGGCTATCGAAGTAGATGCCGTCGCTGGTGCGGTAGGTGTAGCCCTTTTCTTCCAAGGTCTTCACCAGTTCAATCTGTTCCTGGATGTGCTGCGTGGCAGGAGTCCAGCGGGTCGGTTCCTGGATGTTTAAGCGGTGCCAGTCGGCCATGAACGCG
>JAEDLI010000122.1 GCA_016295375.1 Fibrobacter sp. | reverse complement strand
AGCCAGAAACGATTCGCCATGCCTTACACCCTTTCGGGCGGTGAGCAGCAGCGTGTGGCCATCGCCCGCGCCATGGTCCACAACCCCTACCTGCTTCTGGCCGACGAACCCACCGGAAACTTGGACCCGGCAAACGCCGAAGACGTGTTCCGCATTTTCAAAGAAATCAACGCCCGCGGCACCACCGTGGTGATGGCGACCCACAACCCCGACTTCTACCTGAACAGCCCTTTCCGCCGCCTGGTTCTTGACCACGGTGAACTCCTGAACAGGGATATGATTTAGGGGCTAGGATCTAGGGGTTAGAATCTAGAGAGATGAGCGCGACTTTGTCGCAATGTGCGATGTGGAATGCGGGGCTCGGGTCGCGGCACTAACGCATTTTTGGACTGGTGCGTTTTTTCTGGCTATGCTCCGCTCTGGTTATCCCTGTAAACGGAAACGACGGACGTTTTTGTCTCTCGATAGGCGAAAATTCCTAAAATTTGGGCCATGAAATTTTCCATCCGGCACAATCACGTGGGTTACGAGCCCAAGGCACCGAAGGTGTTCTTGCTGGCCTTTGACACTCCGGAAAATCCTCTCAAGGAAATGTCCCCCTGGTTCCAGGTGACAGACGAGTCTGGTACCGTGGTAGCCGATGGCCAGATGTCGGAAAAAGGCAGCTGCAAGTACACCGATGAATTCTTGTGGCAGGGGGTTTTTTCTCAGGTTGCTCGTCTTGGAAAGTACAAGATTTCCGTGATGGATGCCAAGGGGAACGCCCTGGCGGAATCCCATGATTTCGAGATTTCGGACCGGATTGTGGTGAACCAACTGGCCATGACCCTCAAGTCGTTCTATTTCCAGCGCTCAGGCGTGGAACTGCCTGCTGACAAGGCCGGAAAATGGGCAAGGCCCGCCGCCCATCTGGACGACCGTCTGGAATTTCACCCCAGCATGAACCGCTCGGGAACCTGGAACGCCCACGGCGGCTGGTACGACGCCGGCGACTACGGGAAGTACATCGTGAACGGGGGCGTTTCTCTCGGGACCTTGCTCCTGGCCGCTGAACTGGCAGCTGACCATGCCACGACCCATACCGAAGTGGTTTTTTTTCATGGTGGTTCCTTCCGTATGAACCTGTTGGAAGAAATCCGTTTTGAGCTGGATTTCTTTTTGCGCATGCAGGACGATGACGGTGGCGTGTTTTTCAAGGTTTCGCCTATCCGCTGGGACGGATTTGTTTCGCCTGCCCAGTCCGGCATGAACCAGAAACGCCAGATTCTCGGAAAGTCCACCACATCAACGCTGAACTTTGCAGGGGTGATGGCCCACGCCCATCGGGTGTTCAGGCAGGCTTACCCTGCCTACGCCAAGACCTGCCTCACGGCCGCGCTCCAGGCTTACCGCTGGGCCATCGAAAATCCCGATGTTACCTACCCGCACAATACCGAAGGTAGCGGTGGCTACGGCGATGAACGGTATGACGACGAGTTTTTTTGGACCCGTGCCATGCTGTTTAGGGAAATGTCCCGGGAAGTCTCGCAGGAATTTGAACAGCGGGGACTGACCCGCGAAAAGCTTTTGCAGGAACTGGAATCGGACATGGAAAGGTGCCCGGTCCAGATGGGGCTTTCTTGGCGGGATACCGACAACTTCGGCTGGATTGCCCTTGCCCTGCAGGATAACGATTCCGCTATGCAGGCCAAGGCCCGCGGTGCTCTGGTAAGCGCCGCCGACGCTATCGTGGAACGCTGTTCTGCCGATGCTTACGGTCTTTCTCTGGAAAAGTTCGTGTGGGGCTCCAATGGTGAGATTGCAAACCACGGCCTCACCCTCCTGATAGCAAACCTCTGGAATCCGGACACGCGCTATACGGAAACCGCCCGCGGTATGCTGGACTTTATCTACGGAAAGAATCCTGTGAGCCGTTGTTTCGTTACCGGTGCCGCCCACAGTTCTCCCAAATTCCCGCACCACCGCATTTGCCATTCCGACGGGGTGGAAGACCCGATTCCTGGTCTTGTGGTGGGCGGCATCAATGCCGACAGGCAGGACCTGCACCGTTTCCCGCATTATCCGGGCCCGCAGCCGGGACTTTCCTATACCGACGAGCGCTGTTCTTTTGCCAGCAACGAGACCGCTATCAACTGGAATGCTCCGTTGGTGGCCCTGCTGTCGCTATTGGCCTGATTCCCCGAACCTCGAGCCTCAAACCTTCTTTAATTCTCCTGGCTTTAAATCGCCCAGTGTGTATTTGTCGAACTGGATGCGCATAAGGCGCATGACTTCGTAACCCAGGTGAGCGAGCATGCGGCGGATTTCGCGGTTCTTGCCTTCGGATAGGGTGATCTCGAGCCAGCAGTTCTTTTCGCCTTCGCTGTGGAGAGTCGCTCGTTCGGCATGCATGAATTCTTCCTTTTCGCCGAAGATGCGGGGCGGCACGTTGAAGCCTTTTTCCATTTTCGCGAGGTCGTCGGCGGAAGGTTTGCCTGCGACCTGCACGCGGTAGATTTTCAAGTGGGATTGCTTGTGGATTCTATCGCATGCGGCTCCAGAATGACAGCGGGTTTGACTCAGCAGTGCGTCAGCCCATTGCGTGTCATTCGTGAACAGCAGCAGGCCTTCGCTGGCGGCATCGAGGCGGCCCACCGGCGATATGTGCGGCACCGCTTTGCCGGGGAACATCTTGGAGTATTGCTCGCGGAACAAGTCCATCACGGTCTTGCGGCCCTTCTCGTCGCTTGCAGTAGTGACGATTCCGCGGGGTTTGTTCATCGCGAAATACACGAACTCGCTTGCAGTGACGGGCGCGCCGTCCACAAGGATTTCATCACTTTCGAAGGTGGGCGTTTCGGGATCGCGCACGATTTTACCACGCAAAGAAACCCGGCCCTCGCGGACCAGATTTTCTGCAATGCTCCGGCTACAGAACCCGCGCTTCGAGATGACTCGCGCGACTCCGTGAGGTTTGATCCTGTTATTTTGATGGTTCGTGCTCATCTAAATTGTCATGCCCGCCTCCGGGCGGGCACCTCCCTTTGTTGATTTGAAATGGAGATTCCCGCCTTCGCGGGAATGACATAACCAGTGATTTACTTCCCGAGATATGCCTTGATGTTTTTGAGGCATTTTGCGTTCTGCGCTTCGGTGCCCACGGTAATGCGGAGCACGTCGCCCATGGCAGGCTGCGGACGGATGATGGTGCCCTTTGCCTGCAGGAACTTGAACGCGTCCATGGGGTCCTTGAAACCGCTCACGGCGATGAAGTTCGCGTGACTATCCACGTAAGGGAGGCCCATTTCGCGGAAGCCGGCCTTGAGCTGTTCGAGGCCCTTCTTGTTGATTTCGCGGACCTGGTTCACGAATTCCTGGTCGTCGAGGGCACCGATGGCGGCCGCCTGTGCGATGCTGTTCACGTTGAACGGTTCGCGCACGCGGTTGATGAGGCCGACGATTTCGGGGCGGGTGATGCAGTAGCCCACGCGCAGCCCCGCGAGGCCGTAAATCTTGCTGAACGTGCGGCAGCAGATGATGTTCCTGCCGGCATCGATGCGGCTCTTGAAATCCGGGACGAGCTCCGGCGTGTCTTCGATGAATTCGGTGTAGGCTTCGTCCATCACCAGCACGCAGGTTTCGGGCAGGCTATCGGCGAAGTCGAGGATTTCCTTGGCGGTGAGGTCGGAGCCCGTCGGGTTGTTCGGGTTCGCGAGGAACACGATGCGGGTCTTCTCGTTCACGGCGGCGCGCATGGCCTTGAGGTCGTAGTTGTAGGCGGGGGCCGGCATGTCGACTTCCACAATCTTCGCGTTCATCGCCATGGTGGCAAGCTTGTACACGGCAAAACTGTGCTTGCCCATCACGGCTTCGCAGCCCTCGCCGAGGAACACCTGGGCAATCATGTCCAGAAGCTCGTTGCTGCCGTTACCCACGGCAATCTGTTCGCGCTTCACGCCGCGGAACTCTGCAATACTCCCGATGAGGTCGTAACTGCCGCCGTCCGGGTAGAGGTTCACTTCTTCCAGGGCCTTGCGGGCCTCTTCCATGCCCTTCGGACTCGGACCTACGGGGTTTTCGTTACTCGCAAGCTTGTCCACGTCTTTCGGGTCGAGGCCGAATTCGCGGGCGGTGTAGGCGATGGGTTTGCCGGTCACATAGACGGGCTGCTTCAAGATGTGCTGTTGTGCGAGTTCGTTAATATCCATGGTAAATAGTGGTTAGTGGTTGGTAAACAGTGGTTTGGATAATTCGGAGTTCGGAATGACGAGCGGGTCATTCTGAGCGAGGCCTGTCATTCTGGAGCCCTGGAGCGTAGCGATAGGGCGATAGAATCAGGCGATGTCGAAGAATCCAGTCCCGAAGTTATGTACTGCGGGTAAAAATAGCAAAAGTACTCAGAAAAAATATATATTTCCGTTATGAACAAGTCGTTTTTCAAGTTTTTCTTTATCGGTCTCGCCGCAGTATTCTTCGCGGCCTGTTCCACATCGACGGTTTCCAGTGATGATGAAGATTTAAAATCGTCTTCAAGTGCTGAATCATCTTGTGCAAATGAAAAAAGCATCTACGAGGCGGTCGAGGAATCTGGCCTGTACACGACCAAGGATTCCGTGGCCGCATACCTGTGCAAGTTCGACAAGTTACCCGCGAACTATGTAGGCAAGAACGAAGGCAAAAAACTTTACGAGTCTAAGACAGGCAACATCTTTGATAAGTGGAATTTTAACCCGTGGACTACAATCGGCGTGATGATTGGTGGCGACAACTTTGACAATTTCGCCTCCAACCCGGACAATTACCACGCAACGTTGCCCGAAGGTTCCTATCGCGAAGCCGATGTGGATTATTCCGGCGCAAATCGCGGAACCAAGCGGCTTGTTTACCAGTCGGACTGTGTAATCTACTATACTGCAGACCACTACGATTCTCTTACTAAGCTGGAAATTCGCTAGTATTACGGCCACACGAAGGTGCTGTTCAGGTCCTTCTCGCCGTTATCGACCAAAATGTCCTGGCCCGTGCAGTTCTTGTTCACCACCGTCAGGAACCAGACCCACTCCGCGATGTCTTCGGGTTCGGCCCAGCGCCTAAGCGGAGTCACGTCCATGATGCGGTTCCAGAGTACTGGGTCGTCCATCACGGGCTTGTTGAGGCTGGTCTTGACGCCACCTGGAGAAATGCTGTTGCATGTGGCACCGAACTTCGCAACACGACGGCCCACGTTCTTCACGTAGGTCAACAGCCCGCCCTTGGACACCGCATATTCGGGGAACTCGTCGCCGGTGTGCGCGCTGGACGATGCAATGAAAAGTACCGACTTGATTTCGGATTGAATCGCGTATTTTTCGACAAAGCTCATCGCGCCCATCAGGTTGATTTCGATGTCGCGACCGGAATTCTGCACGCCCGCGTTGCTCACGACGATGTTTGCCGCAATGGACAGCTCCGGGAAAGAGTTCTTGTCCGAGACGTCGGCAATATGGTGCTCGTATTCGGCGTGGTCAATCGTCGATTCCTTGACGTCGAACCCGACCACGTGCGCGCCCCTGCTCAAGAACAGTTCCGCGATGGCGCGGCCGATGCCGCTGTGCGTTCCGCTGATAAAGACGTTCATGCTTGCCCCGCCTTGAATTTGAGGTAATCGCTACCGACGTTTTCCTTTTCCCACTTGCAGGCCATCTTGTAGCCGAAGGGGCTGAAGACGACTTCGCAGAGAAGTTCCATGACAGCACCTGTAATGGAGCAGATAAGGACCTGCTTCATGGTCCAGCCGAAGAACACGTGGCTTACCGTAAGGGCGAAAATCATGTTGTCCACGAACTGCGCGACCGTCGTCGAAATGTAGGAACGAGCGGCGAACGTCTTGAAATCCTTGCCCCTTGCGAATTTTCCCATGACGTAGTTCACGACGGAGTTGACGAGAGACGCGGTGAACATGGCGAGCGCCGAGCCCAGCACCACGTACCAGGAACCGCCAAACGTAGCGTTGAGTGCATCGTTTGCGACCTTGGCCGCATCGGGGTTCGTGTCGATGTAGCTGTAGAATTCGCTCCACATTCCCGGGGCGTGGGAAAGGATGTTGAAGAACAGGCAGGTGCACAGGTTCACGAAGAGGGCGACCACCGAGACCTTCATGGCGGCCTTGGGCCCGAACCGCTTGCATATCATGTCCATGCAGAGGAACGAGAACCAGCTGAGCGTAAAGCCGCAGTCCAGGGCCATGTATTCAAAGGAGACCAGTTCCTTGTTCGCGAGCAAGTTCATGC
>JAEDLI010000121.1 GCA_016295375.1 Fibrobacter sp. | reverse complement strand
CCCGGCAGCGTTCCCCGGGGAGTCCTCCCCGCACAAAACACACGCGACCGTCGTCCAGGCGGGCAAGTCCCTCGCCCCCCTGCACCAGTTTTTCTATGGAAAGTTCACAAATCACGGAGAAAATATAGCATCCCTGCGTCCTGCTCTTCCTTCTGCAAAAAAATAAACCTATATTACTGCATTATGAAGAAAATAATCCTACTCCCCATTTTGGCCCTTGCGGCCCTCTCCCTCACGGCCTGCGGCGGCCATTTTGCCAAGACCCAGACCACCGAACAGCAGAATGCACCCCTGGACTGCACCGGTCTCCACATGAAGCACGCCCAGTGGCACTTCACCGACGCCAACGGCCTTGCCCTAGATGTAACCGGCGCCTGTCACAAGGGCATGAAGCACGGAAACTTCGAGTTCCTCGTCGACGGCAAGAGAGTCGCCGTCACTAAGTTCGTCAAAGACACCGAACAAAAGACCTCCTGCGAAGCTACCGGCGAAAAGACCAGGCATCCCCTGGAAAAGTGCCTCGCCATGGTGGGCAAAAACTAAAAAACACCATAATCATTTGTTGGAAGCCCCCGAAAAAGGGGCTTTTCCTTTAATAAAAGCAGTTTGATATTTTTCGTTTGATTTTTTATGTTATTTTTATGACATGATTTAATCAAGGAGGAAATATGAAAAAAATTATCGCATACGCTTCAATCGGACTGGCACTGATGGCCTGCGGGGACGACAGCAGCAGCGGGTCTGACTCTGTAGACACCTCTGCCAATTACTGCAAACTCTACAGTTACGACCTCAATGAAAGCGGGGATATGGTTAGCCCCACGGAAATGGGCAAAACCAAGCCTGATGTCACCTGCGACAACGGCATTTCTGCCGATTGCCTCCTTGGTGTATGGAGAAGCTCCGAAAACGAAGGCGTTATCATCGAATTCAAGAACCCCACGGATTTCGGCAACGGAATGAAGAATAACCCCGTAGGCTACTTCGAAGGGACCTACACTCTCAGCGGAGGCGCCCTTACCTTCAAGCAGGACCATAGCGACGGAAGCGTCAAGACTTTCGACTTCAAGGTGACAGTCTCTAACGACTCCCTGTACCTAAACGGAAAATTTTACGACAACGCCTCAGACAACGAGGTATACGTAAAGAAGACCGTCTGCTCTGCCAAGAAGCTGTTCTAGGACTAGCAGTCCTTTCTGCTAAGATTTTCGGCATTGCTTTGTGCGATGCCGTTTTTTTATATTGTCTAGAGTTTTCCATAGGAGAAATGATGTACAATAGCTATACACAAAGCGGCAAACCTGCCTTTCGTGCACCTCTTGTAGCGGCCCTATGCGCAGGATTTCTGTTCCTTTCTGCATGCAGCGACGACAGTTCCTCCAGTGCAGGCGATGAGCCTGCCGTATCCACGAAGACAAGCGCCCTAGAAGTGGACGAAGAACACAACATAATTACCTGGACTACCGAAAATTCCAAAGACATGTGCCTCCTTGAAAACGGCTCATTCACATGGAAAACAGTAAACCTGGGAACCTCTAAGGAATCCGCCCGATACGAATTCCGGGGCGACACCCTGGTACTTTACCCCCTGGTTTACAACAATGGGAAACAAGAGCGATTCGGTCACATGTACCTAGGCGGTACGGCGGGCAAGATATACGGCACTTGGAGGGCCCTTTTCTGCGACTTCGACCCGGTAGAAAAAAACACCTTCTGCGCAACTGGCGACGTCTTTACCACAAAGACCATTACCCTTTCCAAGGGAAAAATGATCACCGAAACCCTATATGACTTTGAAAGATACAGCGCCCAGAAAAGCGGGAACCTGGTACTTTCTGAATTGACGGCAGACATTCTCCGGGCTTTGAAAGGAACATTCGAGCTCTACATTCCAGGAGCATTCGTCGATGACTCCGCAAGAGTCCAGAGCCTTATTCAGGAATACAAGATTACCACCGTTTCGCAAACCAAAAAATCCATCAACTTCAAGATGGATGACAAGGAATACGCCCTCAAGTACAACGAGGCCGAAGAGACCTTGGCCAAGGATGGCAGCGAAAAGGTGAACCGCATCGTAAAACTGGAACTATCTTCAGAAAAGACCACTTGCAACCTGGACTTTGAACGGACCTTTGTGGAAAAGTCCCTGTGCAAAAGCGAAAACAAGGACTACCTAGACATAAACAAGGAAATTATTGACGGACAGGGAAACACCCTGGAATACGCCGTTGCCTACCTGGCCAACAACCAGGAGGAATTCGAGAAGTGCGTCAAGTCCGTTAGCCCGGCTTCAAGCAGCAATGGCCAAGGCTACGACGGCGAACTCAACTAGCAGCCCTACCGTCTAATGGTCGGGACGGCGGCAAGGAGCGTCTTGGTGTATTCGTGCTGGGGGGCCGTCAGAACAGTTTTTGCATCGCCCCGCTCTACAATTTTTCCGAAGTACATGACCAGAACCAAATCGCTCAGGGCACGCACCACCTGCATGTCGTGACTGATAAACACGATGGACAGGTCCAGCTCCTTGCGCAGGTCGTCCAGCAGGTGCAGAATCTGGGCCTGAACCGAAACGTCCAGGGCGCTGGTCACCTCGTCGCAAAGCAAAATTTTCGGCCGGACCATCAGGCTCCGGGCAATGCAGAGGCGCTGCCGCTGCCCCCCCGAGAATTCGTGGGGGAACTTTTGGAGAGACTGAGCAGGTAAGGAGACCCGCTCCAAAAGTTCCTTTGCCCGTGCCTCCGCCTCAACCTGCTTTACACCACGGGCAAGCAGCGGCACTGTCAAAATTTCAGAAACCGTCTGTCTCGGATTCAAGCTGCTATAAGGGTCCTGGAATATCATCTGCACCAGGTCCGAAACCCGCCTGCCCGAAGGTTCCAGCCGCCCTTTCGCCACATTTTCTCCAAACAGCCTGAACCGCCCCTCCGCCACAGGGACAAGCCCCACCAGGGATTTTACCAGGGTGGTCTTGCCGCAGCCGGACTCCCCCACCACCGAAAGAATCTTCCCTTGGGGCAGGTCAAAAGAAACCCCGTCCACTGCCGTAAAATAATCCTGGACCTTCCCCAGGACTCCTCCACGACGCGGAAACCGAACCGTCAGGTCCCGGACTTCCAGCACAGAAATTTCCGTATTTTCGGACAAACGAAATTACCCCTGTTCCTTGCCCGATTCATCTTCTAGGCTGTTCAGGGCTTCTTGGACATTCTGTTCCGTCTTCAAGAGAATCTGCCGGCACTTTTTCAGCAGTTCCGTAGCTTCCTTGACCTGGTCCGAAAGCTCGTCAATTCCCATTTCCGAGTTGTCGATACGCGTCAGGATGCTTTCCAGACGGTCCATGGAGTTCTTGTATTCCAAATTTTCGGTACTCATACCCGAGAATATAGTTACATTTAACAGACATGGATTTCAACATGTGGCATAGGCATCCTGTTTTGGCACGGGTCCGTCTCCTCCCTGTGGCGGCGGCGTTCCTGCTTGCGGCCTGCCTAGACATTCCGGATACCCCCGAGCCCCAAAACACGGCATCACACGTGACCGTCTATGCCGTTCAAAAAGACAACGCGGATTCCACCAGTCTGAAAATCCATCCTGAAGATCCCACCACCCTCAAGGCCGTGGTGCACCCCAAAGGACTGGAGCCCGAACTAAACTTCAACTGGTATAGAGATTCCCTGCTGGGGAGTGGTTCCACCTTCAAGATTCCCGCCTACCCAGAAGAAGACGAAATCCCCAACAGGCTTGTGGTAAAGGATGGCGAAGGAAATTCCGTCTCGTCGGATTTTGAAATTACCGTCAATAGCCCGCCCACATTTACCGAAGATTTCTTCCCTGCTCAGGGCGACACCCTGTATGGTACCGCACGCACATCCTTCACCTTCAGCTGGAAAGCCTACGACAACGAAGACGCCTCCCTGGATTACATTCTAGAACTGGATACAACCCACTACTACGTAGGAACCTTGGAAAAAATCCAACAGTCCGGACTCCTATCAGGGACACACCTTTTCATGGTCATCGTGAGAGATTCGGAAGGGGATACCGACACCCTTCCCCCGGTCAAATTCTACGTAGTTGACACCCTGGAGGCGAAAAAATGAAGTTTCTCGCCTCCATCTTCGCTCCCTTCGCAGCCCTCGTATTTTTAGTCGCCTGTTCTGATAGCGACCAGTACCTCTACGACGAAGAAGATTCCGTCGCCCTCCAGATTCACGCCGAAATGACCCGCACCTACGAAATAGAATCCGCCGAGTCATGGGACGACCAATATCCGTGTATTGACAACTGCACTCCCCAGCCTAAGCCATCTCGGGTCCGGGCCGACACCGTCACGTTCAAAGACACCCTCATCTTTATCGGTGAGATTACGCCAAACAGGCAAGCCCATTACCGCGAATACTACTGGACCTTGGATGGCGAGGATTTTTCTAATGACATGAACTTCCGCAAGCCTGTAACCAAGCCGGGATACCACGAAATCTGTTTCGTGGTGACTGACCACTACGGCGACACCCTGCGGGACACCCTACGGCTCTGGGTTTCAAACCCGCCTGTCATAGAGTCCCAGGGGTTAATCCCCGCCATAGGGAGCCAGGGACTTTCGCCAAAGGAGGGCATCACCTTCGCCTGGCACGGCTACGACCCCGATTCCATCTCGAAGGTGTATTATCAATTCAGAATTGAGGAACCTAGGGGTATTGCCTACACTAGTGACCTTCACCAAAAGATTTACTCATCCAGCAATCTCATCCTAGACACCCTTATAGAAACGCCCTACTTTACTTACTGGGACAATCCTAGCTTCTACCACCGGCTAGAAAACTTGAAATTCTATACCTGGAAAGTCCGTGCGGTCAACGAGTTCGGACTGGAATCAGACTCATTTATCCAGGGGGAATTCTTCACCAAAGGAAACCGGAACGAGGGCGGAGTCCAAACGTTCATCCGCTACTCGAACGAATCTCTTTACAACAGGTACTATTCTAGCTACTATGGAAAAATCCATCTAGACATCCAGGACTCCTTATCTAATCTGGTGGTTGAGCACGAGATTGGTCTAGACACAAATCAGTTCGTCGTTTCGCCGCTGAAACCCGGCAAGTACAAAATTATCGCGAGCCTACCGAAACTCACGGACTTTGTCCCAGACACTGCCGATGCCACTGTCCTACCTGGGGAAATCGCCATTGCAGACACGCTACGGTTGTTGGACACCATTCCTCCATCCAGCAAATACCTCACCCCCGAAGGTCTCCTACAAGACATCGACACCCTGGATTTCAAGGACACCCTCCGGTTCTATTTTGAAGAATACGGTGGCAATTTCTACCAAAATATCCTTTGGAATGGGCAAGAACTGCGGGGTGGCTCTTACTACCGAGAACATTTTTTCAATGAGGACCGGACGGCAGACACCGTCTTCTTAATGCTTCCCAAGTCCTACAGAAGCTGGACCTACCAATTGCTATCCATCAGCGCCTATGACTATAGCGGAAACCTAAATTCCAAGACCTACGTCATCAGGCCAAGCTTTGAAAGACCTGAACCGGAGTCCAGTTCTTCCAGCGCAGAAAATTCCAGCAGTGCGGGAGGCAAAGATGACTAGGCTATTTTTTGGCGCTGCTTTCGTCTGCCTTTTCCTGTTTCTTGCAGGTTGTCGCGAAGACGCCGTAATTTCAAGAACAGACATCCAGTTCTTGCAGCAGGGAATTCTGGTCACCCACTGGAGCGATGAAGACCATTACTCTAAATACACCGAACAATTGGACACCCTCTACATCAATCAGGGCGAACAAGTTGTTTTCTCTGCTGGCTATGCGATAAACGGCATCACTATTTCCTCGGACAGCGCCATGAATCTTTACAGTTCCCATTATTGGGAACTGGAGGGCGAAAGCATCAATTCCACAACCATTGAAAGCCATTTTGATTCCGTCGGTTACCGCATTGTTGTCTTGAATACTATCGACTTTTCCGGAGACACTTTAAGAGACACCCTCCACATTTTTGTAGGCTCTCCTCTAGACATTGCTCTTGTAACGCCTGCTTCAGACGCACATATTGAACCCCTATCCGACGACTACATTGAACTGAATTGGAACATTACGGGCATTGACCCATGGGAAAGTTCCGAATGTACCGTCTATGCCGTTGTCGCCGAAGGCGTTTCCCTATCCCAAAACACCCATTGGCTTGACATTCTGGACTCCATAAACGCCCTATCCATCGGGGACTGCAAAAGCGGGATGCGCCTCAAGGGTCCCCTAATTTCAAAAAAATGGCTTCAAATGAACGG
>JAEDLI010000120.1 GCA_016295375.1 Fibrobacter sp. | reverse complement strand
TGGAAGCGCCGAAGAAGTTGTTGTACCACACGCCGATAAGGGCGAGGATAACGGGCAGGTTCTTGTCGACGGTCGCGGTCTTGAAATGCTGATCCATTTCGTAGGCGCCCTGGTGGAGTTTCATGTAGTTCTCGAAGCCAATGCGGAGCGCGATGGAAAGACCGATGGCAGACCACAGGGAGTAACGGCCACCCACCCAGTTCCAGAATTCGAACATATTGGCGGTATCGATACCGAAGGCGGACACGGCTTCAGTGTTGGTGGAGAGCGCCACAAAGTGTTTGGCGATGGACTTTTCGTCGCCACCAAAAGCCTTGAGAATGGCAGCCTTGGCGGTTTCGGCATTAGTCATAGTTTCAAGAGTGGTGAACGTCTTGGAAGCGACGATGAAGAGCGTTTCTTCGATGTTCACCTTCTTGAGGGTTTCGGCCATGTGGGTGCCGTCGATGTTAGAAACGAAGTAGACTTCCGGAGAGTATTCGCCAGCAGCCGGCTTGTCGGCATACGGCTTCAAGGCTTCGGTGACCATCACGGGGCCCAGGTCGGAACCTCCGATACCGATGTTCACCACGTACTTGATGGACTTGCCGGTGTGGCCTTTCCACTTGCCGCTGCGGACCAGGTGGGTGAAGTCTTCCATGTGCTTGAGCACGGCGCGGACTTCGGGCATCACGTCCTTGCCATCGACGCAAATCGGATCGTTGCCCTTGTAGCGGAGAGCGGTGTGGAGCACGGCGCGCTTTTCGGTGGTGTTAATCTTTTCGCCGGCAAAGTACTTACGGCGCATGTCTTCGAAACCGGCGGACTTCAGGAGGTCCTGGAGCTTGGCCATGGTTTCGTCGGTGATGATGTTCTTGGAGTAGTCCAGGAAGATGCCGCAGGCTTCGGCGCTGAACTTTTCGGCACGAGCCGGGTCCTTTGCGAAGAGTTCCTTCATGTGCCAGGTCTTTGCGACTTCGGCGTGGGCCTCGAGGGCCTTCCATTCCTGAGAATCAGTCAGTTTCGACATAGATTAATCCTTTCCGCTGCGCGGGTGTTTATTGCGGGGCTAAATATAAAAAAATCACTCCAAAGTTTCACGGATCTGCTGGATAAAGGCCATTTCTTCCGGAGATACATTGCTCTCGTTTGCATCTTCGCGGGAGGCTTTTGCCACTCTCAGCATAGATTTCAGCACCTCGCTCTTGAACTCGGGACTTTGCTCCCTAAGGGTTTCCACACAAGCCGCCGCACGTTCCTTTGCCGATGAAAACGAACCATAAACCTTATTGAAGTCATCCCAAGAGACATCGGGGGTCAGTTCGTCGTGAATTTGGTCCAAAGCATCGCTTTCCGCCTGTGTCGCAGAAGAAGAGCCTGGCAAAAGATTTTCCGTTTCATTCTCGTGAAAAAGACAAGCCACCTGCCAAGATAGGACCAAAAGCGCCAGATTCGGATTCATTATAGACCTCATGTTTTTCTGTACAAATAATAAAAAAGTTACCAGTTACTAGTTACTTCGCCCTTCGGGCTAGTTACTAGTTTTTGACGTTACAAGAGTCTTGTTTCAGAGTAACTCTAGTAACTAGTAGCTTAGAACTCGAAACTCGCATCATTTTTTACTATATTTCCCGCCATGGCATACGTAGCAATGGCCCGAAAGTGGCGCCCCCAGTCTTTCTCCGACATGGTCGGACAGGAACACATCGCAAAAACCCTCCAGAACGCAATCGAGGGCGGCCGCCTGCACCATGCCTTCCTTTTTACTGGCACCCGCGGCGTGGGCAAGACCACCAGTGCCAGAATCCTCGCCCGCACCCTGAACTGCAAGGGCGGCGACCCGCTGCACCCCTGTGGCGAGTGCGACAGCTGCAAGGACATTGCCAGCGGCAACCCCATGGACGTCTACGAAATAGACGCCGCCTCCAACACCGGCGTCGAAAACATCCGCGACGTCATCGAGCGCGTGCAGTACCCGCCGGTCATCGGCAAGTACAAGGTGTTCATCATCGACGAAGTCCACATGCTCTCCACCGGGGCCTTCAACGCCCTGCTCAAGACCCTCGAAGAGCCGCCCCCCCACGTGATTTTCATCTTTGCCACCACCGAGGTGAACAAGGTCCCCCAGACCATCCTCAGCCGTGTGCAGCGTTTCGACTTCAAGCGGCTCACCATGGAGCAAATCCGCAGCCGCCTGCGCTACATCTGCGAGCAGGAACACATCAACGCCTCTGACGAAGCCCTGGACATCTTTGCCGAAAAGGCCGACGGCTCCATGCGCGACGGCCTCACCTACTTTGACCAGGCCTACGCCTTTACCGGCAGCGACATGACCGCCGAATCGGTGCGCTCTATCCTCGGGATTCCGCCGGTGGAACTGTTTTTCTCCCTTATCCAGGCCATCGAAAACCACGACCTGAAGGGCTGCTTCAAGATGGTGGACGACGCCGTGAAAATCGGTATCGAGTTCGCCCCCCTGCTGGACGGTTTCGGAAAGTTCCTGCGGAACATGATCTACAGTCGCCTGGACGCCTTTACCGCCGACGAGCTGAACATCACCGAAGAGCTTTTCACCAAGTACAAGAGCTCGGCCCAGGGCATCGGCAACGGCGACTTGCTCCGGCTGAGCAAGATGCTCATCGACCTGCAGGCGAACCTCCGCTACAGCACCAACCCGAGACTCGTGGTAGAGACCACCTTCGCCCGCATGGCCTGGCTCGACCGGCTCACCGACCTCAAACGGGCGCTAGCCGCCATCAACGACCCCAAATCCGCCGCCGACGAGGCGGTAAAAAAAAAAAGTAGCTGAAGTCGCCCAGGCCCTGGAGGCAGAACCTGCCCCGGCTCCCTACAGCGACCCCTTCGAAAACTACCAGGGCACCGGAAACAGCGCCACCTATTCCCGCTACGAGATTGCCGCCGCCTGGCCCTCCATCTGCGCGGGTTTTGCCGACGACGGCGACCTGTATTTTTCGGCGGCCATGGCGGGTACCGTCCTGGAAACCGGCGCCCCCCACGAAAACCCCTTCCCCATCGCCCTCACCTTTGTGGGGGAAACGTCAAAAAATGACTCTTGGAATTTCCAGCAGCTGCAGGAACACCCGGAATTCATGACCCGGCTGCAGAACGTGCTCGAAGACAAGCTCCAGACCAAGATTTCCCTTTCGGTCAAGACCCGCGCCTTTACAGAAGCCGAACGGATTATGCGGGAAAACGCCAAGAAGACCCCCTACCAGCTGGACAAGGACAGGGAGCCCCTTTTTGAGAAAATCGAAGAAATGTTTGCCGCAGAATTGGTATATTCTGTAGCGGTGAAAAAAGAAACGGCCAGCATGGCCCAAGACGACTTAGAAGAAGACAACGACAACTAGAAAGGAGTTCATGCCATGGACATGAGTAAAATGCTGAGGGACCTTCAGAAGATGCAGAGCAAGATGATCAAGGCGCAAAGCGACCTGAAGGCACAGAGTTTCGATGCCGAAGCGGGCGGCGGCATGGTAAAAGTCGCCATGAACGGCCGCGGGGTCCTCACCATGATCAAGATCAACCCCGACGCTGTCGACAAGGACGACGTGGAAGCCCTGGAAGACCTGATTATGGCGGCCATCAACGCGGCAGTCAAGAAGAAAGACGACGCCACCCAAGAGAGCATCAGCGGCGTCACCGGCGGCATGAAAATCCCCGGCCTGATGTAGTCGGATATAGTGCCATTTATCCGCCAGAACGGGCGTTTTATCCACAAATGAATAGAGTCCCCCTATATGAAGGGGGCTTTTTTGTTAAATTTGGCCCATGTTATTCAGTGGAGATCGAATGTCAAGGCAATTTGTATTTATTACTTCGTTGGCAGTGCTCCTTGCCCACTCCGCATGGGCCGGACAGACATATACCCGCGAAGAGGCGGTAAAAATAGCCCTGGAGAAGTCATCTAGCATCAAGACTGCCGAAGAAGAACTTGTATCGGCAAACTCCCAAGTAGATGCGGGCTACGGAAACGCCATGCCCACAATTGACCTTACTGCGGGCATCAACAGAATTTTCGGCCTAGACGATGTGGAAAACAGTCATGATTTGGCCAATGCCGCCGAAAACATGGAATCCGCCAGCGAGTTCGACAAGCAGGTTATGGCTCCCGCTGTGGACGGACTCGTCTACGGCATGAAGTCCCAGGGCTACCGTTGGCAGTCCAGCGTAGGCCTGCAGGCGACCCAAATCCTGTACGCCCAAGGCAAGGTTGGCACAGGAATTGAGATTGCAAAGGTTTACAAGCGCATAAAAGAGGTGAACCTGGAAAACGTGAAGGCCACCGTCAAGCACGACATAGAAAACGCCTTTGACAACCTCATCCTCCTTGACTCCTCCATCGTCATCATGAATGCAAGCATAGACCAGATGCAGCAGCATATCGACTATGTCAACCAGGCTGTCGAAAGCGGTCTCGCCTCCGAACTTGACCAGATTCGCGCCCAGTTGCAGATGGACAAGATGAAATCAGACCTGCAGACCACCCAGAAAAACAGAATCCTCGCAAGGAACGCACTCCTGAACGGAATGGGACTGGACTGGGAATCCGACGTGCAGTTCAAGGGTGAACTTCGGGAGCCCAATGCCAACCTCCCCTACCCAGACACAGCCATGGCCAACGTAAAAAAACGCCGCAAGGAACTTATCATGCTCAGCGCCTCCGAAGAAATACTCAACAAGAACATTTCCATCGAAGAGGGCGGCTACAAGCCTACCATCGTTCTGGTAGGCGGCCTAAAGTATACCAACAATAAGAACGAAATCCAGCAGTGGGACGCCCCCGACTGGGACAAGAACATCAACAAGTACGTGGGGCTGAACCTGACCATGAACCTCTTCAACGGCATGAAAACCAAGGAAGCCGTGGTCCAGGCGAAGTCGAAACTGAGGGACACCCAGATCCAGAAAGAAACCGCCGAACGCGGGTTCCGCATGCAGATTGAATCCTGTGCCAACACCCTGGAAGACGCCGTGCGCCAGCTGGAACTCCAGAAGCGCCAGGTAGACCTGGCCACACGCAACTACGACCTGACCGAGGCGTCTTACAAGGTAGGACGCTCCTCCCAACTTGACTATCTGGACGCCTCCCTTATGCTGCGATCCGCAAAGCTTACCTATATGCAGGCCATTGTCAACTGGAATACCGCCTACAACGCACTCCTCCTAGCCACCGGGGAATATCAATAGGACAAAGATTATGAACAGCATCAAAAAATACATCATCACCCTTTCTGCCCTAACATTTGTCCTTGTCGGTTGCAAGGGCAAAGACACCAAGGAAAGTACAGCAACCGCGCCATCCACCATTGAAGAAATCCAGAAGGAGAAGGGCAAACCCGCCCGCGTGACCAAGGCCAAGAAGTCCATCCTCAAGGACATCCGCGAATTCAGCGGAAGCATTGAGGGCATGCAGCAGGCAAATGCCATCTCCAAAATGGGAGACCCCCTGGCAAAAATTTACGTACAGGTGGGCTCCACCGTCCAAAAGGACCAGGTGCTGGCCGAATACATCTTTACCGGCGACAACACCCAGTACGAACAGGTGCTGGAACAAGTAGCCCTGCTCGAAAAATCCACCCAGCGTCTTCGCGAAGTTCACGCCAAGGGAGGCCTTAGCCAGCAGGACCTGGACCAGGCCGAGATGCAGCTGAAAATTGCCAAGATGAATCTGGAAACCGCCCGCCGTTCTACCAAGATTCTAGCACCCGCCGCAGGCGTGGTCACTGAATTGAACTATCAGGAAGGCCAAACCCCCGGCGTGGGTTCAACCCTCTGCACCATCGCCAAACTGGACAAGGTCATCTTGAAATTGAATGTAACAAGCAAGGACATTGCACAGTTCAAAGTGGGAGCAGCCGCAACCGTAGAAGTGGCCGGCAAGAAGATGAAGGGTAAGGTGACCCTGATACCCCTGGCCGCGAACCCCCAGACCCGGTTCTTCCCTGTAGAAGTGACATTTGACAATAGCAGCAAGAAGTTGCTCCCCGGCATGTACATAACCGCCGAACTGGAAACCAAGCAGGTGAACGGAGTGGTGGTGCCCGCCGAAGCCGTGGTCTACAAGAACGACCTCAACATGGTGTGGACCGTGGATAAAGAGGGCAATGCCCGCCGTAAGATCGTGAAGGTCGGCATCCAGACCAAGGACCAGGTGCAGATTGCCGAAGGCCTCAAGGGCGGCGAGACCGTCATGGTGGAAGGCATGTCCAAGATGAACGACGGCGACAAGGTCAACATCGTCAAATAACTTTACTGGAGATACGCTGTATGATCAAGGCCAGTATTTATAAACCGATTACCATGCTCATGGTCATTTTGGCCATCGTGGTGTTCGGTCTCTACA
>JAEDLI010000119.1 GCA_016295375.1 Fibrobacter sp. | reverse complement strand
TATGAGCAAGATTATCGGTATTGACCTTGGTACGACCAACAGCTGCGTGTCCGTGATGGAAGGCGGCAAGCCGGTCGTGATCGCTAACGCGGAAGGTTTCCGCACCACCCCGTCCATTGTCGCTTTCGGCAAGAACGGCGAACGTCTGGTGGGCCACGTGGCAAAGCGCCAGGCCATCACCAACCCCGAAAAGACCATTTACTCCATCAAGCGTTTCATGGGCCGTACGGCTGGCGAATGCTCCGCTGCCGAAAAGAACATGCCCTACAAGCTGGTGGGCTCGGGTTCTGACCCGGTCCGCGTACAGGTGGACGACAAACAGTTCGCTCCTCCAGAGATTTCGGCCATGGTTCTCCAGACCATGAAGAAGATTGCCGAGGACTACCTGGGCCAGCCGGTGACCCAGGCCGTAATTACGGTCCCCGCCTACTTTAACGACTCCCAGCGTCAGGCTACGAAGGACGCGGGCAAGATTGCAGGCCTCGAAGTGCTCCGTATCGTGAACGAACCGACGGCTGCCGCCCTTGCCTACGGTCTTGACTCCAAGAAGAGCGAAAAGGTCGCCGTGTATGACCTCGGTGGCGGTACGTTCGATATTTCCATCCTGGAAATCGACGACGGTATGTTCAGCGTGAAGGCCACCAACGGCGATACGATGCTCGGCGGTGACAACTTCGACGAAGTGATTATCGACTGGATCAACGACGAATTCAAGAAGGACAATCCGGGCATCGACCTGAAGAAGGACAAGATGGCCCTGCAGCGTTTGAAGGACGCCGCCGAAAAGGCCAAGATCGACCTTTCTGCCACGACTTCCACGAACATCAACCTCCCCTTCATCACTGCCGACGCTTCGGGCCCGAAACATTTGGACCTCACGCTCAGCCGTGCAAAGTTTGACCAGCTGACCGCCCACCTGGTGGAACGCTCCATGGAACCCTGCCGCAAGGCTATCGCCGACTCCGGCCTCTCCTTGAGCGAAATCGACGAAGTGATCCTGGTCGGTGGTTCTACCCGTATCCCGGCCGTGCAGGAAGCCGTGAAGAAGTTCTTCGGCAAGGAACCGAACAAGACTGTGAACCCGGACGAAGTGGTGGCTATCGGTGCCGCCGTCCAGGGTGCCGTGCTTAGCGGCGACTCCTCCGTGAAGGATGTGTTGCTCCTCGACGTGACCCCGCTTTCTCTGGGTATCGAGACTCTCGGTGGCGTGATGACCAAGCTCATCGACCGTAACACCACGATTCCGACCAAGAAGAGCCAGGTATTCTCTACCGCCGAAGACAACCAGCCGGCCGTGACGATTCACGTGCTGCAGGGCGAACGCGAATTTGCCCGCGACAACCGTACGCTCGGCAAGTTCGACCTGACCGACCTTCCGAAGAAGCCCCGTGGCGTGCCGCAGATTGAAGTGACCTTCGATATCGACGCAAACGGCATTGTGCACGTGTCCGCCAAGGACAAGGAAACCGGCAAGGAGCAGTCCATCAAGATTACTTCTTCCAGCGGCCTTTCCGAGGACGAAATCAACAAGATGGTGAAGGATGCCGAAGCCAACGCAGCCAAGGACAAGGAACAGCGCGAACTGGTGGACATCAGGAACCAGGCCGAACAGATGGCTTACCAGGCCGAAGGTCAGCTGAAGGAATTTGGCGACAAGCTCCCGGCCGACACCAAGAGCCAGCTGCAGGCTGCCATCGACGACATCAAGGCCAAGAAGGACAACGGCACCAAGGAAGAGATCAAGGCTGCTATGGACAAGCTCCAGGGCATGATCAGCTCCATGGCCCAGGCCGCTGGTGCAAACCAGGCTCAGCCGGGTCCGCAGCCGGGCGCTTCTGAACAGCCGAAGTCCGACAAGAAGGGCGATGGTCCGGAAGTCGTCGACGCGGAAGTAGTTGACTAAGAGGCTAGATAAAGGCGGCAGGATTAGTTATTAGTTCTGAGTTACTAGTTACTAGCGATGCCTGTTACAAGAGGTGTCATCCTGAGCGGAGCGCGCAGCGCGAAGTCGAAGGATCTAGGCCTGCCGTCAAATAGAAAGGATTCGCTCTCTTTTTGGGGAGCAATCCTTTTTGCGTAAAAAGAGCGAGCGCAAAAATGGCTGAAAAAAGAGATTATTACGAAGTTCTAGGCGTCGGCAAGGACGCAAGTGCTGACGAGATCAAGCACGCCTACAAGAAGCTTGCCATCAAGTACCACCCGGACAAGAACCCGGGCGACAAGGAAGCCGAAGAGAAGTTCAAGGAGGCAGCCGAGGCCTACGACGTGCTCAGCAACCCCGAGAAGCGTAAGCAGTATGACCAGTTCGGCTTCAACGCCCCCGGTGGCGGCTTTGGTGGCGGCGGATTCGGCGGCCAGGGATTCAGTTTCGAGGATATCTTCGCGAACTTTGGCGATATTTTCGGTGGCGGATTCGGTGGCTTTGGCGGCGGTGGCCGCAGGAGTAGCCGCAAGGCCGGACCTCCCCGCGGAAACGATTTGCAGATCAAGGTGGCGCTCAGCTACAAGGAAATCTTCGAGGGTTGCACCAAGAAGGTTCGCCTGAAACGCTACACGCCGTGTACGGAATGTAACGGCAAGGGCGGCCAGGACATCAAGGAATGCAACACCTGTCATGGAACGGGTCGTGTGCGCCGTTCTACGGGCGGATTCTTCCAGATGATTACCGAGAGCGCCTGCCCCACCTGTAACGGCATGGGCGAAGTTATCGCGAAACCGTGCCCGCATTGCCACGGCGAGGGCCGCGTGCAGGAAACCGAAGAGATTTCCATCAAGATTCCGGCGGGCGTTGCCGAGGGCCAGTACCTGAACCTGCGTGGCGAAGGCAACTGCGGGCCTCGCGGCGGTGCCTGCGGCGACTTGCTGGCGGTCATTGCCGAAAAGCCTGACGACTTCTACACCCGCGAAGGCGACGATTTGCACTGCGAAATCAAGGTGCCGGTCCACAAGCTGGTGCTTGGCGGAACGCAGCGAATCCCGACGCTGGACGGTAGCGAAGTGCAAATCAAGATTGCGGCCGGCACTCAGGCCGGGAGCATCTTGCGCCTGCGCGAACAGGGCTTGTATCCGCTGAACAAGCGAGGCGACCGTGGAAGCCTCTACGTGAACATCGGCGTGGAAATCCCGAAGGACCTTAGTCGCGAAGAGAAGGAACTTTACCAGAAACTCGCAGAACTCAGGCACGACAAGGAAACCGCGCAGGAAGAATCCTTCCTCGAGAAGATGAAGAATCTGTTTAAGTAGAGACTAGGATCTAGAGATTAGAGGCTAGTTTCGGAAGAAGTCATCCTGAGTCCCGTAACAAATCCGGGATAAACGAAGTCGAAGGATCCAGATAAAATTTATCCCGAGCAGCGATGCCCGGGATTTTTTATTACTTTTATAGTAAACGACATTAATAGTTTCCAATTTCCTATTGTCACCCCGGCCCTGGTGCCGGGGTCATCGTTTTATTAGGAAAAATCTCTTGTCGTTTACTATAGTTACAAGCACAGCCTACCGCCCTTGGCGGTTGGCAACCTAGTCCCGGAGACAACGAACCGAGAAGCCGTTGTGAACAGAATTTAAGGTGACTTTAATTTCATGAGAAAATCTTCTAGACCTTCATCATTCAACACATTGCCGATGTCCCTCATACTCTTATCGATGTCCCTCATACTCTTTATGTCAGATATTATCGACTTGACATTTTCACGACATTGTTTTCTTTGAAAGTCAACAGAAGATGGAACGGGAATTTTCAAAAGCCGATAAGCTTCCTTGGGGGTAACGCCGACAAGTTTATCAACAAAAACAAGTTCAGTCTTTTCAAATAAAGTATTTACCGTAAGGGGCAGCAGTTTCTTAATATCCTCTTTTGTCGTTACATCAGCCAAGATAATGGACAGGTTATCGGCATCCTTCAAGTCGACAAAATTGAGATGTATATTCACCGATTCATGGCGAGCCTGCACAAGAGCCGACATAGGCTTCAACTCTAGTCCTTCCTCTTCCGCAAATTTTTTCATGAAAGCCGGAGGTTTCTCCCCACTTTCACCATCACCCGACTCAGTAATAAAATCGAAGCGTTCTTCATCAAACAATATCGAACCATTCTTATCATAAAGTGCCCAGACGATTTTACCGGGATCTTCATAGGAATTCTTCTGAATGACAGCGAACGGTTCATATCCATACGTCCTGTAATAAATATAGGGTTGCAGTCCACCTCTGGCACCCACAGCGATATGATCCTTCGTCACGACGATATTGGCACACAAAAGATTGTCGTCCACACCCTTTGAGAACGCAACTACAGCCACCCCAAACAAGATAACGGCAACTAATTTTATGTTTTTCATAGAAACACTCCTAGTCCTTGACACAACGGACGGATGCAACCGTTTTGCCCACATTCTTCAGCGAGAATTCTGTTCTCATCGAAGAGCCTCCAAATCCATCAGAACAATCGTCCATGCCAACTGTAGGATCTTCATGCAATTTCAGAGTCGGCAAATTTTCCATCATGTCAATGGTCAAAATTTTCTTCGATGCACTCCAGAAGTTGGCGATATGCTTGCTATCAACGGGACCGCCACACCCCTCCCTGCATTCGGAACCTAGCACAAAGTCATCCGGCATAAATCCGACCGCACCAAAGGAAAGCCTATCCGAGGCCTCTAAACGGTAGCCGCCCCTTCGTAAACAATCCAGATCTTCAACATATTGTGTTTCCCCGTATTCGCCTTCAACGGCATTCGAACATTGGTCGCTTTCCATCTGTCCCCAAATGCCTTTAGCCAGACAACCTGTTACGTCAATATTTCCACAAGCATTCTGGGCGTAATCGACCAGTTCAACCCAATCCTCGTCGGTCGGCAAATGCCAGCCATCTGGACACGCATTCAAGGCGTCTTCATACAGGAACGCATGCTGCCCGTGTAGATTGCTATAGCAGACATCCCGACCAGTTCCTTCACCGAGTTTTGTCTTGTAGTTCAGGTTCTCCGCCATCCAGACCTGACTGCCGATTTTTACAAACTTGTACTTTTTCTCGTCACGGGAATCAACCATCACTCCGAAATCCGGGTCGCCCTCGACACAGCGAACGGACACCCCGTAATCCTTGCGGATGGTTCGCACCTGCGCCGAATTTTTTCCAGCTTCCAGTTCCAAAGCATAGGCAGACGATTTTGTAGCTTCTGACGAAGACCAGAAATGAGTCGAAGTCATTCCATTTTCGTAGGTTCCCTTTTTCCCGTCGCGAAATCCTACAGGGAAAGCCGAGAACAAGTACGAATCCGTAGCCGAATCACCATTCCAGGAATCCTGCATCTTCAAAGCCAATCCCGCTACAGACTTTCCACCCACAGCGAACACGAGCGAATCCAATTCAGACTTACGCGGAAGATGCCACCCAGAAGGACACGCCGTTTGTGCGGCATCCCACGCATAAAGCCGTCCCAGCATGCCACACATAGAATCATCGTCATTCAGGCACCAGCTTTTCTTCACCTTGTAATCCAGGTTTTGTGCCATCCAGCGAACACCGCCAATGGTTGTAGTCCTGTAATATTTGGAATTCCGTCCATCTATCAGCAAAGTCTTTTCTTTGTTTTGAACTGACGACTTCCTCTTGATGCATCGAACCGCAAAGCCGTAATCTCTTTCTAACCCATCAATAGTGCTCATGTCATTCTTGATGTCAATCTTTAGGCGCAGCGCATAATCCCTATCATAGTCCGCAGTCCAATATCCAGCCATATCACCCCTGCGCCTTACGACGCTATCCTTATAGCTAAAGAAACCGCTAGGTATCGCCGCAAAGCCAAGGGTGTCAATTCCCCCTGAAACGCCCTTGACAGAGAACCATAGCTTTGTCCCCTGAGTCCCCTTATCCGTAAACCACTTTTCTGTGCCCTGTAGGCTTCTTTTCAATTTCTTGTAATCCCAATACGAGGGCAGCACAAACCCTTCGGGGCAAACATTCAAGGCTTCTTCATGGGTATAGAGTCGGCCATACAATTCACACGAATCACATACACTACTTTCTGTCGCGTAGTTCATATTCTGGGCAATCCAAAACTGGTCCCCTATTTTTATCGCATGATATTTTTGCTTGTCACGGACATCGATTATTTGCTCATATTCGAACTGGCTCTGATAAAAATCCTCGACCGGCGAGAAAAAATGCGAAGGCTCTGTTAGCCATTATGGTTGTTGACATCCAGCGTGAATATAGATTTTATTCTGAAAAAGTGGAAATACGCCTTCAAAAAAACATGGACATACGCCGGAAATACGTAGGAATCGCCCGCAGGGTACGCTCAACGCAAAATCGCCCGGCGGCATCGGACTTGCGTGGATGACGTCCGGATTCGGGGCCGGATACGGGTTC
>JAEDLI010000118.1 GCA_016295375.1 Fibrobacter sp. | reverse complement strand
AAGCTTTGCGAACTTCGCGAATTCATTTACCAAGAACGCGGGCACCAAAATCGCGACCCTCTGCCGCTACTTCTTTGAATGCTACGTGAACATGCCCCGCGGCAAGCGGGAATGCTTTATATTCCGCGATGAACTGGACAAGCTGAATGCCGCCGCGGAGGCCTGCACCAACGTTTCGCTCACCTACCGCGGAGAGCGAAAGTGCATTTCGCCCTGCTTCTTGGCGTTCTCGCCGTCGCAGGTGCGGGCATACGTGGTAGTGTGCGACGACAAAGTAGAGTGCGCCGCTACCGGCGAGCGATTCCATTCACTGCGGCTCTGCCACATCCGGGGAGTCGCTCCCGATACCGCAAGCAAGGCGTTCTACCGCGAAAACTTTGAACTCTCACACCAGGCGGAAGTATTCCGTGAGCACTTCGACCCGTTCCTGTGTTACGGACAAAGCATCAAAGTGAAACTCACCGAAGAAGGTGCCACGCGCTACAACAAGCTCACTACCAACCGCCCGAAAGTAATTGCCAAAGTTGGCGAAAGCGGATCAGCGCAAGCTGCCGCAACCGCCGAGGTAAACGGCGCCGGCACCTAAACCTTCGAGTGCTCCGAGAAACTCGCAAAGGTGTACTTTCCGCAGTTCCTGAGCGACGCCGATATTCTAGAACCGCGAGATTTACGTCTGTGGTTCAAGGAAGAGTTCGAGAAAGCCGCAGGAGTCTATAAGGGCATTTAACATTTTGTATACTACAAAATGTTAAATAGATTCAAGCCAACGGCTCAAAAACACATTATAAACGCAGTAGCTTTTGCCCTCTAGCGAGAGTGTTTCAAGCAAAAGTTCCTTTTCCACAAGCGACGTGACAATTCGCTTGACAGCTGCTGCGGTTCCCAGTTTATACTTATTCAAGAAACTACCCGCCGTGGGTTGTGCAACGGAGCCTTCCTTGGCAACGGCTTTCAAGAACTGCCACTGTTTATCCGTCAGCAAGTTTCGGCGTTCCAAGAAGCCGTTCATCCCCTCGCGCAAGATTTCAGCACAAGACAGGCGAACATCGGCCAAAGTAATTTTCTTGCCACCGTCATGGAACAAACGATGACAAAGATACTGCACATAGAAGGTATGGCAACGGGTCCACTCCAAGATAAATTCAAGAGCATCATCATCAATGCGTCGGCTCCCCATGCCAAACAGTTTCTTGATAAACGCGCCATAGATATCCGGCTGGATTTTGTCGAGATAAACAACATGCGTACTTTCGTAGAACGGGCTTTTTTCGTTCACAAACATATCGGTCATGATATGCTTTTGGCTTCCACAAAACACGAAGCGTACATTTTTTAGCGGCTGGATATAGGTGCGCAACAGCGCCTCCATATTTACGCCCTTAAAATTGCGTATAATCTGAAATTCATCAAACGCAATGACAAATGTCTTCTTTTGGGAACCCAGGAAATCAAAAATACTTTTGAGCGTAGAAAGCTTCTGTCCCTCATTTTGGTACGTAATGCTTACCTGTGGCGAACCCGAAACAGGGTCATACGACACCAATGGACGAATTCCCGAAAAAAACGAGAAGAACTTCTTTAAAGTAGGCTCGGCCTTCACATTTGCCACAATGGATTCCGAAAGGAGCTTGACAAAACCCTCCAGATTGTCTGCCGGGTAAATGTCGCAATAGCATAGCGTCACGGAGGGGCGCCTTTTGGCAAATTCATCAAAAACATGGTAGACCAGCCCTGTTTTGCCATAACGACGCGGAGAAATCAGCGTCACATTGACGCCGTTTTCCAAATCGTCTATAATATCCCGTGTTTCTTTTTCGCGATCGCAAAAAAACTCAGCACTTTCGTAAGGACGCAAAATAAAGGGATTTTCCATAGACATCTCCATTTAACATTTTGTAATATACAAAATGTTAAGCGGAAAAGTCAATAGCGATTATCAGCGTTTTGCCACCCCTTCTAGGGTGACATTTGCTTACAGGTCTATAACCCTGTCGTTCTGCAACAGCTGCTCGAAGGTCTGCCTTTCGCGGATGACCTTCAGCTCGCCGTTCGTGTACATGGTCTCGGCGGCATAGCGGCGGCTGTTGTAGTTGCTGCTCATAGCCGCACCGTAGGCACCTGCGTCATGGAGAATCAAAAGATCACCCACCTTTGCCTTCGGGAGCTTGCGGGTCACCACGAAGCCACCTTCTTCCTGCGTGAACACGTCACCGGATTCGCAGAGCGGGCCTGCCACGACGGCGTCGACCATCTCGTTCATCTCGCGACCGTCGCGGGCGATAATCGATATGGCGTGGTAACTACCGTAGAAGCTCGGGCGCACCAGGTCGGTAAAGCCGGCGTCGAGCAGGTAGAACAAATTATCGCCCTGCTTCTTGACGGCGCGGATTTCAGCCATCAGGTAACCGCTTTCGGCCACCAGGTAGCGACCAGGTTCAACTTCCAGGTGAACCTCGTGGCCGATGCTCTGCTGGATGTTCTTGCGTGCCTTGTCCCACAGGTCGTAGTAGGCCTGCATGTCGATGCGGTTGCCCTTGTCTTCTTCGTGGTACGGAATCGGGAGGCCGCCCCCTGCACTGATGGTGCGGAGGTGAGAGCCCAGGCGGCGGCTAGCGTCCACCATGGCGTCGCAAACCTGCGAGAGGTGTTCGAAGTCGGAGCCAGAACCGATATGCATGTGGAGCCCTGTAATCCACATTCCGTTTGACTGCGCGAGCTTGACGCAGTCCTTGATCTGTTCGTGCCACACGCCATGCTTGCTGAGCGGACCACCGGTATTCACCTTGCTGGAATGCCCGTGACCAAAGCCCGGGTTCACGCGGAGCGTAAGTTCCGACTTCACGCCGAAATCGGCCAGCTGCTGGATCATGTCGGGCGAACCGACGTTCACCGCGATGTCGTACTTCTTCACGAGTTCAAGCGCGTCGCGGTCGAAGATGTCTGCGGTGTAGACAATCTCGGGAGCCTTGCCTTTCTGGACTCCGCCCTTGAAACCCGCCTTCAATGCGCGGACGATTTCGCCTGCAGAAACGGCATCCACCACGCCACCGAGCTTGCGTACGAGCGCTACGATGGAGAGGTTCGGGCAAGCCTTCTGGGCAAAACGCACGGTGTCGAAAACCTGGACTTCCTTCACGCGCTTCTCGATGGTGGCGCGGTCATAAAGCCAGAGGGGGGTGCCGTACTGTTCGGCAGCCTTCACGAAAACTTCTTGAGGGATGGAATAGTTCATGGGGGGAAAGATAGAAAATAGTGGTTAGGACCGAAGGTCCGTGGTTAGGCCGTAAGGCCGTGGCTAGTGGTTAGGATCTTGGGAATGTGAGGTTCGGGGTTCGAGGCTCGAGGCGCGAGATTCGGAACGAAAAAATCAGCATTCTGGGGATGGCACCCGCACATTTTTTTACACAAATTGAAAAACGCCTTGCTGGCATTAGAAGGGGGAGACCTCCCCCCCCCCCCCTCAACACAAAAGAAGGGACACCCTTGCGGATGTCCCTGGTGTTTAAGGAGCACAATGAAGAATCGTTACAGCGCCGAGTTAGTCCACGGTCAACTTGCGTGCGGAGGCCTGCTGCTTCTTGGCTAGCGAGAAAGTCAACACGCCGTTTTCAAACGAGACCTTGATGTTCTCGGGGTCGATGTCGTCGGCCAGGCGGAAGCTCCGTTCGTAGGTGTACTTGCTATCCTTGCGGGCACGGGTGGCCTTGACAGTGATGATGTTCTTTTCTACCTGCACGTCCAGGTCTTCTTTCTTGACGCCCGGCAGCTCCACCTCTAGCACAAAGCCGTTGTCCACTTCGTAGTAGTCGGCCTTGGGAGTGTAGGCGCATTCGCCCTGAGCGTTGCAGGCGTTAAAGTTGTCGAGGAAGTTCTGGAGACCATAGAAAGCAGAAGGAAGAATCTGAGTATTGAGCATAATTTTAACCTCACTGGTTGTGGGCCCCGGGCCTTGGCGGTTTGCCTTGGCCGGGGACCCGGTTTTTTGTTTTCACACTCCTATATGCAAAGGCCGTGCCAATTTTTGTAGAGGACGGCACCCATTCGGAAAAAATGGCCATGAAACGGCAAAAAAAATGGCGTTTTTGGGGTGAAAAAGGGAGATCCCCGCCTTCGCGGGGATGACAAAGCGGACATCCCTTTCAATAAGAAACGCCCCTGTTTCAAGTAAGAAACAGGGGGACGTTTTGTTTTTAAGCAGGCGAGAAAAGGAGATCCCCGTGATTCTATCGCCCTATCGCTACGCTCCAGGGTTCCAGAATGACAGCGGGGATGACTGGTTGGATTAATCCAGCAGGCCCTGGTACAAGTCCAGAAGCTTGCGGGAAAGGAGGCTCGTGTACTTGGCGTTGTTCAGGGCGACCTGCGCCGATTCCAGACTGTTTTTCTGGTTCAGGTAATCGGTGTAGGTCAGCGTCCCCAGCCTGCGCTGCTCTTCGGCCACCTTAAGGGCCTCCTGCTCGGCGGCCACCTGCAAGACGGCAGCCTTCCACTGCAAATCGGCGCTGAGGGCATTCAGGTAGAGCTTCTCGATGCTGTTTTCCAAATTCTTTGCCGTCTCCTGCAGGCCAACCTGGGTCTCCGCCTCGTTCACCTGGGCCAGCAGCACTTTGTTGGCGGTAGCTCCCGCGTCAATGATGGGAATGCTGATCCCGAGAGTCAAGGAGTTCTGCCAGCCGTACTTGAGCTGGTCCTTGTAGCCCTTGGATTCCCAGGCTTGCAAGCCTGTGCTGGAATTTGCCCCCAGGGTCACGGAGATAGAGCTGGTCTTGCCCGCCACCTTGGTGTTCTTCTGGGCGGCCTTCACAGAAATGCTGTCGGATTTAAGCCCGGGGTGAGCCGCACGAATGCGGGCCTGCAGCTCGCCGTATTCCGGCAGGGGCGGCAAGGAATCCGGATTGTTCATGCTGATTTCGGGAGCGGACACGTCGAACTCTTCGGTCTCGGGCAGTTCCAGCAGCTGCCGGAGCGTGGTCCTTGCGGTAGAGACCTTCAGTTCGGCCGTAATCTTTGCCGCCTGTTTCTGGAGCACGCTGGCCTCGGACTGGGTCAGGTCTTTCTTGGTCACGGAACCTACCCCGTAGAGGTTCGTAAAGTATTCGAATTCCGCCTGGGCCACTTCTACCGCGTAATCCGCCGTCCGCAGGTTTTCCTTGGCCAAAAGCAGGCTCATGTAGGCGTTCAGCACGTTTTCTTGTACGGTGCGTTTGGTCTGCAGGGTAGAAAGTTCCGCCGCCTCCCGGCTCAGTTCCTTGGCCTCTACGTTCAGGCTGGTGGCGCCGCCGTCCCACAGGGTCACGGAACCGTTCAAACCCAGGTTCAGGCGGTAATGGTCTTCTTGATCTACAAAGGGGTGGTCGTAAAGGGTATTCTGGATACTGGCCGAAACCGTGGGGTAATGCCCGATTTTTGCCTGCTTGACATTTACCTGAGCCTGCTGCTCCCGGAGCTTAGCCGTCTCCAGCGAAAGGCTCTTTTCGGCCGCCTGCTTGAGGCAGGCCTCCAAAGTCCAAGACTTACCGGCATGCAAAAGCGTTACCGCCGCCAGAACCCCGAGCAAAGAGACTTTCGTGATATTCATGACCTTTAGATGCTTTTTAAAAGCAGGAGGTTGCCTTTACCCGCCAACTTTCTTCACGAACTCGCGGCAGGTGGACTCGGGGTCGGCGGTGCCGAAAATGGCGCTGCCCACCACGAACACGTTGGCGCCCGCTTCCTTGCAGGCGAGAATGTTGTCCAGCTTTACGCCGCCATCAATCTGGATATCCAGTTCGGGTTTCAGCTGGCGAAGTTCGCGGACCTTGTCCAGGCAATAGGGAATCAGGCTCTGGCCGCCAAAGCCGGGGTTCACCGACATGATCAGCACCATATCCACGGTGTCCAGCACCCACTTGATGCTTTCCAGGGGAGTTGCCGGGTTGATGGCCACGGCGGGCTTTACGCCAAGTTCCTTTATCTGGTGGAGCAGACGGTCCAGGTGGTTGGTGGTCTCGGCGTGCACGCTGATGATGCTTGCCCCCGCCTTCGCAAATTCGCCCACGTACTTTTCGGGATTCTCGATCATCAGGTGGCAATCCAGCGGGAGCTTGGTGCCCTTGCCCACGCAGGCCGAAATGCCCGGACCAAAGCTGATGTTGGGCACAAAGTGTCCGTCCATGATGTCCAGGTGCACAAGGCCCGCGCCGCCGTTCTCGATGGCGTTCAGGCCCTTGCCAAGTTCCAAAAAGTTCGCGTTCAACACGCTGGGAGCGACAATTTGCTTTAGACTCATGCCCAAAATATAGGAAAGTTCGCGAAAAAACCAGCGCATTCGCTCCCAAAAAGAAAACCCCGGGCCTGATTTCTCAAGTCCGGGGCTTTCAGCGGGAAGGGCGAGATTCGAACTCGCGATAGGATTAAGTCCTATACGTCCTTAGCAGGGACGCGCCTTCGGCCAGCTCGGCCA
>JAEDLI010000117.1 GCA_016295375.1 Fibrobacter sp. | reverse complement strand
AATTCCAACCCCGACAAGCGTATCGAGGCCGTCGAGGAAATGGGACCTTCCAATCAGGACACCTTTGAACGAATCGCCCTGTACGACGAGGAACCCAAAGTCCGCACGGCAGCCGTCAAGAAACTGACGGTGATTTCCGCCCTCGCACAGATTTCGAAAAACGACAAGGACGCCCACGTCCGTCGCCTGGCCGAGTCCCGCTATTTCGATGAAATTGTCCGCAAGCTCAAGGATTCCCGCGCTGCCTCCCCCGAGACCCTGCGCTTTATCAACGAACTGAAGGACACCCGCTACGCCGAAGACCTGATCAAGAATTTGCCCTCCTCCGAGCTCCGCCTGGAGTTGGTGAAACTGGTGAGCAAGGCGAACCTGCTCGCCATCGCCGCCACCAAGGATGCCGTCGAGAAGGTGGCCATGGAAGCGGTGAACAAGCTTTCTTCGGAAAGCCTGCTTCAAGAAGTGGCCAAGTCTTCCAAGCACACCTCCGTGCGCAAGGTGGCCGCCGACAAGATCAAGGCCATGCAAGACGCCGCCGACGGCGGAAAGCGCGCCCAGATGCTCCTGATGAGCAAGCGGGAAGCCCTTATCCAGCAGGCCCACCACCTGGCCGCCCAGAAAGACCCCATTTCTGTAAAGGGCCAGTTTGAAGAACTGATGGAAGAAGCCAAGGCCCTGGGGATGGGCCCTGCCCAAGCCACTCTGGACGGAATCTACGCCAGCTTCGTCAAGTTCTGCGACGAGGCCGATGCCGCCCGCATCGCCGCCGAAAAGGCAGAAGCCGAAAAGCAGGCCCTGGTCAACCACCTGATGGAAACTTGTGCAGAACTGGAAGCCCTGGTAAACGAAAACAAGCTCCAGGAAAACATGGAACGGGCAGACCAGATTATCGCCGAATGGAACGAGAACAAGTCCAAGATGACTCCCGATGCCATCCGCAAGTTCAACCAGCTGTTCTTCAAGGTTCAGGACCTGAAAAAGAAGGAAGCTCCTGCCGAAGAAGGAGAAGCCAGCGAAGAGAAAGAATCCAACCGCAGGGAACTTCTGGACCAGCTTCAGGCCCTCGCCGATACGGAATGCTCCGAAACCACTTCCAAGCACCTCCATGGTATTGTCCGGGAATGGGAAAAGCTTCCTCTGCTGGAAGGCAGCGATCCCGAACTGCAAGAATACAACTCTCTCCGTAGCAAGCTGGGCGAAAAGATTGCGGCCTTCAACGCCTCCGCCCAGGAACGCTTCGAAAAGAATTCCGAAAAGCTCAAGGCCATCATTGAGCGGGTCAAGGGCTTCAACGAAAACGAAGACTTCAAGGAACTGAGCCTCAAGCTCAGGGCCGCCTTCCAGGAATGGAAGGACATCGTAGGCGACCAGAAATTCAAATACCACGAGCTGTGGCTGGAATACAAGTCCGCCACGGAACGTTTCCAGGAAATGCGGCAGTGGCAGTCCTGGCACAACGAGAACGACAGGGCCTCCATCCTCGACGAACTGGAACTGCTTTCTAAGGAAGAAGGCAACCAGGAAGTGCTGGACAAGCTCAAGAATCTCGCCACCAAGTGGAAAAACATCGGACCCATTTCGCCCACCAAGTTTGCGGAATTCAAGGACCGTTTCCAGGGACTGTTCGAAAAAATCAAGGAGAACTGCGCTCCCTTTATCGAAGAGCGCATGGCACAAAGGGTCAAGAACCTTGCCGACAAGGAAGCCCTCTGCCAGAAGGCCGAAGACCTGTTGAACAACGCCGAAATTTTCTGGAAGGACAAGTTCAAGGCCATGCAGGAAATCCAGGAATCCTGGAAGAACATCGGCATGGTTCCTAAAGAAAGCCTTGCCGCCCTGATGGAGCGCTTCAAGAAGGTGACCGGCGAGTTCTACGCCGAGCACAAGGAAATCCTGAAACAAGAGGACAAGACCCGCGAAGAGAACTACGAGCGCAAGCTCAAGCTCTGCGAAGAGGCCGAAGCCCTGACGGAATCTACCGACTGGAACGCCACCTCCGGCAAGCTCAAGCAGCTGCAGGAATCCTGGAAGGCCATCGGTCCTGTGCCCAAGAGCAAGTCCGAAGAAATCTGGGCCCGCTTCCGCAGCGCCTGCGACGGATTCTTTGAGAAGAAGCGTGGCCATTTCGAAGAGATGGACGCAGCCAAGCAGGAGAACCTGAAAAAGAAAGAAGACCTCTGCGCAAAGCTTGAGGCCCTGGACCTGTCGAACATCAGCCAGAAATTGGTGGATACCGTCAAGTCTCTTGAAGCCGAATGGAAAGAAATCGGCATGGTTCCCAAAGATGCCATCGAGACCATCAACAGCCGTTTTGCAAGCTTCGTGAACCAGTTCATGGACAAGTACGCCCAGGTGAACGAAGACATCAAGAAGCAGCTCGCCGACATCAAGGCGAAAAAGCAGGCGATGATCGAGAAGGTAAAACAGTTCGCCGAAAGCGCCGGCAGCAACCAGTTGGCCGATGCCGTCCGCGACCTCCAGAAGGAATGGCGGGAACTGGGTTCCTGCGGTCTAGACGAAGTGAACCTGCAGAAGGACTTCCGCGAAATCTGCGACGACTTCTTCAGCCGGCGCCGTGACCAGCTGGATATCCAGGAACAGGCCCGTCAGAATAACCTGCAAAAGAAGATTCTGCTGTGCGAGCAGGCCGAAGACCTGCTCACCGACCTTAACGAGCAGACCGTCGGCGGCGCCATGAACAAGGTGAAGCATCTCCGCCGCCTGTGGAAAGAGGTTGGGTCTGTTCCCCGTAGCGAATCCGACAAGGTGTGGAAGCGGTTCAATTCCGCCTGCGACCAGGTGTTCGCCTTCGGCCGCAAGGACGAAGCCAAGCCCGAAGCGGAGCAACCCGCGGAGAACTAAGAGGCGTGAGAGTTTTGAGTTGTGATTTATGAGTTGTGAGATTTTGGATAAGAACGTCTTGAAATTCGCAATGCTCACAACTGAAAACTGACGACTGAAAATGCTATTTCCTCCCTGGACAAGTGTTGACGAGGCGGTCCGGCTATTGCAGGACGGCCAGGTGGTGGCCATCCCTACCGAAACGGTTTATGGCCTTGCGGGAAACGCGTACAATCCCGATGCCCTGGCAAAGATTTTTGCCGCCAAGGAACGCCCCACCTTCGACCCCCTGATTGTCCATATCTGCGACATCAAGCAGCTGGCCGACGTGGCCAGGGATATTCCCGATGCCGCCTACCAGCTGGCCGAGGCCTACTGGCCCGGGCCCATGACGCTGGTGCTTCCTAAGAAGGACTGCATTCCGGACCTGGCCACCAGCGGGCTTCCGTCGGTGGCGGTGCGGTTCCCGTCGCACCCGGTAGCACAAGAAATTATCCGGAAGTCAAACCTTCCCTTGGCCGCACCTAGCGCGAACCTTTTCAAGCATGTGAGCCCGACGACGGCTATGCATGTGGCCGAACAGCTGAGCGGACGCATCGCAGGCATTGTCGATGGCGGGCCGTGCCAGGTGGGCGTAGAGAGCGCCATCATTTCCCTGTTGAACGAGACGCCCACAATCCTTCGACCGGGCGCCGTCACCGCCGAAATGGTGGAGCGGGTTCTCGGGAAGGTGGCGTTAGGCATTTCCAGCTCCAAACCCGGCAAACCCATGGCGGCGCCCGGACAGTTGGATACCCACTACAGGCCACAGGTTCCGCTATATTATGGGCCAATAAAAAAAGACTACAAGTTGCCAACCCGAACCGTGAGAATTGCATTCGGGACGACAGAAGGTCCGATTCCAGCAACCGTTAATTTGTCTAAAACAAGCGACCTGGTGGAAGCCACCGCCAAGCTATACGCCCTGATGCACGAACTGGACAGGCCTGAATACGACCTGATTCTGGTGGACCCCATTCCAGATACAGGACTTGGGATGGCGCTGAACGACAGGCTGCGGCGAGCAAGCATCAAGAAGTTTTAGTAAAGCACATAGATCCTCGCCTGCGCGAGGATGACGTGGAGGGGCAAATGCGCATTCTCTCTCGTCTCAATCGCTACGCTCCTGAGTTGATCGAGGATGACATGGGGAAAAGCAAAGGGCCTCGGTAAATACCGAAGCCCTTCGTTGTAATCTCAAGTAGTAGAATTACTTTTCGATTTCGTACTGAGCAACCAGATTGCCTTCAGCGTCCAGAGCGCGGACAACGTTTTCGTCGCGCTGGAGGGTGAGGTTGGCCTTTTCGCCGTTGGCGGCGGTCACTTCGACGGACATGGTGCCATCGGCGTTCTTCACGGCGGCGATGGAGTTGCCCTGAGCGTCGGTTTCATGGTAGGAATCGCCAGAAGCCAGCGGGTTGGAGCCGGTCCAGAATTCGATGGTGTTGAGAACCAGGCCGTCCACCAGGAACAAGCAGATGCCGTACACCGGAATCCACATCATGAAGAAGTGGACGATAGAGTTGATCCACTTGTCACCCAGGGTGCCGTTCCAGTCATGGAGCTTGTTGAAGCAGGCGTTAGAGCCGTAGCAGCCGGAGAGAACGATCATGCCGGCAGCGAGAAGGGTAGCGATACCTTTTTTCATTTTTTTATTACTCCTTAAGGATTGAGTTTATCGTAATTACGACGGGAAAAATATAACTAAAAGGGAAACGATTTGGTTATATTCCCAAAAAAGAGCGTTAGGACTTGATAAGGCTCACAATTTTCATTTAACGCATTTTATGCGTTAGACGTGCCGTGGTGTAAAAAAAGGGACATCTCTCTAGCGTCAGCCCCTTCATTTTGTTAAATTCGTAGCTCAACCATGAAAGAAGCCAGAGCTGTCAAGTTTTCCCAAAGCACCATTTTCAAGAGTTTGCTGCTCCTGATTCTTGCTACGGTATTGATCGCCTCTATCAGTATTTTCTTCTTTGTTCGGGGTCAAATAAAGTCTCTAATCGGCTGGAGCAGCGACAACAACCGCACCCAGCTGCGGCAAATGGTCATTGCGGCAAACACCGACATCCGTCTTTTCGCCAACCGTATCATCTTCCTTACCCACACCACCGAAATCCAGAGTTTGGACTCCTCCATCGCGGGCGCCTACATCAACAGCGACAACATCGCCTCCCTGTTCAATGACGACGAGACCATCAACCTCTACGACGACGAAAACAACCTGATTTGTGAAAGGCAAAACGATTTCGCCGACGAAAAAGTCCAGCTCCATTTCGACATTTCCAGAATTCCCAAGCACAATTCCTACTTTAGCCCCTGGAGCATCGAAGACGACCACTCCATGCCCACCCGCATTTTTGCGTCTGAAGTTATCGGGGACGGGAAAGAAAAGGGTATCCTGCTTGCTAATTTCTCTTTCAAGCGTCTTGAAAAATACTTTGCCGACTGCAAGGTGGGCAAGAACGGGTTTGTTATAGCCATCTCCGAAAAAGGCGAGATTCTGTACCTGCCCAGTTTCAAGGAAACCGGCCGCAAGCGGATGAACATTACGGAACTCGGCTTCGAAAATTTCCAGCCCCAGAGATTTGAAACTCCGGGACCCACATTCGTCAAGCTCAAGAACGGCAACGAATACCTTGTCAATTACGAATACAGCCACGCTTTCCAGTTCGGCCTGCTTTCCCTGCAACCCCGCAATGAGATCGAAGACATGGCGTCGGCCATCAAGCAGTCCAGTATGCTTTTCCTTGTAGGAACCATCGTTGTCACCTGCCTTATTTCCTTCTGGATGTTCCTCATCTTGGGCAAACCCTTGAACAAGCTGATTGTCCACATGAAAAAGATTACCGACGACAACATAGACGCCCCCGAAATCAGGTTTGACCGGCGTAACGACGAAGTGGGCCAGCTTTCCAAGGCGTTCAACCTGATGCACGAGACCATCAGACGGCAGTTCAAGGAATTGCAGTCCCACAGAGAACTCCTGGAACAAGAAGTCGCCGAAAGAACCCAAGAACTGGAAGAGGCCAACAAGAAACTTCGCATCATGTCCAGGACCGACGAACTGACCGGGCTACCCAACCGCCGGAACATTCACGAGTGCATCGAAAACGAGGTCAGCCGCATTTCCAGGTCCCACAAGCCCTTCTGCTTTGTGTTCATTGACATCGACCATTTCAAAAGAATCAACGACACCTACGGACACGCCTGTGGCGACGAGGTGTTGAAATCGGTGGCGCAGACCATCCGCGGGATGTTGCGGAACTACGACATCGTGGGCCGCTACGGCGGCGAAGAATTTTTGGTGCTACTCCCCGAGACCGACTTGGACGGAGCTGCCGTTGTGGCTGAGCGGTTCCGCAAGCAGGTGGAAGAACAGTCCATCAAGCACGCCGATTTTCTCATCAACGTCACCATCACCCTGGGCGTTTCCAAGTACGACGGTCGCCTTGGCGCCGACCGCAGCATCCAGATGGCGGACAAGGCCCTGTACGAGGGCAAGGAATCCGGCAGGAACAAGGTGGTGGTCTGGGGACCCGATCGAATCTCCGAAGAAGACTATAGAGCCGCGGCCATAGAAATGGCCCGCAACAGAT
>JAEDLI010000024.1 GCA_016295375.1 Fibrobacter sp. | reverse complement strand
CAGATCGGCAGCGTGGCCGATGAAGACCCGAAGCTCGTCGAGCAGTTCGCCACCCGCGAAAACTTCGATACCCTCCGCAAGTTCGACAACATCTGCACTGAATTCCTGCAGGCAAACGATTTGTACGAAAAGATCTGGCAAATGCCGGTCGTTCTCGTTCCGCTCCGCACGGCGGGCAAGCCCTGCATCGTGATGCGCCCGGTGAACTCCACCGAAGCCATGACCGCAAACTTCGCCGAAATCGACCAGAGCATGCTTGCAGGTCTCTGGCGCAAGTTTGAAGCAGAAGGCGCAGGCTCGCTGTGGTACGACGTGACCCACAAGCCGCCTGGCACTATTGAGTGGGAGTAAGGCAATGCCGTGAAACCAACGGCTAATCTAGCTAAGATAGACGACCTAAATTCATGCACAGCATTTGTCTAGCAACCTATAATGGAAAAAAATATCTACGACCGCAGCTAGATAGTATTCTCGCACAATTGGGTAAAAACGACGAATTAATCATATCCGATGATGGTTCAACGGATGGAACCATTGACATAATTCAATCCTACAACGATCCTCGAATCAAGCTTTTCCATAATCAGAGACATGGTGTCGCCAACAATTTTGAAAACGCCTTGAGTCATTCTGCAGGCGATCTGATATTTTTTGCCGATCAAGACGATGTTTGGCTCCCGAATAAAATCTCTAAAATGGAAAATTTCCTCAGAGAAGGCGATTATGACATGGTCATGTGTAACTGTTCACTGACGGATTCCGATTTAAATATCACAAAAGAAAAACATTTTGACTCCCGATGGCCTATGAAAAAAAGCATCATCGGGAATCTTATCAACAACTGTTGGCTCGGAGCCTGCACCGTTTTTACACCAAAAGTTAAAAAAGCTGTTCTGCCATTTCCCCGAAATGTGGTTGCCCACGATTTATGGGTTTGTCTCTTTGCCCAAATTCATTTCCGATGTGGATATCTTGACGAAGTCCTCCAGCTTTACCGTAGACATGACGGAACGGTTTCATTTACGGGCAAAAAAAGCACCAACCCTATTGGGTTTAGAATAAAATATAGGCTTTATCTCATTATCCACCTTATCTATAGAAGCTTTATATTTACGGCAAAAAAAATTAGCCCTCGTCAAACCAGCGCTGCAAAATAATGGCAGCAGCAGCACAGTCTATGACCGCCTTGTTGGCCTTTTTCTTCTTGACGCTCCAATGGGCCGTCTGTTCCTGGGCCTGCACGCTAGAATAAGATTCATCCTGAGTATGGATTTTCATGCCCGGAAACCGCAGTTCCAAGTCCTTGATAAATGCCTCCACCACCACGTTCTTGCCGTCCTTGCGGCCATCGGGGTGGTAGGGCATGCCCACCACAAACTCGTCCACCTTATTCTGCTTTACAAGCTGGTCCAAACGTTCAAAGAGATTTGTGGTCTTGCAGTCTATTGTTTCACGGGGAAACGCCATGCGAATTTCGGAATCCCCGAAAGCGATTCCCACACGATGTTCACCGTAATCAATGGACAGGTAATTCACGCATTACTCCGGATAGGCGCAACAGCGGAAACCGATAACAGGAGACTTGTAATAAGCAGAAGCTCCACGATATGCCGTGGTCTTGCCCGTCAAGAACACCACCTCGATATGGTCCGGCACGTACTTGAGGCCATTACTGATGGTCTCGAGCCATTTATCCCCGCCGTTCTTGTATTCGGAATAGAGGGCGTAATCTGTACCGATAACCGCACCTGTCGTGTCCTGAACCTTGAAGAACTGCAAGGAATCCTTAAAATCCTTGGTCCGTAAAAGCTTGTAAAGAGTTCTCGTGGTATCAGCCGCATAAACCGTATCTACCTTGGCACCTTCACGATACAAGAAAACAGAATCCTTCACATATTCCAGACGGGTAAAGTAAGGGAACGACCGATTCGTGCAATAAGCAATTTCTTCCCTTTCCAAACCGTTGAACACTTTATAGCTTCCTCCCTTCACCACGGCAGCCGAATCTTCGGAACGGCCCTTTGCCCATTCCTGGAGCTGTCCCGGGAAATCCCTAATGCCCATAGGGTTCACACAACGCGGGTTGCGTAGAGTTATGTCGTTTGCACTAGCAAAATCATTGGTTGCCACGTTACAATAACTGAACAGGTATTCCGTCGCATCAATTTCATCTTCTTGCAATACTCCATACGAAAGTGCTCCTCCAGAGAGGCAGACCCGTTCCCAATCTCGTTCATTACAGAGACTCACCTTGAATCCACTGGCCGTAATCGCTTCGCAGGCTGCCAGGGCTTCGGAGTACAATACATTGTTCACGAACTTGCCGGAATCATCCTGGTGTTCAAACCGTTCCATACAGAAAACCGTATCTTTAGAAACAGACACCGGCAGGAACCCGTCTGGGCAAGTCACCTGTTTGGCAAGGCTTCCCGGGGACACCGCAATAGTATCAATCAATGCTACAGAATAATATCCCGACTTATCCTTGGAACGAATCCTTAGAATCAAGGTATCCCCAGGAGAAACCCAACGAATAGTGTCCGTCACAAAGGAACCGGTAGAGGCAACCTTCATGGTATCGGCGTTTCTTGTGTACAAGATGGAATAACGGCCTTCTCCACCCACGTTATCGTAGGTTATCCATTCCTTTGAAGCCGTGTCGTAATAGTCGACTACGTATGACGCGACCGTATCAAAGCAAATTCCAAATCCACAGGTATCGGGAATCCACAAAACCGTATCCGCAATAATCCCATGGTTCTTATTCGTTGGATCAAGGCTCCGATTCCAGAAAATCCGCAGGCGGTTGTTGCTGTCGAGCCGAGCCATTCCCGGGAACAGGGTATCTTCCAACACGTAGAGCTTTGTAGGCATCAAGGGCGCAATGGAATCGGTAGTCATGAACAGTTGATAAGATTCTACCGTGGCCACACCCTCGTTACCGGAGGAATTTCCGCTAGAATCCCAAGACGAGAGCCCGATATTGTATTTGGACTGCGCCTTCAGGCCTTCGAACACCACGCGGAATCGGTTCAGGCTATCTGTATCAAAGTCGAATCCTTTACCATCCAACACCACAAAGCGCAAATAGTTCTTCACGTTATTATCGTGGCTAACTCCGTCCACCCAGACAGAATCATTGTTGGCACGGATTCTGGCGTGACGCTTGTAAAGTACGCCTCCCGTCATATCCTGACCATTGGGCGCATAGAGGCTGATCTTGACATTGCGCAGGTCCTCGTTCTTGTCCGGAGAATAAAGGACAATGTTGTAGCCCACAATGGGGCCAGAGAGTTCCATGGGCTTGTAAAAATCCGTCTGGTCCGTAGGCCTATACCACTCAATCAGGGCGCCTGTAGTCCATACGGAATCGTAGAGGCTCACCCGAGACGGCGGCATGTCATCGCCAAAATGAATGAACACCCGCTGTACAGCTCCCGGATCGTCATTGTCGTCGTATTCGCAATAAAAAGCCACCTGAAGGCTGTCATAGGTATCCCGGAAATCCTTCACGTACTCCGTTACGTCAATAGTGTCGTAAAGAGCCCTGGTCCCTTGAGGGTAGTCGAAACTGGCCGTCGCCTTCGAAACCTGGTCCGAAGAAACCGCCTTGGAAGTGTCGTCCAAAACGGTAGTGTCCACCCACATGTAGATGCGGGCCAAGTTTTCCGTTTCAATGGGATAACGGAGCCTAATGCGGTAACAGGCAGAGGTATCGCCTTCGGTAGCGCAGGACCGGAGCACGCTCACATCCGAGGCTTCCCTGTCGAACAGGAACTCGATAGTACTGTCGTCGTCGGAACAGGCCATCAAGGAAACGGCAAAAAAAGCCGCCCACATGGTGAGCACAGCCGGCCAAAACAGGGGCCTACGACACAGGTCTTTCAGACCGCAAAACATCATCGGGTTACAATATAGAAAAAAGCCCTATTCCAAGACAAACCTACGATTCGCTACAAAATAAAAACGGCCGCTACAAGAGCGACCGTTCAAATCGAAACAAAATCGAATTAGGCTTCTTCGGGGTAGACAGAAACCTTCTGACGCTTTGCATCGAGGCGTTCGAACTTCACCTTGCCGTCAACCAGGGAGAACAAGGTGAAATCCTTGCCCATGCCCACGTTCACGCCACTGTGAAAGTGAGAACCGCGCTGACGAACGATGATGTTGCCAGCCTTGACGGTTTCGCCCGCGTACTTCTTAACACCAAGATACTTGGCGTTACTGTCGCGGCCGTTACGTACTGAACCTTGACCTTTCTTATGTGCCATGGATTAAGCCTCCTTAGCCTTGCGCAGAGAGTTCTTCTTGACCTTGGCGGGCTTTGCGATACCCTGGGCAATCTTTTCCTTGCGCGTAAGGGGCTTGTTCTGCTCCTTCTGCTTGGCGAGCGCGGCCACGCGAGCGCGGTTGCGTTCAATCACCTTGGGATCGACCTTTGCGGATTCTGCGCCGGAGCGAAGTTCCGTGACCAGCACCTCGGTATAGCCCTGACGATGACCGTTACGGCGTTCGTAACGGGTGCGACGCTTCTTCTTGAAAACGATGATGGTGTCATACTTGCCGTGGGCAAGGACTTCCACCTTCACGGAGGCGTCGTTCAGGACAGGGGTGCCGATTTGCACTTCTTTTCCTGCGAAAAGAAGAACGGACTTGAGCTCCAGTTCGGAACCAACAGCGGCGTCAAGAGTGGGGACCTTGTAGGCCTTGCCCAGCTCGACTTTATACTGGAAACCACCTGTTTCAACAATAGAATACATTTTGTAATCCTTTTTGGTTTGCTATTGGAGTCCCAAATTTAGCATAAAACGGCTAAATCGTAAAGGGATAAAGGTTTAAAAACGGCGATTTTTGGATTAAAATCAGGCATTTTTCACCCCGAACCAAGGGGGGAAGTCTCCCCCTCGCTCTCCTTCGTTGGCTCCGTGACAAAGGTCCCTGAGCCCGCCGAAGGGCCGCTACCCCCTCTCCTAAGGGGACACCCCCTAACACCCCCGATTACGCTCCGGCGTCTTCCAGTCGTTTCACATGGCAATAAGCCAGTTCTTTGGTCTTTTCATCACGTAAATGCAGGCTGGAACCTTCGCAATAGCGCCAGTACTTGCAGGTCTTGCAGTCGCCGATCTTTGCCCAGCGGCGGTCCCGCATCACCTGGTAGCGGTTCTGCCATACATCCCAAAGCTCGTCCTTGTAGATGTTCCCCTGGATGTAGTCGCCCCGCAGGCTCGGGCAGGCCGAAATGCTCCCGTCGCAAAGCACGGAACTGACGTTCACACCGGCGCGGCAGAAGAAGGGGTAATTGCGGGCTTCTTTCTCGTAGCTCCCGAGGAAGCCTTCGCAGCCGTAATTCACGTTGATGACCTTCAGGGACTTCACCTCCCGGATAAAGTCAAAGACTTGCCGGAATTCTTGGTTGGTCAACTGGAACAGCGGGTTGTCCTTGGCGCGGCCCTTGGGTCGTCATGGCGGTAAAGACGATAGGCTTCGAGGGCGAGTTTCTTCTTAAAACAAAGATGCATGGAAACTATTCATCTTCCGTCGGCTTTTCAGGACAGTTTATGGTGGGAAAACACCCGGCCAATGGGTCAGGGTCAAGGTTGGGATTGCTCTCTATGCAAACTTCCTGGGCCGACTCGCAGTTCTTGGCCTTGTCGGAACCCGCCTCAGGAGCCAGGGCATCCACACCTTCTGGGAGCACCACCCCCTCCCCCGTGGCATCGGAAGGATCTCTCAAGTACCTGTTTCCATCGGTGCAGTCGATAATCTTGAATTCCTTGCCTGCTTCTTTTTTAGCTATGCCATTAAAACATAAGGTTATAGACTTAAAATCAGCGGGCACACCGTAAAGAGCGACTACCATGCCTACGGAATCCTCAACAGATATCCCCACATTTTCTTTCTTGTCAAATGACGAGTCGTGGTCTGATGTAGAATTGCCACAGCCCGCCCAGAAGAATCCGGTCAGTGCAAGCGCAATCTTTTTCCAATGCCGATAGAACATTTTCGCTCATTCACTACCCAAGCCTATCCAGCAAAATACAATTTTTTGATAAACCCATCAACGACGCACGTTCCTATTTGTGTGGACAGTCGATAGTCGGGGCACAATATTCTTTTTTGGAGCCACAATCTGTCTTTGCACAGGTGTCTGGACCAAGTTTACAGTTTTTGGCATTCTTTCCGCCTGGTTCCGGGAAGCCAACAGTGACATCTTCCGGTATAGAAATCGGGTTTGTTGCACATATAGAGAATGGTGCCTGTTCCCGGGTCCATTTGTGACCGTCATCGCATTCAACAATGTCAATCTCTACGTCGTCCTTGTTTTTTACCGATGTGGCATAGCAGTTGGTTGTTGTCGTATCAGGTTTGTAGGGACACTCGATAGTCGGGTAGCAGCCGCCATACTGCCTTCCCTGGGAATCGATTTTATCGACACAAAGTGGCGCTGCATTGAAATTGCAATTGTCGCCCTCGATTCCCTCTCGCGGTTCGCTCCATAGAATGTCCTTCGGGAGTCTGTCTTTTAAGCCCTCCGAGTACACGACAAAATCCTTGAGGTATTTTTTCCCGTTGTCGCATTCAAAAATACTATAAGAGGAGCCGGCGGTATCTTTTACAGACGTGGTGTAGCAGTTGACAGGTGCTCTGCCGTTGCTAGAACTACTGGAAGATTCATCCGTGTCGCCATTGTCGCTTATTGTAGCGGAAGACTCGACTTTATCGGAGTTGCTGCTCTGGTATTCTGGTGGAGGCCCATAAAGGCACACAGCTTCTGACGAAGAATCGTCACAACCGGCCCAGAAAAAACTGGTCAGGGCAAGCAAAAAGACTTTCCAGTATTTGTAGAACATAATCTTCTCCTTTTCGCCCATTCCCTATCAGTAATATACATTTTTTTGCCGTTCTAAAAGCACCTTTCAGAAAAAAAGGAAACCCATATCACAAAAAGCTCGCCCCCAAAGGGGCGGACTTAAAATTCTGGACTCGATCCTTCGACCACGCCCTTCGACGCGCTTCGCTTGCTCAGGAATCTTAATAAGGTTGGTGAACTTGAAAACGCAGAGAGCAAAAGAAAAAGTCTGCTTCATCAGAAGCAGACCCAAAAATCAAATTTGGATTAGAACCGAGTGAGACAAGGCGCGAGCCCCCGTAGCGTACAAAACGTACGTGAGGGGGCGAACTATACGACACTTGGGGTTTACCCCTTAGTGGAGTTATCCTCTTTGGGGAAACGCCGTATCACGACGGTTATAATTCAAATTAGCCCAGAGTGACGACGACCTTGTGAACACCCTTCGTAAAGATAGGTGCCACATCAGCGTCAATCTTCTTGCCATCGACGATCATCTCGGCGACACCCTTGCACACGTGCTTCGGGTTCTTCACTTCGATTTCGTAGGTAGCGCCGCGGAACTTGCGGGTCACCTTGAAGCCGTCCCAAGAGCTCGGGATGCAGGGATTCACGATGAGGCCCTTGAAGCTTGCGCGTACACCGATGATGAACTGCGTTGCAGCCTGGTAGGTCCAGGAGCTGGTGCCGGAGAGCCATGCGTTACGGCCCATACCGAACTGCTTGTGTTCGTCACCGAGGATGTTCTGCGGATAGCAATACGGTTCAGATTCGAACTCGTCGAGCTTGGTGTTCTTGGCAGCCGGGTTAATTTGGCTGTAATACTGGAAGGCCTTGTCGCCACGGCCGAGAATCGTTTCGGCAATCATCACCCACGGGTTCGTGTGGAGGAAGATACCGCCATTTTCCTTGGCTCCAGGAGGATAGGTAGAAATGCCACCCACGTTCGGGTCGAAGCCGCGGTAGCCCGGAGTAGAGCTCTTCACGCCGTTGGCGGTGTTGAGGAGCTTGTTCAGGCTGTCCATACCCATCACGGCACGGTCGCCAGTAGCAATGCCGGAAATCACAGACCAGGACTGGCTGTTGCAGTAAATCTTACCGTACTTGGCCTTGTTGGTGCCGTAGGCGTTGCCCTGCTTGTCGAACCAGCGGACCCACCACTTGCCGTCCCAAGCGCTGTCATTGAAGGCCTTCTTCACGTCTTCGTACCAGCCCTTGTACATTTCGACAGACTTGGTGTCGCCGAGAGCTTCGCAGATGTCCATCATTTCAAGGAGAGCCTTAGCATACAGGCCCGTGTTGAAGGAGGATTCTGCACCAAGCGGGAGGTTCATGCAGTCGTTCCAGTCGGCAAAGCCGAGGAGCGGAAGACCGTGCTTACCGAGGTGAGTACGGGTAAAGTTGAGGGAGCGCTTGAGGTGTTCGAGCACGGTGCCCTTTTCACGCTGAGCGCGCTTCTTGCCGGCTTCGTAGAAGGTGACTTCCTTCTTGAGGAGGTCCATCTTGCCGGTTTCCTTGAGGTAGTTTGCAATAGTGAGAACGATCCACAGGTGGTCGTCGCCGTACCAGTCAGCGTAAGCCGGGTTGCCGTTTTCGTCGAGCACGCCCTTCTTTTCGCGGGAGTCACCGGCGTTAGCTTCGTTGCCGTTGTCTTCGGCAAGAGCAAGCGGAGCGTACTGGTGCATGGCGTTACCTTCCGGGCGCTGCACAGAGAGCAGGTTCAGGGCGAGTTCCAATGCTTCTTCCGGCATGTGGCTCATCACGCCCATGAGGTCCTGGCTGGAGTCACGGTAACCGATACCGCGGCTGGTGCCGTAGCCCAGCTGATACAGGGACAGGTAGCGACTCCAGTTCTTGGTGGTGTGGCACTGACGCGGGTTGTGAACGTTCACCATGGAGTTGAACGCTGCATCCGGAGTCTGCACCTGGATCGTAGAGAGGTACTTCTGCCAGAAAGCGGCGAGTTCGTCGAAAGCCTTGTCGACGTTCTTCAAGTCGCGGTACTTCTTGATAGCCTTGGCTGCAACCTTCAGGCTCTGTTCCTGACCGAGCTGGGTGCAGGTGCGGAAGGTCTTGTTCGCGCCAATCTTGCCAGCGTGGATCATGAGAGCGGCAATGTTGTCGCCACGATCGCATTCACTGTTGGAAAGTTCTTTGCTCCCGAGGCTGAGAGGAGCTGCCCAGGAACCCATTTCGTTTGCGCCGAGGAACACGCGGCGGTCGCCATCGAAGCTACCCACCTTGCAGTTCGCGGTCACATAGTTCACGGCGAAGTCACGCTTCATGTAAGCGTACTGTTCGAGCACCACGTGGCCGTCCTTTTCCCAGTGGCCCTTGAGGGTCATGGTCTGCGGGACCCAGTCGGCGTTGGTGAGCTGCTTTTCAGCTTCGAAGTGGCTGAATTCATAAACCGGGATAATGTCCACTTCCTTGGAAGCCTTGTCGAGGTTCGTGACCTGGATGTCCTGGAGGAGAGTGTTGGAGCCAGTCGGCACGAAAATCGTCACCTGCGTACGGAGGCCTTCGCATTCGGCAATCCAGCGCATGTAAGAAAGACCCACGTGGCATTCCCACTTCTTCATCTTGGTGAGAGTCGGAACCACGAACGGAGAGAACACGGTGTAACCCTTGGCGTTCTTCACGCGGATATAGATGGTGCTGGCCTTAAAGTCAGAGCAAGGCATCTGGGCGATGTACTTGGTGATACGGTTCAGGGCCGGGTCGCCCTTGCAAACGAGGGTACCGCCAGTAGTATCCACGATACCACCAAAGTTCAAAGTACCAACATAGTTGCACCACTTGATCGGGGTTGCCGGCGTGGTGAGCACGTATTCTTTCTTGGCGTCGTCAAAGTAGCCGTACTTAGCTGCAGCCTTAGCTGTAACCTTCTTGGCCTTCGGGGCGCTCTTCTTGGTCTGTTTTGTAGCCATTGTTTCTCCGTAAGAGGGGGTTGTTAAAAGGTTTTGGGGTATGAGGTGATGAGGTATGAGCTATTGCAAAAATACACCGTCACCTAATACAACTTTTGATGCAAATTTAGTAAAGTCCCATAAAACTCAAAGGCACTAAGTGCCGACCTCATCGCTCAAAGCGACCATCGGGAGCGACCTCACACCTCTTTCTTCTGGTTGAAATTCTCAAAATCCCGGTTACCGAAGTTGATGTAGAAGTAGCCGTCCAGCTTCTTGTTGCGGATGGGGTCCCGCAGAATGCCGATGGCGGCACGCACGTACTTGAGTTCCACCAGAATGTGGTCCCGGCTCATGCAGTTGAGGAACGGACCTTCGGAGTAGAGGGTGGGCCTGGGTTCTTCGGCGATCATCTTCTCAAGATTCTCGATTTCCTGCACCAGGCGACGCTCGTGGGCCTCTAGGGTGCGGATAAGTTCCTTGTTCTCGGCACCGTAGAGGAAGGCGAAACCCAGCGTCCTCGGGTCGTCGTTGAACCCGGTCAGGTGTTTGAGGACCTCCTTGCGGAGGGTTTCCTTCCCCTTATCGGTAATGCTGTACATCACGCGCTCGGGGCGGTTGCCATCTTTTTCGGCACGGCCTAGGATGCTTCCATTCTTTTGCAGGGTGGTCAAGCGGTTATAGACCGTGGAGGTGCTGATCTTTGCCCAGCGATCCAGCTCGCGGACCCGAATCTCCGTAATGATGTCATATCCGCTGCGTTCCTTTTCATCAATCAATCCCAAAAGCACCAGGTCATAACGATTCATCAAAAATCCTTCGTTTTAGCGCGATATTATTCGCATGTGTGATTATTCCAACTTGGAATATATACAAAAAAAACGGGAATTTGTAAAAAATTCCCAAAATTTACGAAAACAATAGTTTACAAAAGAGGGTGTTGCCCTCTACTTGCACATCTCGGCGAACATCTCGCTTTTACTCTGGGCCGTGTACTTTTCATCTGCCATACCCTGCATGGTCATATTGAGCAAGGTTCCCTCACAGGAGGCAAGCATCACCATGTCCGTCTCATCCGAGGCCTCCGCCATGGAACCAATAACCATAAAAATAGCAGCCGTTTGCTGGCACTCTTCCTCGCCCTGGGTTCTCGCTTCCATGACAAGGTCGACCCACAAGTCCCCATTATTCTTGAACTGAATGGTTGCGTTAATCAGGGTGTCGGCTTCGGCGGTTTCAAACCGCCAAACACTATCGGATTCAGAAAACTTGCAGTCCATCTTTTGGTCTGGAATATACCTGGTAATATCCAAACTTGCTGAACTACCACTTGACGAGCTGTCCTTTGCCGCCTCCCTGTCCTCCGTCTGATGGTAGCCGGGAACGGAAGAAAGCCCGGTATCACTACCGGAGTCCCCGTCCGAACTGGAAACGCTCTGGGAACAGGCCCAGAACAGACACAAGGCACACAAGGATGGTTCTCTGCACTTTCATATAATCCCCCGTTATATCCGGTATCAATATATACATCCTGACAAATTCGTCTATATGGGATTGTCAATATCCACAAATACCGCCGGAATTCCCAAATCGGACGAAATTTTTTGAGCCAGGGCCCGAACTCCGAAGACCTCGGTCCGGTGGTGGCCGCAGGCAATGAGGTTAAAACCGGCCTCTTCTACCGCAATAGGCACATTTTCCTTGATTTCGCCGGTCACAAAGGCGTCGCAACCCAGGGCCATGGCCTCTTCTAGGCCAGAAGCCCCGCTCCCGCTGCAGATGGCCACACGGCGGATCTTGTCGGAGCCGAACATGAAGCTGTTCTGGACGCCTGCAGGAAACGCCTGAGCAGCAATTTCCAGAAAACGCTCCTTGGAAACAGGCGAGTCCCACTCCCCCACCTGACCCACGCATTTTTCACCTTCTTGCATAAAGCCTTCCACCACCTTAAGTCCCAAGGCCTTGGCAATCAGGGCGTTGTTCCCGATTTCGGGATGACCGTCCAGAGGCAGGTGAAAACCGTAGAGGGAAATCCCGTGCTGCATAAGCTGGCGAATACGCCTGCCGAAATGACCTACCGGAATCTTGGAATCCCCGTTCCAGAAGCCGTTTGGATGATGGACGATGATGGCGTCTGCACCCTCTTCGATGGCGCGCTCAATCAGGCGGTCACGAAAAGAAACACCCGTTACCACTTTGGTCACCTTGTCAGAAGCCTCGACGCAAAGCCCGTCAACACAGTAATCCTTGAACGCCGCCGGAGTGAGCAAACGGTCTAGCCAACACGAAAAATCCTTCAATTCCATAAAAGCCTCTAATAGCATTCTCTACTGAATATATAACAAAAAATGCGAAAAAACGAGGTTTTTGCAAAAAATGTAACCATTTGTTATCACCGAAGGTGGCCGTAAATTCCTACAAATCACATCTACGGATGAAGAGGAAAAACGAAATAGAAAGATCTTTCGACGAAAGTATCGCCTATTTGCTGAGAAAAGGCCGGGAAAAGCTTGGCCACTCTCAGGACCTCGTCGCCCAGGAAGCGGGCATCAGCCGGATTACCCTAGGGAAATGGGAGCGGGGCGAAAAGACTCCGAATTCCTTTGATCTGTACAATGTGCTCAAGGTCCTCAAGTGGGAACCTGAAGTTTTTTGGGCAGAACTGGGCAAGCATTTTGAACCGACGGCAAAGCCCCTTCGGATTGCCGCCGAACGGACCAAAATAAAGGCCTATATCGAACAGACTAAGAAGAAACGAGCCTAACGAATAGGGAGGGTTACTTACCCTCCCTAAGACCCTCCCTGCACGCCCAAACATCCGTTTGAGCGTGGGCACCTAACGGTGCAAAAAGGAAAATCCCCCGCGGCGGCGAGAGACATCTTGTGCTTCAAGTTCCGGTTGTACTTTGTCTTGTCGCGGACCACCCTGGTCCGTAACGTGGCTCCGTTCTGGGAGCCGTCTATGCGTAGCGCTCGCATTCTTGCGCTTTCTGTTGCGGCATCGGCAACCTTGCCCGCCGCTTTCGCTCTGTTTTTAGCCATAGGGGCCTCCTTGAGGGGGAAATATAAATTATTATTTAGGACATACAAAGGATTGATATGAAAAAAGCATATTATGTTCTGTTTTCCGCCCTACTGATGGTTGCCTGTGGCGACGACAACTCTTCATCCGCCAACGATGACGAACTTTCATCTTCTTCGGAAGAAACCTCTATCGAATCGTCTACGGACGAGGAAATCGTTAGTTCGTTTTCTGAAAAAAAGGAAGAACAGAATTCTTCTTCAAGCGTTCAAGAGGCAAATTCTTCTAGTGGCAAGGTGGAATCTTTGCCTTCGGATGACGGCTGGATTACCACAATAAGCATCGACCATTTTTCTTTCTTTGATGAAGAACATCTCAGATACTATTTCCTCGAAGAGGAATGCGATTACGATTCCGCCACAAATTCTTTCAAATGGGTAGCGGAAGACTACACGGGCGTTTTTGACAGGTACGACATGTCGCCAACTATGTTCCAATCCGAATATGGCGGAGACTCGCTTAAATATATGATAGAACGTTCCTTCGGATTCAAGATGTCTAACGACACCCTTTACGAATGCGATTACATCGGAGACTCCTGCGAAACCATAGAAAACGCAACCGTATACGTCGGTACTTCCAAATCCATTTTTTCAACATGGGAATGTGTCGGCAGAATCTATCATGGAATATATGCTGAGATTCCTTCCAACTATAAAATCACCCTTACACTGACTCCTAAGCAGAGAAGCATAACAACCCGCAGCAAAATCACAGGATCAAGCTACACACCCGAACCACGACAATATTGCGGCGTCATCTATGATTTATTTAATGACGAACAAAAAGAGGAATCCTGCAATAATCAACTTCAAAAAGTCCAGGAACTTCCTACCGACACAGTCTTTATAAGCAAAGACTTGTGGATTGTCGCCAAGGATTTAAATAAGGCCGACATTTCCGTAAACAACCAAATCTTCGAGGTTTCATTCAACCACACATTAGAGATGGACCCCACGCAAATTTCAACATTCACTAATCAAATAACCTTTCAAGGAATCACCTGCGCCTGGTGGCAAAGAAATGTCGAAATAACGCAAGAGTACTGCGAAAACGGCGACCACAGCCAAGATTTCGTCGAAAGCGAATACAGCAACATCCATCGAACATTCATCAAACAACTTCAAGGATTCAGCGACAACGAGAAAGAATTCGATGAATGCATCAAGCAATTTAATTTGAAATAAAAATTGAGTCTTGATTTAGCGCAAAATATTCGCCGTCATGGTTTCAAGCGCCTGCTGCTTGCAGTTTCGGGCGGGTTGGATTCTATTTGCTTAGCGCATTATTTTATTTGCAATAAAGAGGCTTTGGGTATTGAATGGCTAGGGATTGCCCATGTGCATCACGGGCTGCGGGTCGGAACTGCCGACAGGGATGCTGCATTTGTGGAAGCTTTCGCCCGCAAGTATAACGTTCCGTTTTTCTTGAAAAAATTGGACGGCGAGGCGCTGAAAAGTGCCGAGGGCTCGCTGGAAGAAAACGCACGAGATGCAAGGTACAGGGCGCTGGACGAAATATTCAACGAGACAGAAGATCCCCGCCTGCGCGGGGATGACAATAAGGACGTCATTGTGACAGCGCATCATGCAGGCGACCAGGCGGAAACCATGTACATGCGGCTCCGCCGCGGAACGACCCTTGCGGGACTCCGCGGGATTCAAGAAGTTCGCGTTCTAAGCAATAGCCAGGGCGATGCGGGGCTGGCGTCTGAAGCCCCGCTAGAGGGGGTGATGGAAGACCGTGCAACGGGCTGCAATCAGGGGGAATCTTCCCCCACCCCCCACATCATCAATCATCCATCATTTCACACTCCACATTCCACACTTCACATTCCACACCTCATCTACCGTCCTTTCCTTTCCGTCACCCGCCCAGAGCTTCTCGCCTACGCCCGCGAAAACTATCTTGAATGGGTGGAAGACGAGAGCAACGCCGACGTGAATTTTGCACGGAACAGGATTCGGCACGAGATGTTGCCTCGGCTGGAGCATGAATGCCCCGGTGCGGCAGCTCAACTTTGCCGGATTGCCGCCCTTGCGGACAAAGCGTATGCAAAAGTGATGGACGCCTGCGATGGGGTGTTCGGGCCCTGCCCTCGCGAGGATGACATTCCTCGTGCCTCAATCACTCTGAACAAAAAGAAGCTCCGCAAGGTGCTGCTAGCCCACGAGAACACCGACCTTTCCGAGATGTTTCGGCTGTGGCTTTCGGAGAAGGGCCTGCGCTTTCCTATCGGGTTCTTTTACGACCCGAAAGAACCAGCCTGTGTCAAAATCCCCCACCATGCCGTTTACCGCAGGCGCGCCATCGTAAAAATTGGCCAGTCTGTCCAAATTTGCGAATTCGGCAGCCCCGAAGAAGCAGAGAATTTTGTATCTTGCGGAAAGAAAACTAAAGGATTATAATGAGCCAACCCAAGAAGCCCGCCTCCCCTTTCAAGAATCGCAATTTTATCATCGTCCTTGTGATGCTTTTGATGTTGTTCGTGATGTTCCCCCTCACAGGAAAAAGCAGCGAACAGGACATGACCCGCACGGAATTTCTCGCCATGATGGGAGATTCCACCAAGGTGATTACGGAACTTACGCTCCAGAAGACCCCCGACGGCATCATCATCGAAGGAGCTTACCAGATGAGCCCCGAAGAAATCGCCAAGGCAAACGAACAGCGCAGCGCCCTCGCCCGCTTTACCCGTTCCGACAAGGACAACGGGAACACCAAGCGGTTCAAGAGCCACATGCTAGAAATTTCAAACGAGCAGATTACCGCCTGGGAAATGTTCAAGGGCGTCAAGGTGAAGGTGATCCACGAATCTTCCACCTGGATCGACACGCTGGTGGCGTTCCTGCCCGCGCTCCTGCTGATTGCCTTTTTCTACCTCATGATGAGCCGCCAGATGGGCGGTGGCGGCAAGAACCCCTTCAGTTTCGGAAAGAGCCAGGCCAAAATCATCGGAAGCGACCCTAAGAAAAAGACCACCTTCAACGACGTGGCCGGCTGCGACGAGGCCAAGCAGGACCTGCAGGAACTGGTGGAGTTCTTGAAAGACCCGAAAAAATACGACGAACTGGGCGGACGGATTCCGAAGGGAGCGCTGCTGGTAGGCCCTCCGGGTACCGGCAAGACCCTCCTTGCCCGGGCGGTTGCTCTTCTTCAGCATGTCGGGCTCTGACTTTGTGGAAATGTTCGTGGGCGTGGGAGCTTCCCGTGTGCGCGACCTGTTCGACACCGGCAAGAAGAATGCTCCCTGTATTTTGTTTATCGACGAAATCGACGCCGTGGGTCGTCAGCGCGGAGCTGGCCTCGGCGGCGGTCACGACGAACGCGAACAGACCTTGAACCAGTTGCTGGTGGAAATGGACGGCTTTGCGGCCAACGAAGGCGTGATTTTGATTGCGGCCACCAACCGCCCCGACGTGTTGGACAAGGCACTGCTCCGTCCGGGACGCTTTGACCGGCAGATTGTGGTGGGACTCCCCGACCTGAAGGGCCGCGAAGAGATTTTGAAGGTTCACCTGAAAAAGCGGAAGGTGCCCCTGGACAAGGATGTGGACGTTTCCGCCATCGCAAAAGGTACGCCGGGACTTGCCGGTGCCGACCTGGAAAACCTGGTAAACGAGGCCGCACTTTTGGCCGCACGTTTCAACAACAAGAAGGTCACTATGCTGGACTTCGAAGAAGCCCGTGACAAGCTCAGCATGGGTGCCGAACGCCGCACGCTGTTGATGACCGACGAAGAAAAGCGGCACACCGCCTACCACGAAGCGGGACACGCCCTGATGACGCTCCTGTGCAAGCATTCTGACCCGCTCCACAAGATTACGATTATTCCGCGCGGTCGCGCCCTGGGCGTCACCATGAGCCTGCCGGAACGGGACCAGGTAAGCTACAGCCGGGAATACGCCGAAGAGCGCATCATGATCATGATGTCTGGCCGCCTGGCCGAACTTATCTTCTTCAACCACCAGAGCACCGGCGCCAGCAACGATATCCAGCGGGCGACAGAACTGGCCCGCAAGATGGTGACCGAATGGGGGTTCGACGAAGAAATCGGACCGGTATGCTACAGCCGCACCGACGGCGAGGTGTTCCTGGGCCGCGAAATCAGCAAGCCCAAGGAAATGTCCGAGATGATGGCCGAGAAAATCGACAACGCCGTCAACGGGCTTATCAAGCGTATGGATGCTGCGGCACGCAAGCTGCTGGAAGAAAACAAGGACAAGCTCATTGACCTTGCGGAAGCGCTGTTTGAATTCGAAGTCCTGGACCGTGAAGAAATCGACAAGGTCATGGCAGGCGAAAAGCTTACCGGCACCAAGAAGAGCCGTCAGTACCAGGCCCTGGAAGAACTGGCCGAAAAGAAAAAGCGTGAAAACACTCCCCCGCCGGACCCTGGAAAACAGCCTCCGGTAGCCCCTGCTGCAGACGCCAACGCCGCAACCGTCGCAGAAATCAAGCCCGCGCCCGCCGATGGTCCGGCAACGGCCAGCGATGGCACGAGCCATACAACCGCCGTGGAGCCGCCACAGGAACATTCCTAAGATGCTGAAATCCGTCCTGGAAAAAAGCCGTGCACTGCCCTGGACCATCGGGAACAGGGTTTTCCCCTGCGCCACCCCTCTGGTCATGGGAATCGTGAACGTGACGCCGGACAGCTTTTTTGACGGCGGGACCCACGCCACTCCGGACGCCGCCTACGAGCACGCCGTTGGCCTGCTACAGCAGGGGGCAGACATTCTGGACATCGGCGGCGAAAGCAGCCGCCCGGGGAGCACCCCCGTCAGCGAACAAGAAGAAATGGACCGGGTATGCCCCGTGGTAGAAAGCCTTGCGCAACTGCAGGATATTTCCGAAGACCTGGGAAACCCCGGACACCGGGAGTTCCTCATTTCTGTAGATACCACCAAGGCGAAGGTCGCCGAGCAGTGCATGCGCCTGGGCGCCCACATTATAAACGACATCAGCGCCTGCACCATGGATCCCGATATGCCCTCGGTAGTCACAAAGACCGGAGCTTCCGTGGTGCTGAACCACATGCGGGGGAATTTCGGCACCATGCAGGCGGACTTCAAACCCTACGAAAACGTGGTGCAAGAAGTCCGGCAAGAACTGCTTGCCCAGGCGAAAAATCTTTTGGACCTGGGCGTCAAGCGCGAAAAGATTTGCCTGGACCCCGGAATTGGCTTTGGAAAGACCGTCCAGGACAATATCGACCTGATGAAATCCCTGGAATGCTTTCTGGATGACGGTTTCCCAGTGCTTATCGGCACATCCCGCAAGTCCTATATCGGCAGAATGCCCGGTCTCGAGCATAGCGACCGGCTGATCCCCACCATCACCGCAGGCATTATTGCTACCTTGGGTGGAGTAAGCTGTATCCGTGTACACGACGTGAAAGAAACGAAGGAATCCCTGCTCTACCTGGAGGCTCTAAAGTCCGATGGTCCTGTTTAAGCTTTTTGACATCATCGATGTCCGCATGGCGGATATTCTGGACATCCTCATCATGTCCATTATCCTGTACTATGTGTTCCAGCTGTTCCGCGGGACACGTGCCGTCCAGATGATCATCGGCGGCATGTTCCTGGTGGTGGCCTGGTTCCTTGCCCAGTGGTGGGAACTCCACACCCTTCTCTGGCTTTTGACCAACCTTGCCACCCTGGGCATTATCGCCATCGTGATTCTTTTCCAGCCCGAAATCCGCAGCGCCCTGACCCGAATTGGCCAGACCGTCAGCCGGGCCAGCTGGCAATCCATCTTTTTCCACGCCAGCGGACTTGACGATGTGACCAAGTCCATCACTACCGCCGTACAGGACCTAGCCAAGAACCATTTCGGTGCCCTGATCGTCCTTGAAAAGCGCGTAGGCCTGCGTAACTACGAAGAGACCGGTGAAATCCTGAACGCCCGCATCAGTTCCCGCCTGCTCCGCTCCCTGTTTTTCCCCAATTCCGCCCTCCACGACGGTGCCGTGCTTTTGAACAGCAAGTGCATTGTGGCCGCGGGCTGTATCTTGCCCATGCCCACCGCAAACGCAGGCGGTGACACCGGCTACGGCATGCGTCACCGTGCCGCCCACGCCCTCGCCTCCGAATGCGACGCCCTGGTCATCGTGGTCTCCGAAGAAACGGGCTACATTTCCATCGCCTACCGTTCCAGCCTGCGGCGCAACCTGAGCGTCAAGGAACTGGAAACCGAAATCAAGCGCCACTGGGGCGAACTGTTCAAGGATGAGCGGGTCGAGGAGAAGGAAGGCAGTGGGGTCTGAGGTCGCTTCGCTTTGAGTTATGAGTGCGGTCGCCATGGCTCCCTTTGAGGTATAATTCGGATTTCAGATTTCGGAATTGGTTGATGGTTACACGAAGGATCCTGGATTGCTAGGTTGTAGAAGATGAGCGAAAACAAGAATAACGAGATTGAAGAAAATAAAAAACGTAAAAAGAAGAACATCGTCATTCTGGTGCTGATGTTCCTTTTGCTTTTGTGCCTTTTTATTGTACAGTGCCACCTGGACCGCATCAAGCAAGAGGCCCTGCGCCGTCAGCAGGAGACCGAGCTGGAAGCTCGCCAGCGCTACATTCTGGATAGTTTACGTCGGGCCGAACAGATGCGGGCCGACAGCCTTGCCGCCCTGGAAAAGGCGCGCCTTGCCGACAGCCTAAGGATTGCGGACAGCCTTCGCCTAGCCGACAGCCTCCGCATAGCCGATTCTTTGGCGGCGCTGAACCCCAAGCTGAACCAAGACAGCCTCCGCCATGTGCGGGACAGCATCCGCCACGTGCGGGATAGCCTTGCCGCCCTGGAAAAGGCACGTAACGACAGCCTCAAGCGCATTGCCGACAGCCTAGCCGCACTAGACAAGGCACGAGCCGACTCCCTGGAAAAGAAACGCATCCAGGACAGCATCCGCGCCGCAGACCAAATTCCGCCTAACGCAGAAATTACGCCTCCTGCGGGCCGCTACTACGACCCCATCAAGCTGAAAGTAAAGTGCGACGAAATCAAGTGCAAGACCTTCGTTTCTATCGGCGACACCCTGAACCCGGTTGATGCAGGCAAGGCCATCGATTACAACAAGACAGGCTCCGTGTACTATTACGCCGAAGATTCCGTCGGTAACAAGAGCCCCTGGGAAGAAGCCAAGTACGACATGGCCAGCGACAACATCTGCGGAAAGAACGCCTACCCCGTTCCCGTTGGCGGCAAGACCGTATGCGTCGATGCCTACGAATACCCCAACACCCCCGACGAAAACCCCAGGGACATGGTGAGCCAGGAACAGGCCGCAAGCCTCTGCGAACAGGCGGGCAAGCACCTTTGCACCATCGACGAGTGGCAGGCCGCCTGCCACGGCAAGGACAATACCAAGTACACCTACGGCAACTCCTACAAGCAGAACAAGTGCAACACCAACACCAAGGCCGCCAAGCGCAGCGGGCGCAAGGAACAGTGCCGCAGCTGGTGGGGCATGTACGACATGAACGGAAACCTGTGGGAATGGACCTCTACCCCCAGCAAGGAACATTCCAACATGTTCTACGTGGCCGGTGGTGCCTGGAACACCAACAACGGAAGCCAGTGCACCGAGAAGAAGTTCAGCTTCTACCCCCAGAACCAGTACCCCAGCGTAGGGTTCAGGTGCTGCAAATAAACAGTGGTTAGTGGTTAGTATACAGGGCGGTTGCGCCGCAGTTACGCCCTGCGGGCTAGTTTATAGTTACTAGAGTAATTAGGTGCAATTGGTATAGAATTTCGTTATTTACGTCTAGTAACTAGTAACTCAGAACTTTGAACTCTCTATTCTGCCAATTCCACGTGCAGGTGTTCGGCGTCGCCCCGCTCCCAGATGATTCTGAACCGAGGGCTTAGCCGTCCTGTCACCAGGTTCACGATTTCGCTGCGCTGTTCCAGGGGAATGTACTTTATGCGGAAATCGATAGCCTTGTTTTCGTAATGCTTGGACTTGCGAGCATGGTAGGGCCAGTCATTCCCGCTGGTGATCACGGGAACGTAGTCGTCGCCCAGGACCTGATGAAATGCGTTAATCACCTCCAGCCCGGCCGTGTCCATGGCGGGTTCAAGGCTTTCCAGGTAAACACCCGGCTTCTGTTTGGTCCGCTTGATAAGGAGCTTGTGGACTTCTCGACCACTAAAAGGCTTCACGTTCAAGTGCCTGTAATAATCCTCGGCACTCCAGTCCACATCTACCTCAGAAGAATCGTACTTGGGAATGGGCCGTGTATTGGCCCGAATCAGCAGATAGACGCCAACAAGCGCCAATACGGCAAGGATCGGGGCAATTAAATACAGGTGCTTCATTTTTCACGAAAAAATACTATTTTATGGAACATGAAAAAGTTAATTCCTTTTGCAACACTTGCTCTTTCTTCCCTGTTCCTTTTCGGTTGCGGACAGGACAACGTCAACTACACCGGCTGCTGGCTGGGTGAAGAAAACATGGCCTTCGAGGTTCTTACCGAAAACGGCACGGATTACACCATCCGCAACATCAACGGCGACCTGAAGGCGACTGTACAAGACGGGGCTCTCCGTGGCAAGAATACTCTTGACATGGAATACAAGATGAACGTGAAAGGAGATTCCGCCTATTATGAATTCGGCGGAATCGTCACGGGCTACAAGAGGATTACCAAGGAAGAATACGACCGCGTCGTAGCCACCCTGCAAAAAGCCGCCGGAATGTAACTTCAACTCGTTATGCTCGCGAAGGCGAGCATCCGCTTGATTACTTTCCTTCCAGAGTCTCTCTAACTAGCTGGTCCAGGGCGTACTCGCCGGGGGCGCCGCTCCACACGCCCTTGATGTAACCGTCCTTGTCCAAAAGCATAAGGGTCGGGACGGCGTGTATTCCGTAGCGACGCCACAGATCCTGTGTCGCGTCCCGGTACAGCGGATAAGGCGAAGCGTGGACCTGGTTGTAAAAAGCATTCAGCTCGCTCAAGCCCTCATTTGAAATCCCAATAACTTCCAGTCCCTTGTCGCCATACTTCTTGTAGATGTTGGCAAGCACCGGGAGCGTCTTGCGGCAAGGCCCGCACCAGGTGGCCCAAAAATCCAGAAGGGTGGCCTTGGGCTTTTCTTTGCGCTTTTCGCCGTTCTTGTAGAAGTTCTTTCCGAACTCGGCAATCTTGCTCCCGATGGCAGAACCAGTCAGGCTGCTGATGTCGTCTGGGCGTTCCGTAAGGGCGGCCATCACGGTCCGTTTCTTGCCGTCGCGGGAAATTTCCAGCTTGATCTTGTCCCCCGCCTTGTGGCCCGAAATGGCGGACTGAATCTGGGACATGTCCGTCAAGGGCTTGCCGTTTACGCCCACCAGCAAATCGCCAGAGGTCACGCCCACCGCAAAGCATCCCGATTCCGGGTGCACGCCCTTGATGTCCAAGGCCAGATGGTTTTCGAAAGTGGTCTTCTTGAAAGAAAGCCCCAGCCAGGGGGCGGCAAAAGAGGCTGTAGCCACCAAGAGTAAAGACATTGCAAAAAAAAGAAAAGAAGTATTCAATTTCATTCTTAACCTCAAGCAGATCCTCGCCTTCGCGAGGATGACATTCCTCAAACGGATCCTCGCCTTGTTTCGGCAACGCTCACCACAGGTCGCGAGGATGACACATCATGAGACCCGCAAACCCTAGATCCTAACCCCTAAAATCCTACCCTACATCTTCGGATTCCGGTCGTCGTATTCGCCCAGGGACTTGTAACCGTCATTCAGCATGGCAGCCATCAGTTCGGCCCGCATGGCATGGGCCGCCATCCAGCGGAAGGCCACCACGGAGTAGCACTGCACGGCGTCCACCCCCATCTTGATGAGGTCGTAAATCTTGTAGCCGTGGTCGATACCGCCGCAGGCAATGACACTCATTTGCGGGTAATGTTCCCGGATGTACTTCACGTTCCAGACCATATTCTCGTAGAGAGGCCTGCCCGAAAGCCCGCCGCAGTCGCCATCGGCACGAAGGGGTGTCAGGTCATCGCGGGTCACGGACACCGGAAGCTCGCTGATCTTTGCCGTGGGGTAAGTGTTCCCCACCACCACGCCGTTCACGCCGGTACGCACCAGCATGTCCATGATGGAAATCAAGTGCCGCTCCATCAGGTCGGGGCTGAGTTTTGCATACACCGCCTTGCGGATACCAAGGCTGTTGCGGATTTTCATGATTTCCTCAAAAATCCGTTCCGAAAAAGTCATGTCCAGATCTACGCGGGACTCCCCCGTATTGGGACAGCTCACGTTAATCTCGATGTAGTCGGCGGCCTTGTAGGCGATGGTGAAACTCTCGATGATATCCTTGATTTTTTCTTCGGGGTCGGTAAGGCCCGGAGTCTCCGCCACAGAGATGCCAACACAGAGACCGGCCTTGTGGGCTTTGACCAGCTGTTCATCCACACGCTTGGATATAACTTCTACACCCTCGTTGTTCAGCCCCATGCTGTTGTAGATGGCCCGGTCATCTTCCAGAAAACCGACGCGGGGGCGGTGGGTGTTCCCTTCCCTAAAGTGGCGAGTGGCCGTACCCACGGTAATGCCTCCAAAACCCACGTTGGCGTAATCCTTGATGCGAAGCGCTGTCTTGTTGGCTCCGGCGGCCAAGATAATGGGGCACCCGAAATAAAGGGAGTTGCTGTGGTCCGTAAAAGTAATGACCCGTTTCAGGGGCTTGCGCAGGTCGGGTCTGCCTCCCATAAAGGGAATGAAGGGGGCGAACCGCGCCACATGCTTGAAGGAATCATGCCTGAACTCCGGAGATTTCCGGAAAATCCTGCGAATCAGGGCCAACACTTTGTCGCTGAACTGCAGATAATACTCGTGATTCGTGCATTCAAAGTTCATATGCACTAATTATAAAAAAAATATCAATTTGTTCCTATTCCAGGTACACGACCTCACCCATTTGCGGCATAAGCACGGGCTTGCCCGATTCCTGGGCGGCGCGTTTCGCATTTTCCAGCGGTTCCGTGTACGAATGCTTGCTCAGGCAGAACTTGGAATGGTGAACGGTCATGTAGCGGTTCGCGCCCAGTTCCACCATTTCCTTGCCCAGGTATTCCGGCATGGTGTGGATGAGCGACCAGTCCTTGTTATACTGCCCGTTTTCAAGAATCGCCCAATTCGAAAGAATCCCACCAGTCCAGCTCCACGAGCTTTTCCACCGTGTATCCCCAGTATTCAAAATGATCGCCCACGCCGAGGCCAGTTACCACGCGCTTTACGCGAGGTTCCAGTTCCGTCACCACCCGGTAATCCAAGTGGTCCCAGTGGTCGTGCGAAATCACCAGGCAAGTCCGTCTTGATGACGTTCATTGCGGTATCGGGAACGGTCTGACTCTTGTCACCGAACAGGAAATCCTTCCATACGGCAAACACGCTCCTGTCGCCCGTCATGGTGACGGTCTCGACCTCGTTCACGAACTGCTTGCCATCGTAATTCGGCGACTGCTTGATGCGTTCAAGGCGCTTGCCTTGCGGAATATGCCCGAATTTTTCCTGACTCAAGAACAACACGCCTGCGTCTCCTAAAATAAACAGTACTGACAAGACAATCGCCGTAATCATGAGTTTCTTGTTCTTCGCAAAACGCAAGCGCATCGTATTTTTAGCGGATAAAGTTCGTGAAGATTTTCTTTTCGGCAACAGGCTGCACGACACCCGCCTTCTTGCCCGCTTCGATGCTCTTCAGGATCCACGCCATGTTGTGGCCCAGTTCCTGCATAATCTGCACGCCTTCCTCGTCCTTCAGCACATCTTCAGGGCTAGAACCGTGAACCATGTTCCAGTAACGCGACGCCACCATGGGCTGCTGCGCAAATGCCGGATACTTGTTCAGAGCATCAAGCGTAGCGCTTGTCCCTGCGCGACGGGCAGAAGCAACGGTTGCTGCCGGCTTAAAGAGAAGTTCCGCTTCGGCAATGCCGTAAAGCCTGTCCAAGAACATCAGAATCTCGCCGCTGGGGGATGCGTAGTACACCGGAGAGCCGTAAACAACGGCGTCGGCTGTTTTAAGGACTTCCTTGGCTTCGTGAACCACGGCGTCAATTTCGCCCTTCAGCACGCGGCCACCCACGAAGAAGATTTCCGTCTCGATGCCAGCGGCCTTGAGTTCGCCAGCCACGAGGCTCAGCGCCGTATAAGTGCAGCCCTTTTCGCGACGGCTACCATTGAATAAAACGACCTTCATAATTAATTCCTTTGTTATGAAAAATGTTTCTTTATTAAAATTCTACTTGTCAAAATCGTCCGGGGATTCGAACAACTTTTTCTTCAGCTGTTGGAACCGCCTTTCGTTGGTGGCGATGTCCAGGTTCCCCACCCGAACCGCTTCCCGGTACAGCAGTTCCTTAAAGCGAATCTTGTTCATGACCACTGTAAGGCGGGCCATTTCCTTTTCAAGAATCTTGCGGCGGTTTTCAAAAAGGGACAGCCTTTGAGGAAGCGTGGAATCGCCCTCGTTGAACCACTCGATGTACTGGCGGATTTCCTTGATTTGCAGTCCCGAATCCTTGAGGCATTCAATCATAGTAAGCCAGCGAAGGTCTTCGTCGCTGTAGGCCCGCACGCCCGAGGAGTTCTTCTTGACAAAGGGAAGCAGGCCCTCTTTTTCGTAATAGCGCAGGGTGTAGGCCGAAAGCCCTGTCTTCTTGACGACATCACCTATGGAGTAACTCATATTTACAAAATATAAATATTTTCGCCCAAATACTAGAGTTAGAGTCAACTCTAAATAAAATTTTTCAACTTTTTCAAGAAAGTTCTACACCTAGAGTCAACTCTAGGTGTTATATTTCTTATAGAACATTTTCAAAAGGAGATTTTATGGCCTGTTTTGTCGTGCCAGCAGCAGAAGCTGCCATTGTCACTATCGTAAACATCGTTTTGGAGCACCGCAGTCAAAAAGCCGTCGCCGAAGGCAAGGCCCTGCACGAAGCGACATCGCCCAACGCACAGCCCTTCTATAAAAAGCTCAAGTCCCTTTCGCGCCTGCTGTGGGGTGGCTCCGCCCTGCTCGCCTTTGAGCACCTGTGGCATGGCGAAATCCAGCCTTTCTACCCTTTCCTGACGGCAGCCACGGACCCTGCGGCCATGAGCGAAGTTTACCATGAAATGGCGACGGTCGGCACATCTATGGCCGCCTTCGTAACGCTTTCCTGGGCCATGGTGCATTTTGTACGTAGCCGGATGGTCTCGGCAGAACCCGCCACCGTAAAGGTCCAGGACAAGTAGGAGGCACCCATGACTTTGTTGATAACCGTATTTGCAGCCGTCATCGCCACCATATTCTGGTACAGGGCCGGAGCCAAGGACGAAATGAAAATTTCAACCTTGTGCTACCTCTACTGGGGAGCATCCCTCATGTGGTTCATCGACGCCGTTTTCGAATATGCCGAACTCCGCGCCGAATACTTCACCCCCGCCGCAGCCGACATGCTGAACGATACCTTCCTCGGGTTCTCCGCTGTTGCCCTGGGGCTTGTCATTTGGCTTGCCGTAGTCCTTTGGAAAGACCCGAAAGGCAAATGGCGCAATATTGCCACAAACCACTAATCACCAACCACTAACCACTAAACTTATGGACAGAAGAGACTTTTTAAAAACCGCAGGCGCAGCAGCACTCGCTTCCGCCGTATTCACACCCGCTTTCGCGAAAGGGAAAT
>JAEDLI010000023.1 GCA_016295375.1 Fibrobacter sp. | reverse complement strand
AATCTTGCTGGAAGTCATGGAACAGGTCCAGCGAGCAAACCACAAGGCCGAGCAGCCTAAGGTGGAGGGCTAGTAGATGGGATTTCGTCGCGAAGACAATCACAATCCCTGGATGGCCTATACGGACCTGGGCGTGGCCCTGGTGTCCCTGTTTATCCTTGCCTTCGTGGCCATGGCCACCCTGAAGGAGCAGAAAGCGGAAGACCTGACCCGTACCGAAGAGGAAGTGCTCTCTTGCCAGGAGGAAATGCGTAAAATTGCGGCGGAACGCAACGCGCTCCTTTCCCAGAGCCTCAAGTCTTCTATCGAGCAGGGGCTTATCGCTCTCGAAGACGGCAAGATCCAGATCCAGGCCAGTTTCCTTTTCCCCATCAACGGGGCGAACCTGACTGCCGAAGGGATCAAGGTCATTGAAGGAATCGGCAAGGGGCTTTTGGACGCCATGGCTCCGGGCGATGTAATCATGGTGAGCGGTTTTACCGACGACTTGCCGGTGAAAAACTCTCCGAATTTTTCTAACTGGAACCTTTCTACGGAACGTGCGGTAAGCGTGGTCAAGGTTCTTGTGGCCCAGGGGTTCCCGCCGGAGCGCCTCTTTGCTGCAGGTTTTGGCGAGCACCAGCCCAAGTATCCTAACGACAGCGAGGAACACCGTAGCCTGAACCGCCGTGTGGAAATCGGCGTAACCCCGCTCCAGATGACAGAAAAGAAGTAGAGGTTGGTCGGTAAAACATGCAGGAACGTCTAGAAACAATCCGCCAGAACATGGATGCTCTCCGCAAGAACGGAAAGTTCCCCCATTGGCGTATGGTCTATGCGGATAGCCTGCTTTCTCGCGCCCAGGACTATTTGGCCATCGAGCGCACTCCCGAGGCGGGAATCGTGCTGGACAAGCTTGATCGTTGGCTTTCGGCCCATAAGATTCGTGAAAACAGGGTTGCCGAAAATGCTGCCGCTCCTATGTGCTTTTGGGGCAAGGATTTTCTGGAAAAGACAATTGCCCAGATTCGGGGTACTCTCGCTGCCAAGGGCATGCTGGTGCCGCCCATGGAGCGTGAATCCATCGGTCGCCACTTGAAATTGGCGGAGCAGTCCATAGCTGCTGGAAATTTCCAGGAGGCTTACGAAGAACTGCTGGCCCTGCGTAGCTCCCTCATTACCCGACTCCGTCGTAGTTTCCGTGCCCGCGTTTCGGCGGCACAGGCCTACAGGAGCGGCGCGTTGCCCGAGGGTTCGCTAGTCGGGCCTTATAACGCCCAGCATACTCTGGAAGAGACGATGCATATCGTCGGAGAACGGGATCCCATCTGGATTGAGGATTTCCTGGAAATTTATAACGAACTGTTCCGCGTAGTGGAACGGCTTGTCCCTCAGGATAAGAAGTAACAGACCTGCATTGACGCCGTCATCCCCGCGTTCTGTGGTGAGCTTTGTCGAACCAAGGCGGGAATTTTCCTTACTTCTTGAACTTCTTCAAGATGGCTTCGGCCTTGCCGAACTGCTGCTTCACGGACTTGGGACCGGTACCGCCTTCGATGTTACGGCGGCTCACGCTATATTCGAAGGTGAGCGTCTTCTTCATCTGACTCACATTCGGGACGCCGGCGCTTGCCCAGGCCTCGTCGCTAAGGTCTGTGAATTCGAGGCCTTGGCGGGCGGCTTCGCCGACCAGGCTACCGACCACGTGGTGGGCATCGCGGAACGGCACGCCGGATTCGACCAGCAAGTCTGCGAGGTCGGTAGCCAGCAGCGCCGGCAGCATCGACCCGTGCATCTTGTCGAAATTGAAACGTGCACTTTCTAAAGCCTCTTTCATCACGCGGAGAATTACTTTCACGTTATGGACGGAGTCGAATACCGGTTCCTTGTCTTCTTGCAGGTCGCGGCTGTAGCTGAGCGGCGCACCCTTCACCAGCGTGTAAAGTGCGCTGAAGTTACCGAGCATGCGTCCGGACTTTCCGCGGATAAGTTCCATGGAGTCGGGGTTCTTCTTTTGCGGCATCATCGAGGAACCGCTGGAGAAGGCGTCGTGCAGGGTGAGGTAGCCGAATTCGCTGGTGCTCCAGTTCACGAAATCTTCGGCGTAGCGGCTCATGGTGTTCGCGATAATGGCGAGGTCGGCTTCGAATTCAAGCATCATGTCGCGATGGCTTACCGCATCGATACTGTTCGGGCTTACTCCATTGAATCCGAGTTCCTTCGCGACGAGGGCGCGGTGGTACGGGAAGGCAGAGCCTGCCATGGCGCCGCTACCCAGTGGAAGTTCGCTGTGCAACTCCAAGAAATTGTCGAGGCGCTTCACGTCGCGGCTTACGGCAAAGAACATGCTCATCAGGTAATGGCTGAAATAAATCGGCTGTGCCTGCTGCAAGTGGGTGTAGCCCGGCATCATCTTGCCGAAGTATTTCTTCGCGAGGTCGAGCACCGTTTCCATCAGGCTTACTTCGAGAGCGCGGATTTCGGTGGCGCGGTGACGCATGTACAGCTTGAAGTCCGTGCAGACCTGGTCGTTACGGCTGCGGCCCGTGTGAATCTTCTTGCCGAGGGCGCCGATGCGTTCGGTGAGCACCCGTTCCACGGCCATGTGGATGTCTTCGTCGGATTCCTTCCACAGGTTCTTGCCTGCCTTGTAATCCTTGAGGATGCTGGCGAGTCCGTCGCAAATCTTCTTGTAGTCGGCCTTGCTGAGCACGCCGGATTCCACCAGGCCCTTGCCGTGGCCGATGCTTCCTTCGATGTCTTCTTCGATGAGTTCGGCGTCGAATTGCAGGCTGAAGCTCAGGTCCACCATGCTCTCAGCCATGCCGCTAGCGAAGCGACCGGTCCACATGTTGGTCTGGGTGCCTTTCTTGGCCGTAGGGGCCTTGGCTTTGATTTCCGATTTCTTTGCACTGGTCTTGGCCATTTTCAAATCCTCTATTCAAAATCAAATATAAAATTTAGGCAGGTAGCCGAGTCTTAATGAATTCCATGGCTTCGTCTGCGGCAGTGCCAAAATTGCCTGCCAAAGGCGACCGGTCCAATTCGACGGCCCCTTCTGTCTTTTCTGTTGAAAGCCTCAGGGCCAGGGCGCAGTAAGTGTTGGGGTAGGGGACCCCTGCCACGGGGGCGTAGGTCTCTGGAATCTTTTCGTCGGCGAAAATGAAAATCCGTTCTTTTTCGGAACCCGATTCCAGGGCGGCAACGCAGTCGGCAAGCCCATAACGGAAGGCGTCCTTTCCCGAAAATACGGCTGAATATCCGGCAGTGTTCTTTTCGAGAATGGTGGCATTGGCGATAGAAGCGTTGAATACAGATAAACTAAAATGTGCCGGAAATACGTTGCCGGTCTGTAAAAGAGTGTCTGAAATTTTCAGTTGTTGGGAGATTTCGCCATATTGGGAGGCGAAGGTCACCTTGCAGGGCGGTAAGTCCTTGGAGACGGCGTCGTTTACGAACACCACCATCTTGGAAAGAAGGCTGAGCCTGCGCCGGGTAAGCATAGGCACGAATTTCACGTCGGGCTGAGGCGCCTCTTCGCTCGGGACAAAAACCTTGAATTTTTCGATATAGATCATTTGACTCTGAACCGCAGCAGGGAATAACTGTTGGGGCCAACGTTGTGGTGGGCTTCTTTCAGTTCAAAGCCTGCAATTTCAACGGCGTGTTTCAGTTCTTCGAAACGGTACATCTTGGAGTTACCATTGGCAATGCAGGTAAAGTAGAGGGACGTGGCCTGCAGGGAGTAGGCGGCCGCTTCGAAGCGTTGCTTGTCCCACAAGGGTTCCAGCACGTACACGTCTGTCTCTGCAGTGGCGGCGGTGCGGATCTTTGTCAAAATCTTGGTGATTTCTTCCAGGGAGAAGCAGTCCAGGAACTGGCTCATCCACACGGCGTCGGCCCCCTTCGGGAACTCGGTGGTGTTGTCCAGCACATTGCAGGGCACCATGTCGATACGGTTCTCGAATCCGGCGGCCTTGGCGTTCTTTTCGGCTACGGCGGTCTGGCCCGGCAGGTCGATGATGGAAACCTTTACATCGGGGTTGTACTTGCAGCAGGCAATGGCCCACTTGGCGGTGTTTCCGCCGATGTCGAACAGGCGGCCCACGGGGTTGGAGAACACGATGGGGAGCGCTTCGGGGAAGGCAAGGTCGGAATAGAAATGGTCAAAGCCGAACCAGCTCTTCTTTTGCTGGTCGGTGAGCTGGGAAAGTCCCTGATAGACCGTGCTCCAGTTGCCCAGGTGCTTGAGGCCGGCAGGTTTTCCTTCACGGATGGCCTGTTGCATATCCTCTGCGCCCAGGTAGCAGATGTCTTCGGAAAAGTCCATGTTCACCTGGGTCATTTCGTCCTTCATCAGGAAAAACCCGATTTTTCCGAGGGTGAGCCGCAGGTCGTCTTCCTTGGAATCCTTGTGGAGCTTGATGGCACCCATGCCGAGGCCCATCTCGATAAGAACGCCCACGCCATAGAGGGAAATGCCCAGTTTCTTGGAAAGTTCCGAAACCGTAATGCCGTTCTTGCGGGCGTTGCTGATTTCTTCCAGGATTCCCATGTCCCGGAGGGCCTTGGCGGCATGGAAACTGAGGGGGGCAAAAGCGATTTTTTGAGCCTCGAACTTGGCGTCTACGGCATTGATCTTGTCTTCGGTATAAAAGTCAAACATAGTGGGTCTCTTTTTTGTGCGCTGAAATATAGTTTTTTTACTATATTTGCCACGAACAATGGAGATTTTATGTCAGATTTGAACCAGAAGATCAAGGAAGTGATTATCAAGGATCTCGAGCTGGAAGATATCACTCCCGCAGATATCGTTGACAATGCACCCCTTTTTGGCGAAGGCGAAAACAGCCTGGGCCTCGACAGTATCGACGCCCTGGAACTGGGGATTGCCATCAAGGAGAACTTCGGCGTTTCTTTCTCTACCGTGAACGAAGAGACCAAGAAGCACTTTGCCTCCGTCAACGCCCTGGCCGCCTACATTTCTGCCAACTCCCCTAGCTGATAAAGGACTGAACATGGAAAAACAGGAAATTTTCGACAGAATCAAGAACGCCCTGGTCGAGGAATTCGACATGGACGCCTCCAAGCTTGTTCCCGAGGCTAGGCTTTACGAAGATTTGGAACTGGACAGCATCGACGCCGTGGACCTGATCGTAAAGCTCAAGTCCATGCTGCCCCGCAATATCGACCCCGAAGTGTTCAAGGCCGTGCGCACCCTGCAAGATGTGGTGGACGCCATCTACGGTCTGATCCACGAAACGGAATCCAAGTAATGAAATCCGTGGCGGGAAAGGTCATCTTTGCCGCACTTTCGGTACTCTACCCGGCGCTGGTCTTTTGCGGACTGGTGTTTTGGGATATCTCGCCCCGACGCCTGAGCCTCTTGCTCATAGGCCTTGCTTTTGTGCTGTTCTTCAACACGACCCAGGGCCGCAGGAACGCATCTGTTGGGACCGACACTGTTCAAGGAAACGGCGCGGTTTCGACCGGCGCATCTATAGCTGGTAGGGAAAGCGCGGCGAACAGCCTCAAGGATTACGCTCTGGTGGTGTTGATGCTAGCCTGCGGGGGCGTCTCGTTTTTTGCGGACAGCCTCTTGTTCCTGGAGTTTTACCCTGTGCTGGTGAGCCTCTCGCTTTTGGCTTTTTTCGGGATTTCCCTCTGGAAAAAGCCCAGCTTCGCCTTCCGCATGGCCTGCCTTGGCGACCGGCGGCTGCAGGCCTTGCCGGAACGGGCCTTCGTGGAGCGGTACTGCGACCGGGTGACTCTCGCCTGGTGCTTTTTTTTCGTGTTCAACGCTGTCGTGGCGTCTTTTACAGTTTTTGTAGGCGACGAGAAAATCTGGTCGCTGTACAACGGCCTAATCTCCTATATTTTAATCGGTATATTTTTTGCTGTAGAATTCATGGTTCGTAAAATGATGCAGAAAAAGATGCATTCCTATATTCCCGTGTGTGAGCTTGAGCGGGATTCCCGCCCGGCCGGCATGGTGGTCTGCTTTGACGGTGACTCCGTACGCACCTGGGCCGACTTCACCGACGATGTTTCCAAGGTCCGACGCTATCTGGAAGAGCGTGAAAACGCTCCCTGGATTTTGCACTGCGAGGATTCCTACTACTTTATGGTAGGCCTGCTGGCCATACTTCAGGGAGGCCGCAAGGCGCTGGTGACGGCGAACCGTCAGGAGGCCTTTATCAAGGAAATCCAGAAGCCCGGCTATGGTTTCTTGACGGACGAACCTTTTGCGGGCGCTACCCTGATTCAGGATGTTTTGCAGAACACGGAGTCCGACGGTCGCTGGAATACCTTTGACAAGGACAGCGCCTCCATGGTGATGTACACCTCCGGCACTACCGGCGAGCCCAAGATGGTCCCCAAGATGTTCTGCCAGTTCGAGAACGAACTTTTCGAGCTGGTGAAGGTCTTTGGCGACGACTGGGTGAACCGCAAGGTTTACAGCACGGTGAACCACCACCACATTTACGGCCTTCTGTTCACGGTGCTGCTCCCCACGGCTACGGGGCTGCCTTACCGCAGGCACCGCATCGATTACCCCAGCGAACTTACAAGCATTGCGGGGGAGGCGGCTGTGATTGCCTCCAGCCCGGCCTACCTGAAACGCCTTGCCGCCGATGCCGAAGGGCCCATCGCGTTCAAGACGACGCCCATCATCTATTCGTCGGGCGGTCCCCTGCCAGAGGAAGTGGCCCGCAAGTGCGAGGGCATTACGGGCTACTGGACCACCGAAATCTACGGCAGTACAGAAACTGGCGGAATCGCCTATCGCCAGTCCAAGAACGGCCCCATCTGGACGCCCTTCGAGGTCTGCAAGATGAGCATCGGCGAAAACGACTGCCTGAACGTGAAGTCCAGCTACATTCTGGAACCCGAAGGTTTTACCACCGGCGACCTGGTGGAAATCTACGACGACGGACGGTTCCTGTTGAAGGGCCGTGCCGATTCCATCGTGAAAATTGAGGAGAAACGCATTTCCCTGCCTGAGGTGGAAAACCGCCTGAAGCAGACGGGCCTGGTGCAGGACGTGCGTGTGGTACCCATGGTGGGCAAGCGGCAGTACCTGGCCGCCGCCATCGTGCTGAATGCCGATGGGGTGGCGCGGTTCAAGGACCAGCCCAAGCTGGAGATAAACAATTTTTTCAAGGCTCACCTGAGCCAGTTCTTGGAAAACACGGTGACGCCCAAGAAATGGCGCTACCTGGAAGAACTGCCCCAGGATACTCAAGGAAAAATCAAGATGCGTGATATCCAGGCCCTGTTCGGCCTCCCCGAATCCAAGAATTTCAGGATCCTGAAAATGCACAAGGAACCGGGCGCCCTTTCGCTCAAGTTGGTGTTCCCTGCGGACAGCGACTTTTACGACGGGCACTTTCCGGCATTCAAGCTGTTGCCTGCCGTGGCCCAGGTAGATATGGTGGCCCTGCTGGCCCACGCCCTGTTGGAAACTCCCAGGGCGGTGCAGAAAATCCAGCGGACCAAGTTCAGCTACCCGGTGTTGCCCGACGCGGTAACCAACCTGGAGATGACTTTCAAGGCCGACACTAACAAGGTGTTGTTCATCTATACCAACGAGGCCGGCCGCATGCTTTCGACAGGTACATTGGTAATGCAGGCAGGCACATGAGAACTCTTGCAGACTTGAAATTTTGCGCTATCGTGCCCGTGTATAGGCACGAATCTACTACCCGCAAGGTGGCGGAAAGCCTTTCGGCCCAGGGACTTTCGGTTATTTTGGTAGATGACGGCAATGCTCCCGAGGGTCACGCCATCTTGGAGACTGTGGCTAGCGAAGTGCCGAATACGGTGCTCGTGACCCGCGCCCAGAACGGTGGCAAGGGCGCTGCCGTGATAAGCGGGCTTGAAAAGGCCCACGAGCTTGGTTTTACTCACGCCCTGCAGATGGATGCAGACGGCCAGCACGACGCCGACGCTATCCCCTTCTTTTTGAAGGCCGCCCGCAAGCATCCGGAGGATTTGATTGCGGGGCTACCGCAGTACGACGGCAGCGTGCCCAAGTCGAGGGAACAGGGGCGGAAAATCACCAACTTCTGGGTGGCCATCGAGACGCTTTCAAAGGACATTCCCGATTCCATGTGTGGTTTCCGGATCTATCCGGTAGAGTCCGCGATGCCCGTGGCAAAGAAACTGACCAGCTTCCGCATGGGTTTTGACATCGAGATTTTGGTCCGTCTATCTTGGGCGGGAGTCAAGATGCGCTTTTACCCCATCAAGGTCACGTATCCCGAAGACGGTGTTTCGAATTTCAGGGCTTTCGGGAGCAATGTTGAAATTTCCTGGACACACACCAAGCTCTGTGTGGGAATGCTCCTGCGCCTGCCCATGCTTTTGGCCCGCCGCTTGGCGAAAAAGAAATGAGTGCCGAAAATCAAAACTGGTTTGAACTGAAAGAAGTGGGCGGAAGCCTTTGGCATTTCCGCTTTATGCTGTGGATAACCTGCCACCTGCCGCTCCCGGTGGTGGAATTTCTGGTAGCCGTGGTGTGCTTTTTCTTTTGGCTTGGGGCGGCCCCTGTGCGGGCTCGGTCCAAGGCCTACCTAAAACGGCTCTACGCCTTGCAGGGCCGGAACGTTCCGCCCTTTGCCACCTACAGGCACGTGCTTTCCTTTGCCCTTTCCATGATAGAAAAGCTCTTGGGTTGGCGGGGCGTGATTCCCCTTAAGAACGTGGAAATCCAGGGTGATGACCTGGACATGCTGGTGGAACAGCTGGACCGTGGGGAAGGTGCTTTTTTAATTTGTTCGCACCTGGGAAACATGGAAATGTTGCGCTCCCTCACGGGGTATGGCAAGATTCATACCCACAGGCAGTTTACGGTACACCCGGTGGCGGACTTTTCGGGAACATCCAAGTTCAATGCCCTTCTGTACGAGCTGAATCCGGACTTGATGAATACGGTGGTGGACGCCAACAAGATAGGTGTGGACAGCGCCGTAGGGATGAAGGACTGGATTGCTTCTGGCGACCTGGTGGTGATTGCCGGGGACCGCACCTCGGCCAACTCTACCGACCGAAATGTAGAGATGAAGTTCCTGGGGGAGACCGCCAATTTCCCGGAAGGGGCTTTTACCTTGGCGAGCATCTTGAATGCCCCAATTTATTTTGCCTTTGCTATCCGCAAGAAGGACTTTGATATCCGTTCTTCTTACGAAATGCATATCGTGCGGGCAAAGACTTCTTTTGACTGCAGCCGCAAGGAGCGCTTAGCCCGTGTGACGGCACTGGTACAAGAATACGTGGGAATGCTCGAAAAGCATTGCCAGCGTCACCCGTACCAGTGGTATAATTTCTATAATTTCTGGCACAAAAATTTTTAAAGGATTGTTGAAATGGACAAGGTCGTAATTGGAAGTGGAAAGCTCACCATCGAACAGGTGGTGGCCATCGCAAAACGCAAGGTTTCCGTAGAATTGGAAAGCTCTCCCGAGTTCCAGAAGAAAATCAACGCCGGTGCTGAATTCTTGGACGAGACCCTGGCAAAGCACGGCGGCATTTACGGCGTGACCACGGGTTACGGCGATTCCTGCACCCAGGTGGTGCCGCCTGACCATTATTACGACCTGCCGGTAAACCTGACCCGTTTCCACGGCTGCGGTCTTGGCGCCTACTTTGACGAAGAGACTACCCGCGCCATTATGGCGGTGCGCCTGAACACCCTGGCTCAGGGCTTTTCCGGTGTGAGCTACGCCCTGCTGAAGATTATCATGGACTTTTTGCAAAACGACATTTTGCCGCTGATTCCGCAAGAAGGTTCCGTAGGGGCCAGTGGCGACCTGACGCCGCTCTCTTACCTGGCCGGGGCCGTCATTGGCGAGCGGGATGTGCTGTACAAGGGCGAGCGCCGTCCGTCGATAGACGTGATGAAGGAGCTGGGCATTACGCCCCACCGTTTCCGCCCCAAGGAAGCCATTGCCATCATGAACGGAACGGCCGTGATGAACGCCGTGGCCTGCATGGCCTTTAGCCGTGCCGAATACCTTTCTGACCTGAGCTGCCGCATTACGGCCATGAACACCATCGCCATGAAGGGTAACGCGTACCATTTCTACGAAAGGCTCTTTGCCGTAAAACCCCATCCGGGCCTGGTGACCGCCGCAAAGAAGATGCGTGACGCCCTGAACCTGGAAGTGGAAAAGAACATTGTTCCCGAAAAGATTCAGGACCCCTATTCCCTGCGTTGCGCACCCCACGTGGTGGGCGTGTTCTACGATTCCGAACCCCTGCTCCGCCAGCTCATCGAAATCGAGATGAACAGCGCCAACGACAACCCCATCGTGGACCCCGAAACAAAGAACATTTTCCACGGCGGGCATTTCTACGGCGGTCATATCTGCCTGGCCATGGATACCCTCAAGAACATTGTGGCGAACCTGGCCGACCTTCTGGACCGCCAGCTAGCCACCATCGTGGATATCAAGTTCAACCGCAACCTGCCGCCCAACCTGTCCGGTAGTAATGGGGAATTCTCCATCAACCACGGTTTCAAGGCAGTGCAGATTGGCGTTTCGGCCTGGACGGCAGAAGCCCTCCACAATACCATGCCCATGAGCGTCTTTAGCCGCTCTACCGAATGCCACAACCAGGACAAGGTAAGCATGGGCACGATTGCCTCCCGCGACTGCATCCGGGTGATTGAGCTTACTGAACAGGTGGCTGCCGCCGTGCTTTTGGCCGCCTCCCAGGCCCTGAATTTCCGCTTGGAACGGGGCGAGGTGGATTCCAAACGCCTGGATGGCGTGCGCAAGACCCTGGAACAGGTCTTTGAGCATTTCAAGCCCCTGACCTGCGACCGCCAGCTGGAAGGCGACCTGCGCAAGACTCTTGAACTGATTCGCCAAAAGCATTACGCGGTATAGCGGGGCCCGCCATGGCACAGAAAAAACTGAAGGCGACGGTGGAATTCCAGGTGGAATTCTACGACGTGGATTCCATGAAGGTGGCCTGGCACGGCAATTATGTGAAGTACATGGAAATGGCCCGCTGTGCCTTGCTCACCAAGATCAAGTACGACTACTATGCCATGGAAAAGAGCGGTTTTGCCTGGCCCGTGGTAGATATGCACGTGCGTTACTTGCGCCCTATGGTCTTTATGCAGCGGATTCGCGCCGAGGTGACCCTGGTAGAATATGAGGTGTGCCTCAAGCTTTCGTACAAGTTCTTCGATGCCGAATCGGGCGCGCTTCTTTGCAAGGCCGAAAGCATGCAGATGGCCGTGAATATGCAGACGCTGGAGTCCCTGATGGTGTGCCCGCCCTGCTTTGTGGACCAGGTCCGTGCGGCCCTGGAGGCACAATCCTGATTTTGAAGATGGCCGGTGGTTGCAAATCTGATAGTTGCAAGATACGCCACTTGTTGGGGCTGCTGGCGTGTGTTTTGCTGTTGGTTGGCTGCAGCCGCTCCAACGTAAAACCCGGAACCGCCCCTGTGTATTATTCGGACTCCCGTTCCGTGGTGCTCCTCCCCACGACGGCCATGACCGAAAAGTTGGACATGCCCCAGCATCTGCGTGGGGAATTCACCCAGCAGGACGGTTCCCTGAAGTCCTTCGAGGGGGATTCCTGGGTCAGGGCCAACGATAGCGTTCTTTCCATTATGCTGTTTAGCGGGTTTGGTACCACCATTGCCGAAATCACCTATGGTAAGGATTCCCTGCATTTTGAAAGTTCCGTGATGAATGTGGAAAAGATGAAGGCGGAATATGTGCTTGCGGATTTCCAGGTGTGCTTTTATCCTTACGATGCTCTGAAAAAGAATTTTGAGGCGGCAGGTTTTGCTTTTGAAGAGGCCCGCGGGACTGCACATGACTTTGTGCGGACATTGAAGGACGGAAATACTCTAGTACTTACCGCCGAGCGCAAGGGTAAAGAGATAACGCTGGTCAACAGCCTGCGCCATTACAGTTACCACATCACCTTGGGAGAGGAGCAATGAACCGTCCGCTTTATGTCAATGATTTCGGTCTTCACTGCATTTGGGGTGGTGACAAGGAAAACGTTTTTGAAAAGCTTATCCGCGGGGAGCGTGGCATTTTTACCATACACGACGTGGCCGGAGTCATGCGGCCAGCGGCCACCATCGAGCCGGACATGCTTCCGCGGGTGGAGAACGCCGAATTTGACAACCGGGTGAACCGCCTGAGCCGTGCGGCCTTGGACCAGATGGACGATACCGTGCGGCAAGCGGTGGAAAAGTTCGGCCCCGACAGGGTGGGCATCTTCATCGGTTCCTGCGACAATGGCTCGGAATCGTCTCTTGCGGCCCTCAAGTGCTTCAAGGAAACGGGCAATTTTCCCGAGGGCTACAAGCTGGAATACCAGTGTGCAGAATTTCCGGCCCACTACATTGCGGAACGTTTCGGCATCACGGGAATGTGCCAGGTCCATTCTACGGCCTGTGCGTCAAGTGCCAGCGCTTTTGTGTCGGCCCGGAACAACATTTACGCTGGCACTTGCGACGCCGCCATCGTTGGCGGCGTGGACATTGCTTCCCTTTCTGTGATTCTCGGCTTTGCCTCCTTGGAAGCAATGTCCGACAGGCCCACCAATCCTTTCAGCGCGAACCGTTCGGGCCTGACTCTGGGCGATGCTGCGGCCTACTTCGTGGTGACCCGGGAAAGCTGCCCGGACCTGTGCCGCCCCGGCTACGAAGGCTTGCAGGTGCTGGGCTTTGGCGAAAGCGCCGACGCCGACCACATTACCGCTCCCCGCGCCGACGGGGAAGGGGCGTACCTTGCCATGTCTGCCGCTCTTGCCGATGCGGGCCTGGACGCTGCCGACATCGGCTACATCAACCTTCACGGTACAGGCACCAAGCTAAATGACGCCATGGAATCCCGTGCGGTAAACCGAATTTTTGGCGAAAATGTTCCTGCAAGTTCCACCAAGGCCATTACGGGCCATACCCTCGGGGCGGCAGGAGCCCTGGAAGCCGCCTTCTGCTGCCTGGCCTTGACTCACGACGGGGCGCTGCCCGCACACCTGTACGACGGCGTCACGGACCCGGAACTCCCGGCGCTGAACCTGGTGAAGCCCGGCAAAACGGTTCCTGGCCTGCGTTACTGCATCAGCAATTCCTTCGCCTTTGGCGGCTGTAATGTATCTTTAGTTTTGGGGAAAAAGTAAGATGGACAAGATGGAATTCAAGACCCGCGACGAAATTTCCACCCTGGTACCTCACAAGGGTAAGATGCTCCTGCTGGACCGTATCCAGGGCTTTGACCTGCAAGAAATCACCATCACGACCCAGGTGGACATTTCCGCAGACTGCATGTTCTACAGCGAAGAGCTGGGCGGTGTTCCCTCTTATGTGGCTTTTGAATACATGGCCCAGAGCATTTCCGCCCTTTCGGGAATCCACGGACGCTCCTGCGGCAAGAGCCCCAAGGAAGGTTTTATCATGAGCGTGTCCAACTGCAAGGCCGAACTGACGGCGTTCAAGCCCGGCGACGTGGTGGAAATCTGCGTCAAGCAGACTATGCGCATGGACATGGCGGTCACTTTCGACGGTATTGCGACCGTAGGCGGCAAGCAGGTGCTATCTGCTACCCTCAGCACCGTCGAGGTTGAAGACGCCAAGTCTATAATTGATTCTAAAGACTAATCCAGCAACTTTTCTACTTCGGCGATAATCCGGTCACGCTCGCCGCACCAGTTGGGGGCGATGAGCATCTCGCTGGGGCTTTCGCCGCTGAACCGCTCGATGGCGGTATCCTTCCCGATAATCTTGATCATCTCGGCCACGGCGTAGCAGTATTCCTCGAACTCCAGCAGCTTGAACTGCCCTGCGATGTAGTCCTGGGCCATGACTGTACCGGTCACGATATGCAGCGGGTGGATTTTTACGGCGGCAAGCTTCATATCGCGAATCACTTCGGCTGTGTGCTTGAAATCTATGAGTGTTTCACCCGGGAGCCCAACGATTACGTGGGTGGTCACGGTAAGTCCCGCCTTTTGGCAACGCTTGACGGCATCGGTCCATTCGGCCAGGGTGTGCCTCCGGTTGATGGCGGCAAGGGTCAGGTCGTTGGCCGTCTGTAACCCGATTTCCACGATGATGGGCTTCTTGCGGTTCAGTTCCGCGAGGTAGGCGACCTTTTCGTCTTCCAGACAGTCTGGCCGGGTGCCTATAGCAAGCCCTGCGATTTCCTTGTGCTTGATGATCGGGTCGATAATCCCCTGCAGTTTTTCCAGAGGCGCGTGGGTGTTGGTGTAGGGCTGCAGGTAGGCGAGAACTCCTGCGTTGGGGTACTTTTCCCGGAGCTTTGGTATGAACTTGTCCAGCTGCTCCTGGATGGCGACCTGCGCCTGGTCAAAGACAGGACTGAAACTCCGGTTGTTGCAGTAAGAGCAGCCGGCAAAACCCTTGGTGCCGTCCAGGTTCGGGCAGCTCATGCCACCGTTCAGGGGGAGTTTCCGCACCTTCAGGTAGTTGGGGAAAAGTTTCAGCAGTAAATCGCGGTAAGGAGTGTAGTGCATACAAAAAAGATAACATATTGTCGGGCAGGGCAGAAAAAAAGCCACCGGATTTCTCCGATGGCGTTTGTGTGTCTATTGAGCAACAGGGGAGTTAGTAAATAAACAACATCTCGCGATACTTCGGCAGGGGCCACTTCTCGTCGGGGATGACCTTTTCGAGCTTGTCTACCTGCACGCGGAGATCCGCCATCGCTTCGAGGATGTTCTCGTGTTTTTCGCCGAGAGCTTTTTCCATGCGCTCGATTGCAGAGGCGAGAGCCTTGTAACCTTCACCGAGTTCCTGGGCGTAGGAATCCACCGCTGCAAAGCCCTGTTCCTTGGCCATGGCGTTGGTCTTGAGGGAGGCGCTGTAGGCGCAGAGCACCTGCGGCAAGATAACGTTCTTCGCGATGTCGTCGGAAATCTTGCCTTCGATGTGGATCTTCTTGTGGTATTCTTCCAGGTTCACCTCGTAGCGGGATTCCAGTTCGCGCTTGTTGAACACGCCGTACTTTTCGAAGAGGGCGACGTTTTCCGCCTTGTTCAGGGCTTGGAGCGCTTCCATGGTGGTGCGGGTGTTGGGGAGGCCGCGCTTGGCTGCTTCTTCCACCCATTCGTCGGTGTAGCCGTTGCCGTTGAAGATAACCTTCTTGTGTTCCTTCACGATCTTCTGCAGCAAGGACTGCAATTCTTCGTGGAACTTGTCGGCCGGAACCTTTTCGAGCTTGTCGGCGATGATGTCGAATGCTTCGGCAACAATCGTGTTCAAGATGACGTTCGGTTCGGAGCAGCTCTGGCTGGAGCCCGGAGCGCGGAATTCGAACTTGTTGCCGGTGAAGGCGAACGGAGAAGTACGGTTACGGTCGGTCGCGTCGCGCGGGAGAGGCGGCAGCGTGTCGGAACCGAGCTTCATGACGCCAGCCTGCTTGCTGGACTTCGGGTCACCCTTTTCGAGCTGGTCGATGACGTCGGCAAGCTGGTCGCCCAGGTACATGGAGATAATTGCCGGAGGCGCTTCGTTGGCACCGAGACGGTGGTCGTTGCCGGCGCCGGAAACAGCCATGCGGAGCAAGTCGGCGTGAGTATCCACGGCGTAAATCACCGCGCAGAGCGTAGTGAGAAAGATGGCGTTCTGGTGCGGGTCCTTGCCCGGGTTCAAGAGGTTCGTTTTGCCGTAGTTTACGGACCAGTTGTTATGCTTGCCGGAGCCGTTGATGCCGGCAAACGGCTTTTCGTGCAGCAGGCACACGAGACCATGACGGTCGGCGACCTGGCGGAGCACTTCCATAATCTGCATGTTGTGGTCGCAGGCGAGGTTCACTTCCTCGAACATCGGGGCAAGTTCAAACTGTGCCGGAGCGACTTCGTTGTGGCGGGTTTTGGCCGGAATGCCGAGCTTCCAGAGTTCCTTTTCCACATCGTTCATGAAGTTCAAGATACGGGCGGGAATGCTACCAAAGTAATGGTCTTCCATCTGCTGGTGCTTTGCCGGAGCTGCACCGAACAGTGTGCGGCCCGCTTGGTACAGGTCGGGGCGCTGCAGGTAGAAGCGCTTGTCGATGAGGAAATATTCCTGTTCGGCACCGAGAGTGACGGTGACCTTCTGCTGGGCCACGCCGAACATACCCATGAGACGATCGGCGGACTTCTGCAGGGCCTGAATGGATCGGAGCAGCGGAGTCTTCTTGTCCAAGGCTTCGCCGGTGTAGCTACAGAACGCGGTGGGGATGCAGAGCGTGGCGCCGTTGCCATGACGCTTGATGAATGCGGGCGAGGTCGGGTCCCAGGCAGTGTAGCCGCGGGCTTCAAAAGTGGAACGCAGACCGCCGCTCGGGAAACTGGACGCGTCCGGTTCGCCCACGATCAGGTTCTTGCCGCTGAAGGCCATGATGGCCTTGCCGTTTTCGGGTTCCAGGAAGGAGTCGTGCTTTTCGGCGGTGGAACCGGTAAGGGGCTGGAACCAGTGCGTAAAGTGGGTGGCGCCGCGGTCGATAGCCCACTTCTTCATGGCGTGGGCGACTTCGTTCGCGATGCTCGGATCAAGCGGTGCGCCGCCATCGATGGTGGCGAAGAGCTTCTTGCAAATGTCTTTGGGAAGATAAGCGCGCATGGCCTCGGCGTTGAAAACGTCTTCGCCGTAGAAGTCGATGTTTGCGGGTGCGGCGGGCATATTTGCGCCCGCGGCTTCGCTCGCGATTTCCTTGATAGCTTTTAATCTGTATTCGTTGCTCATTGAGAGTCTCCTAGTTTGAAATTTTTTCGGAGACCATATTGCAAAATGTGTGCCAAAAGTGAAAATGGCGAAAATCTGCAAAAATCCGAAAAGCAGGCCGGTTACAGAAATTGATGACTTTCCAAAATTTGAAAATTCGTTTCTGCTATTACGAAAAACGTAAATCTGATCCTGTTGAAAAAGATTCTGGCCGCCGCACGAACTATTTTTCAAAAATTGTAATCACAGAAATTCTTTTTACGAAAAGTGAAAATATAGAGGCGTGTAGTTTGAGCAATGTTCTTTCGTTCTTTACATTTTCTTTCCGCTTTTTCAATAATTGGCGGGTTGTGCTGAGATTTGGCACGGTTTTTGCATAAACAGAGCGCAAAAAACTAGAAAAGGATATATATGAACGCTCAAGCACTTTACGATCCGACCAACGAACACGACGCCTGCGGTGTTGGCCTGGTCGCCAATATTAATAATGTTGCCTCGCACCAGATTGTGCTGCAGGGCATTACCGTTTTGAAGAGGCTCATGCACCGCGGTGCAGCAAGTGGAGACCCGGAAACCGGCGACGGTGCGGGTCTCTTGCTTTCGATGCCTCACAAGTTTTTCTGCAAATTGTACCCGGAACTGCCTGCGCGTTACGGCGTGGCGATGTTCTTTGTGGAGAATACGCTTGCGGCGGATGCCTTTGACGCGAAAATCAAGGAGATTGCCGCTGCCGAGGGTGTGAAGGTGCTGAATTTCCGCGAGGTGCCGGTGAATCCCGAAAAGATCGGCCGCACGGCCCGCGAGACCTTGCCGCATATCCGCCAGGTGTTCTTTGACGGTTCCGCTTTTGAAAATGACTGCGCATTTGATATTAAGTTGTATGTGGTGCGTCGCCTGATGGAAAAGGCTTGCAAGGGTCTTTATGTTTGCAGCTGCAGCCGCCGTAGCATCGTCTATAAGGGCCTGCTTCTGGCCAGCCAGATTGAAGGTTTCTACAAGGACCTGAACGATCTCGATTTCGAGAGCCCGATTGCCCTTGTTCACCAGCGCTACTCCACGAATACGTTCCCCACGTGGCCGCTGGCGCACCCGTTCCGCTACCTCGCTCATAACGGCGAAATCAATACCCTGCGCGGTAACCTGAACAGCCTGCGCGCTCGCGAGCCGCAGCTGAAAAGCGAAATTATCGGCGATGACTTGCAGAAGCTCTTGCCGCTGGTTCCGGCGGGGCAGAGTGACTCGGCTAGTCTGGACAACATGTTTGAGCTTCTCGTCGCTGCGGGTCGTAGCCTTCCGCATGCGATGATGATGCTCATGCCGCAGGCTTGGGGCCAAAAGCATTACTTGGGTCGCGATGTGCGTGGGTTCTTCGAATACGAATCTATGCTTATGGAACCGTGGGACGGTCCGGCCGCCGTGGCGTTCAGCGATGGCGTGAATGCGGGTGCGATTCTCGACCGCAACGGGCTTCGTCCGGCACGTTACACTTTGTGTAAGGACGGTCTTTTCGTGATGGCCTCCGAGACGGGCGTGCTCGACCTCCGCGATGACGAGGTGGAAGAAAAGGGCCGCCTCAAACCCGGCGAAATCATTTATCTGGATTTGGAAAACCACCGTATTCTGAAGAATGCGGAGATGAAGGCGCAGGTGGCCCGCGCCAAGCCTTACCGACGCTGGGTTGCCGAAAACAAGATGAGCGTTCGCGGGCTCTTTAGTGAAATCAACCCGTCCGAAGTTCCCGACGACATTCTGGTGCAGCAGAAGCGTTTTGGCTACTCTGCAGAAGACCTCTCCATCATCTTGCAGCCTATGGCCAAGAACGGGGCAGAGCCGATTGGCTCCATGGGTAACGATGCCGCGCTTGCCGTGCTTTCGGACAAGCCGCAGCCGTTGTTCAATTACTTCAAGCAATTGTTTGCTCAGGTGACGAACCCGCCTATCGATCCAATCCGTGAAGAACTGGTGATGAGCCTCACGACCTACATCGGGAACCACGGCAACATTCTAGAAGAGACTCCGGAACAGGCGCACCTGATTAAGATTCCGCGCCCGATTGTGACGGAAGATGAAATCCGTCGCTTCGAGAATATCGGCGACAAGGCGTTCAAGGCGAAGGTGCTCAAGATGCAGTTCCCGCTGGGCGGTGACGGTTCAGTGCTGGAAGCGGCCCTGCAGAATTTGGCCGGCGATGCCGTGCGTGCGGTGCAGGACAACTACGACATCATCGTGCTTTCGGACAAGAACATCGACTGGGGCTACGTGCCTATGCCTTCGCTCCTCGCGACGGCCTGCGTGAACCGCGCCTTGGTGGAAGCGGGTGTTCGCCCTGAAATCGGCCTGATTGTGCAGAGTGGCGAAGTACGCGAAGTGATGCATTTTGCGTTGCTTCTCGGTTACGGTGCCACGGTCATCAACCCGTATCTCGCTTTCGAGAGCATCACCAATATGTGCCACAACGGCGACCTGGATGTGGACCCGGTGACGGCTGCTGCAAATTATGTAAAGGCTGTAGACAAGGGACTGCTCAAGATTATGAGCAAGATGGGTATCTCCACGCTCCGCAGCTACCGCAGCGCTCAGATTTTCGAAGCCGTGGGCCTGAATCACGAACTCATCGAGAAATTCTTGCCGGGTACGGCAAGCCGCATCGAAGGTATCGGCCTGGAAGAAATTGCTCGCGAAGTGGGCGAGCGCCAGAAGATTGCATTTGCCGATGCAAGCAAGGTCCTGCAATCGGGCGGTCAGTATGCGTTCCGAAAGGAAGGCGAAAAGCACCTGTGGACTCCGCAGTCCCTTGCAGCATTCCGCCAGGCGGTGCAGGGTGGCGACTATGAAAAGTTCAAGGTTTACAGTAAGCTGATTAACGACCAGTCCGAACGCCAGGCGACTTTGCGCGGGCTCTTCAAGTTCAAGGCGGCGACGCCGATTGATATTTCTGAAGTTGAATCTCGCGAATCTATCGTGAAACATTTTGTGGCGGGTGCCATGAGCCTGGGTTCCTTGAGCCCCGAGGCTCACGAGACGATTGCCATTGCCATGAACCGCATCGGTGCCATGAGCAACTGCGGTGAAGGTGGTGAAGACCCCGACCGCGATACTCCGGCGGCTAACGGCGATATCCGCAGTTCTGCGATTCGCCAGGTGGCATCGGGCCGATTTGGCGTGACCATCGACTACCTGCGCCATGCGAAGGATTTGCAGATCAAGATGGCCCAGGGCGCAAAGCCTGGTGAAGGCGGCCAGCTGCCGGCCCACAAGGTGAACGAGTTTGTGGCGCGTATCCGTCACAGCATTCCGAACGTGTCGCTGATTTCTCCGCCGCCGCACCATGATATTTACTCTATTGAGGATTTGGCTCAGTTGATTTACGACCTGCGCAATGCCAACCCGAAGGCCCGCGTTTCCGTGAAGCTCGTGTCTGAAGTGGGTGTGGGCACGATTGCTGCGGGTGTGGCGAAGGCTCATGCCGACGTGGTGCTGATTTCCGGTCACGATGGCGGTACGGGTGCATCTCCGCTCACTTCCATCAAGCACGCGGGTCTCCCGTGGGAACTGGGCATTGCCGAAGCGGAACAGACCCTTGTGCTCAACGATTTGCGCGGACGCATCAAGCTCCAGGTGGATGGTCAGCTCAAGACGGGCCGCGACGTGGTGGTGGCCGCCCTCCTCGGTGCCGAAGAATTCGGTTTTGCAACAAACCTTCTGGTAAGTCTCGGTTGCGTGATGGACCGCAAGTGCCATACGAACCAGTGTCCCATGGGAATCGCTACGCAGGATCCTGAATACCGCAAGCGTTTTGCGGGCAAGCCCGAATACGTGGAAAACTTCCTCTACTTTATTGCCGACGAAGTCCGCGAGATTCTTGCAAGCCTTGGCCTGCGTTCGCTGGCAGAAGCCTGCGGCCGTAGCGACTTGCTGGACCGGGACGATGCCATTGCCTTCTACAAGGCGCACAACCTGGACTTCTCCAAGATTTTCGAGACCGTGGGTGGAGACATCAAGTCCTTCGACAAGAACTTCGTGAAGGAACCGCTTGAAAACTTCGACCGCCGTGAACTCCTGCCGTTCGTGGCCGAAACGCTCAAAAGCGGCAAGGCTGTGGAACTCTGCACGGTGGTGCACAACGTTGACCGTACGGTGGGTACGGAACTTTCCGGCGAGGTGGACGAACACTTCGGCGTGAAGGGCCTGCCCGAAGATACCATCAAGATTCACTTGCAGGGTGTCGCTGGCCAGAGCTTCGGTGCGTTCCTCGCTCCGGGTGTGACCCTCGATTTGCAGGGCGAAGCCAATGACTTTATGGGCAAGGGCCTTTCGGGCGGTAAGATTATTGTTCGCTCGCCGAGCAATGCAAGCTTCAAGGCCGAAGACAACGTGATTGCGGGTAACGTCATCGGTTATGGCGGAACTTCGGGCAAGATTTTCATTAACGGTCTTGCGGGTGAACGCTTCGGTATTCGTAATTCGGGTATGCTCCTAGTCAGCGAAGGTGTGGGCGACCACGGCTGCGAATACATGACCGGCGGTAGGGTAGTGGTGCTAGGCCGCGTGGGCGTGAACTTCGCCGCGGGGATGACGGGTGGCTTTGCCTACGTCTACGACGAGACGGGCCACTTCGACCTGAGCTGCAACGTGGATTCCGCCGACCTGGAAAGCGTGCTTCCGGGCACCGAGAGCGAAAGGGAACTGCTCGATATCATCAAGCAGCACGTTGAAGCGACGGGCAGCGAGAAGGGCAAGCGCATTCTTGAAAACTGGAACAGCGAACGCCCGAAGTTCGTGAAGATCTTCCCGGTGGATTACAGGAACGCGTTGGCAAAAAAGAGTTAATAGTTCTGAGTTACTAGTTACTAGTAACTAGCCCGAAGGGCGAAGTAACTACTAACTAGTAACTTGTTGAAATGAAAAGATTAATTCAAATGAAAAATGGATCTTTTTATGCAAGAAACAAGTCGCATAAATGACATCTACCGCCCTGTCGAAGAGCGAGTCAAGGACAACAACGAAGTCGAACGCAAGCTCACTTCGATAGAAATCATCGGCCAGGCGGAACGCTGCCATACCTGTGGAATCCCGTTCTGCCATGGTGCGGGTTGCCCGCTTGGAAACCTTGTTCCCGAATTCAATGCGGCCATTGCTGCCGGGAATGCGGAACGGGCCTACGATATCATCAGCAAGACTGCGTTCTTCCCGGAGTTTACGGGCCGCGTATGCCCGGCACTCTGCGAATCCGCCTGTACCGGCAACGTGCATAACGACCCGGTGATGGTGCGCCAGATCGAGAAATTCATCATCGAGACAGCCTTCGAGGAAGGCCGCGTGGTGCTCCCGACAGCTGAACCCAATGGGAAAACTGCTGCGGTCATCGGTTCTGGTCCTTCGGGGCTCTTTGCTGCCGAGGCCTTGCGCCGTAAGGGTTATTCTGTTACTGTTTACGAGAAACGCGAAAAGGCGGGAGGCCTGCTGCGTTACGGCATCCCGAACTGGAAACTGGACAAGTCCATTATCGACCGGCGTATCGCCTTGCTTGAAGCAGCCGGAATCAAGTTTGTCTATAATACCGAAATAGGGAAGGACATTGCGGCGGAATACATCCACAAGAATTTTGACGAGGTGTTCCTCGCCATTGGAACGCCAAATGCCCGCGACTTGAAAATCCCGGGCCGCGAAGCCGAAGGTATTTTCCTTGCACTTGATTTCTTGCACGGAGCCGAAATGCCGGGCGAAACCAATCCCGAAAAGTTCTCTGCCAAGGGCCGTAAGGTGTTGGTGATTGGCGGTGGGGATACGGGAAACGACTGCGTGGGTAAGGCCATTCGTGAAGGCTGCGAAAGCGTACTGCAAGTGGAATTCATGCCCAAGCCTCCCGAGGAACGTTCTCCGTCCACGCCGTGGCCGGATTGGCCGTACATGCTGCGCACGAGCTACGCCCAGCACGAAGGCGGTGAGCGTCGCTGGAACGTATCTTCCAAGCAGTTCATTGTGAAGGACGGTCGCGTGGCCGGCGTGGAAGCGGTTCGCGTGGAATGGGAAATGTCCCCGCAGGGCCGCCCCCTCAAGCCTGCAGAAGTCCCGAATTCTACCGAGGTCATCGATACCGACCTGGTGGTGCTTGCCATGGGATTCACCGGAGTGCCTGCCGAGGGTATCGTGAATGACCTGGGCCTGCAGCTTACCCCACGTACGGCGATTATCGCGGACCCCGCACGGCACATCTATGCGGTGGGCGACTGCGCCAACGGTGCTTCCCTCGTGGTGCGTGCCATGGCCGACGCGAAGGCGAAAGTCGCGGCGCTAAAGTAACGCTCGCCTGCTGATTCTTGCGGGAATGAATCTGTTTGTCGTAATATAAACTGCAACTGATTATTGTAATATAAACTGCGCGCGGAATTATGTTCGGATTTTACCGGTTCGCATGTGTTTCGACCGTGTTGAAGGTTGCCGATACTGCTTACAATACCGAAGAAATTATCAGGAGCGCGAAAATTGCTGCCTCTAACGGGGCGGCTTTTGTCGTTTTTCCGGAACTCTGCATTACGGGCTATACCTGCAGTGACTTGTTCCACCAGGAACTGCTTTTGCAGAACAGCACCTGATCGCTGATGCGGATTGCGAAGACCTGTGGACGCCTGCGCCACCCAGCGGGGAACTTGCAATTGCGGGTGCGAACGTCATCGTGAATCTCTCTGCAAGCGATGCGCTGGTAGGCAAGCGCGATTACCGCAGGAACTTGGTGATGAACCGGTCGGCGCGTTGCATGGCGGCTTACGTGTACGCCTCTGCTGGAGTGCACGAATCTACGATGGATATGGTCTTTAGCGGTCATTTGATGATAGCAGAAAACGGGAGCATGCTCGCCGAAAGCAGACCGTTCTCGCGGGAAACCGAAATCGTGTATGCCGATGTGGACGTGGAACGCCTGAATATGCAGCGCCTGAGCGAAGGAAGCTTCCAGGATTTTGATAGCCGCTCCTGAAAAACTCCGCTATCTCGCGAAATACGCCTTCAAGGGCAAACATACTGACGAAGAAATCGACAAGGCGCTCGCCATCTTTATCAGGCGCTTCTTTACGCAGCGGTTCAAACGCAGTTGCACCCCGGACGGTCCGAAGGTCGGAACCATCTCGCTGTCGCCACGTGCCGAGGCTTTTTTATTTTAGTCTAAATCGCAAAAACCCCGAGACTTTTGTCCCGGGGCATTTTAGTCAACAGAGAAATTCTTTCGTCCAATCTACATATTGCTGAAGATCTGGAATCCGCTGTAGGCTTCTTGACCGTGTTCGCTTTGGTCGAGGCCGCGGAGTTCTTGCCTTTCCGTGACGCGCAGTCCGATAGTCTTCTTGATGACGAAGAATATCAGGCTTGCGGCTGCGAAGCAGGGCACTGCGTAAGCAAGCACGCCAACAGCCTGCGTTCCCAGCGTGTAGTCGCCGGTCATGTCGAAGATACCCACGGCGAGAGTTCCCCACACGCCGTTCACCAGGTGAACAGAGAGGGCACCGACCGGGTCGTCCAAGTGCAGGCGGTCGAACATGAAGACTGCACCGACGACGAGCACACCGGCGATGGCGCCAATAATCCAGGAAGAAAGCGGGCTTACCACGTCGGCACCGGCAGTGATTGCCACGAGGCCTGCAAGGCAGCCGTTGAGAGCCATGGTGGCGTCGGGCTTCTTCGAGACAATCCAGCTGGTGAGCGTTGCGGTAATGATGCCAGCAACGGCGGCGAGGTTCGTGGTCACGAGAATCCAGCTAGTAGCCTTCGGGTCGCCACTGAGTGCGGAACCTGCGTTGAATCCCCACCAGCCAAACCAGAGCATGAACACGCCGATGGTGGCGAGCGGAATGTTGTGTGCCGGGATGGCGTGCACCTTGCCGTTCACGTACTTGCCGATACGGGGCCCGAGAATCATTACGCCGGCGAGAGCCGCCCAGCCGCCCACGGAGTGCACGAGGGTAGAACCGGCGAGGTCGTGGAAACCAGCCTTGCCGATGGTCGAAAGCCAGCCGCCGCCCCATGTCCAGCTACCCACGATGGGGTAGACGAAAGCCACGTAGATGACGGTGAAGATGAGGAAGGAATGGAGCTTTACACGTTCTGCGACGGCACCCGAGACGATGGTGGCTGCGGTGGCGGCGAACATGGCCTGGAAAAGCCAGTCTGCAAACAACGTAAAGTGTCCGTTGTAGGCAGCGGTGAACTTGGAGGGGTCTGCCCAGTCACCGATACCGAATCCGGCAAATCCAAGTACATCGGAAATCCCGTTGAACGTTCCGGGGTACATGAGCCCAAAGCCCAGCAGGGCATACATGGTGATGCCGATGGCGGGGACTGCGATGTTCTTAAACGCGACGTTCGCCGAGCACTTGGCCCGCACAAGACCCGCTTCTACGCAGGCGAATCCAAGACCCATGATGAACACCAGCATGGCGCTGATCATGATCCAGATGTTTTCTGTCATAAAGATGGCGTCGCTGACAGGTACGACTTGTGTAACTTCGTTCATTGGTAAAATTCCTCTTGAAAAATTGTTGTTAGGGGATAGGATTTAGGATCTAGGATCTAGGGGTGAATGTAGGGCGAAAATCACTAGCCTCTAAATCCTAGTCTCTAGCCCCTTTTATCCAATCGCCTCCGGCCCAGTTTCTCCGGTGCGGATGCGGATGCACTGTTCAAGGCTAGTGACGAAAATCTTGCCGTCGCCGATTTCGCCGGAGCGCGCGCCCTTGATGATGGCGTCGATGCAGGGCTGCACGAATTCATCGTTCACCGCAATCTTGAGGCAAATCTTCTTGAGCAAATTCACTTCGGTCACCACACCGCGGAAGCGCTGGTTATAGCCCTTCTGCTGGCCGCAGCCGAGCACGTTGGTAACTGACATCTTGAAAATGTTGTTTTCGTAAAGCGCCTGCTTTACGAGGTTGAGTCGTTCGGGTTGGATGTAGGCCGTAACGAGTTTCATGGCGTTTGTCCTTGTTTTCATTCCAAGGAATTTTGGAATTCACCCCCTCTGTGCAAAGAGCGTGCCAAAAAAAGAGGAATGCGCGAAATTTCGCGAAAAACGGCGAAATTGCGAGGAAAATGAAAGAAAACCACGTTGGCTTTACGGATAATGTTTTTCGTTTATTGAAAAACATTCAAAAAACGTAAAATTCCTGCCGCGCAAGGACAGGGTGTGACGAATAAAGTAATCTTGTTTTTTGCGGAAGAGAATTACAGTTCGTGATAGTACGGGCAGATGTTCTCGAAATGCCCGTCCTTCATTCTGAATCCCTTCGGGATAGTGCCAAGCTGGACAAATCCGAGACGTTCGTACAGGTGCCGCGCATGCGTGTTGCTTTCGACGACGGCATTGAACTGCAAGACTCCGAAGCCGTGCTTTTTAGCTTGTTCGAGACAGTCCTTCACGAGCATTTCGCCGATGTGCTTGCCCCTGGATTCCGAAGCGACCGCATAGCTCGCATTTGAAATGTGACCGCAACGTCCCACGTTATTCGGGTGCAGAATATATAGGCCGAAAATCTTGCCGCCCTCGACCGCGACGGCGCAGTAGGTCTGTGCGGCAAAGAACTGCCTGCCGGTTTCGGGCGTGAGCAAGTCCTCTTGCGGGAAGGCGACGCCTTCTTCCACCACCTCGTTCCAGATGCGGATCATTGCCGCAAGGTCCATTTCGTTGTATTGCCTGATAAGCATGATGGGGAAGATAGAAAATTTACGCTTTCGCAGAAAAGACCTGTTTTATGAGGCTGGGTCTCTGAACTTACAGGAAATGGGCGTTCCCGCACATATATGTGCGGTCGGGCTATATTGCAAGGCCTCCCGTGCGCACCTACGGCACGCCCGCGCGGCTCTTGCAACCAAGCCTCGCTACGCGAGTCTTGTCCCCAAGGGGTCACTATCCCTAACGCAAAAATGCGGCAAAGACCTTCTATTTCAGCAGCTGCCACTCGCCTTTAATCTTCGAGTGTTCCGAATTGATGTAGCCCATTTTCTTAAGGTCGTCTATGGCTCTCTGTATGGTGCGTTCACTTACACCTAGATTGTCCGCGAGCCATGAGTATTTTGCTTTACGGTTCATTTTAAGAGCCTTGAAAACATTCTCAACGACCTGTGACGGGAATTCAGGAATGTTGAATTTTGGCTGTTTTTTTGGCTGTTTTCGGTCAAGTAGCCATTAACGATGGCTTCTGCCATCATTCGTTCTCCA
>JAEDLI010000116.1 GCA_016295375.1 Fibrobacter sp. | reverse complement strand
AAGTCCGCGGCGAAACCGATGCCCTGTACATCCACGAAAAGGGCAAGAGCTGCCCCACGGAAATCCTGGAACGCATCGCCGCCATGAACGCCGAGGGCCGCCCCATCTGGAAACCCATGCACATGCAGCCCATGTACATGAGCCACGCCTTCGTGACCGCGCAGGGTAACGGCCGCGCCCGCACCAACGCCTACATTGCGGGCGGCATCACCGACGTGGGTGCCGACATCTTTGCCCGCGGGCTCTGCCTCCCCAGCGACAACAAGATGACCCACGAACAGCAGAACGCAATCATCCAGACTATTCGGGAATGCTTCGAGTAGATTTCCTGGTTCTTGACGGGGCGGTTCGGTTTTTGAACCGGCTTTTCTTGAATTCGCCTACCAAATCGAAGCTTTCGTTTGTTTAGCAGGTATTTTTTGTTATGTTGTATGTGTTTGAGGGCGTTTTTGGATGATAAAAATGGCCTTTTGGTGCCTTGTTTTTGCCCTCTGAATGCGTTTTTTTTCGAAAAATGACCTACCAAATCAAAAATATTGGCTGTTTGGTATGCTTTTTTTTGATGGACGGACAAGACAAGGTGGGGCGTTGCGGGGGGTCCCCGCAGAGGGGGTAGGGGAAGACTTGCCTTGGACCCTATCGCTACGCTCCAGGGTGACATGGGGAAGGGCAAGGCTTCGCCGAGGGGGAGGCTTCCCCCTTTTTGTGTAGGAAAAAGGGATTGAGATTGCTTCGGCCCTATTCGGGCCTCGCAATGACAAGTGGTGTGAATGGCCTCGCACCTGAAACTGATTTATTTAGGTGGATCCCCGCCTTCGCGGGGATGACAAGAATGTGGCGGGGATGACAAGTGCCAATAAAGCCTTATTTTGGGCCCTTTTTCGCTGTATTTCCTAGTCCCTAGCCCCTAGATCCTAGCCCCTTTTACCTATATTTCCCCCCGAGTTGCATTTTTGCCTTGGTCCTGCGTCCAGATTCGCCAATTCCACTGGGCCTAAAGCAGGGAAACTCGGGCATAAACATGTAATTAGTTAAACAATCAAAAAAAGGAATGGCTATAATGGCTACTATCACTAAGGAAAAAGCTGCAGAGCTCACCGCCAAGTTCGGCGCCAACGAAAAGGATACCGGAAACGTCCGCGTGCAGGTCGCTATCCTCACCGAAAAGATCAAGAACCTGACCGAGCACATCAAGACTCACAAGAAGGACTTCCACTCCCTGCGCGGGCTCTCCATGATGGTCGCAAAGCGCAAGAACCTCCTCAAGTACTACGGCGAAAAGGACATTGTCGCCGCTCGTGCTCTCATCAAGGAACTCGGTCTCCGCGGCTAATCTGCGGACTGGAGATAATCTATGTCTATTGATGCATATCATCAAAAGTACGGCAAGATGCTGGACCCCAAGGAAGTGTCCGTGACGCTTCCTGACGGCCGAGTCATCACGTTTGAAACGGGCCGTATTGCAAAGCAGGCACGTGGTGCTGCCGTCGCCAAGATGGGTGACGCCTTCGTGCTTTCTACCGTTTGTTACGGCGAAGAGAAGGAAGGCGATTTCTTCCCCCTGACCGTCGAATACCGCGAAAAGGCCTACGCTGCTGGTCGCCTGCCGGGTGGCTACAACAAGCGTGAAGCCGGACGCCCCAGTGACGAGGAAACTCTTTCTGCCCGTATCATCGACCGCCCCATTCGCCCCATGTTCCCCGAGAACTTCACCCGCGAAGTCCAGGTGATCGTGCAGGTTCTTTCTGCTGACCGCAAGTTTGCACCGGATGTGCTGGGCGTGTCTGCAGCATCCCTCTCCATCGGTCTGTCTGAACTGCCCTTCGAACAGCAGGTTGCCGCCGTGCGCGTGGCCGTTGTCGATGGTCAGAACGTCGTGATGCCCACCTACGAACAGATGGCCTGCGCCGATCTGGACCTGGTGGTCGCCGGTACCGAAGATTCCGTCTGCATGGTGGAAGGCGGTGCCTACGAAGTGTCCGAAGACACGATGATCAACGCAATTCTCGCCGGTCACGAAGCCATCAAGCTCATGTGCAAGGCCCAACAGGAACTGGTGGACCGCTGCGCTAAGCCCAAGATGGAACTGAAGCCCCAGCACGTTGGCGAAGCCCACGAAAAGCTTCTTGCCACGGTGAAGGAAGTGGTGTGGGACGAATTGAACAAGGACGTCCACTCCAACATGGTGAAGACCGACTTCTATCCGGCTATGGCAGACCTCTGCGCGAAGATGCTGGAAGACGAACGCATTCTCGCTATCATTGGCAAGGACGAAGAACAGGATCCTGCTCTCGTTGCAGACGCTAAGGCAATCTTCAGCGACTACGAACGCACTGCCATGCGCGAAATGATCCTGAACGAAGACGTGCGCCTCGACGGCCGTACGACGACCGAAGTCCGCCCCATCGAAATCGAACTCGGCGTTCTCCCGAGCGCTCACGGTTCTGCGATCTTCCAGCGTGGCGAAACCCAGGGCCTCGTGGTTTGCACGCTGGGCTCCAAGGCCGACGAACAGCGCTACGAAAGCCTGCAGGGCGAAGGCTCCAAGAGCTACATGTTGCATTACAACTTCCCGCCGTACTGCGTGGGTGAATGCAAGCGCCTCGGCATGAGCCGCCGCGAAATTGGTCACGGCCATCTCGCTGAACGTTCTCTCGCAGCAGTGCTCCCGCTGCCGGAAGACTTCCCGTACACCATCCGCGTGGTTTCCGAAATTCAGGAATCCAACGGTTCTTCTTCCATGGCCTCCGTTTGCGGTGGTTGCTTGAGCCTTATGGACGCTGGCGTTCCTATCAAGGCTCCGGTCGCAGGTGTCGCCATGGGCCTCATCTCCGAAAAGGGTTCTGTGAAGGAAGGCGGCAAGATCAAGATCTTGACCGACATCACCGGTACGGAAGACCACCTCGGCGATATGGACTTTAAGGTGACGGGTACTGCCGAAGGTATCACTGCCTTCCAGATGGATATCAAGATCCGCGGCATTACGCCGGAACTCATGCGCGAAGCCCTGGAACAGGCACGCCAAGGCCGTCTGCACATCCTCGGCAAGATGGCAGAACTCGGCCTCGCCGCTCCGCGCCCGCACGTCTCCGAGAAGGCTCCGACCATGATCAAGATGCGCATCCCCACCAACAAGATTCGCGACGTCATCGGTTCCGGCGGCTCCGTGATTAAGGGCATGCAGTCTCAGACGGGTTGCTCCATCAACATCGACGACGATGGCAACATCGACATTGCCGCCCCGAGTGGCAAGGCCGCTGCTGTGTGCCGCCGCATGATCGAAGAACTCACTGCCGAACCCGAACCGGGCCGCAAGTACAAGGGCAAGGTCAAGACGATTCAGCCCTTTGGCGCGTTCGTCGAAATCCTCCCGGGTCGCGACGGTCTTGTGCACATCTCCGAACTTGCCGACCATCGCGTCGATAAGGTCGAAGACGTGGTTCACGTTGGTGACGAAGTCGAAGTGCTCTGCCTCGGTGTGGACCCGAAGGGCAAGGTGAAGCTTTCTATGAAGGCGCTCCTCCCTCCGAAGGTCGCCCCGGCTGAAGCTCCGGCTGCCGAAGCACCTGCTGCAGAAGCCGCTCCGGAAGCTCCGATTGAAGGCTAGTCGAACTCTAGTTAATTTATTAGGAATGTCGGGTAAAACCCGGCATTCTTTTTTTTTACAGTAAATGTAAGGCATAACCTGACACTTTCGTGATTCTGTAAATAGACTGAATCGGGAATAAGCCTTTTGCAAAAAAATGCCCGTTGCCATTGGCATATTTTTTGCGATGCTTCCCCGTCAACTGCAGTGCTCACTCCATAATGACGCCCCAGTTGCGATAATTCTATATTTTCCGTTGGAAAAAGAGGTCTTTATGAAAGTCTTTATGGCTCAGCTTTTTGTGCGGGCTGGAAAACCCGAAGAAAATTTTGAAGCGATAAGGGTCGCTGTGGAACATGGCAAGGCGGCCGGTGCCGACCTGGTGCTTTTGCCCCAGAACGCTATCGAAGGTTCTACCATGCTGGGTTCCCTAGGGGACGAAGTCGAGTTTCTCCAAAAATGTGGGGGCTTCAGGGACAAGGTGGCGGAACTTTCCCAAGGAATCGAAATCCTGCTGGGCGGGAGCGACATGCTTTCCGACGGTGGGGTGTTTTTTAGCAAAGGGAAACCTGCAAAATGGGGCTACGACTTTGAGGTCCTTTCGGGACTTTCCACCTTTACGGAAGGCAAGAACCTGGTTGTCCGTAACGCCTGTGCGGGCCATGCCCAAAAATTGCAGTGGCCGATTTTCTACCTGGATTTGGTAGGTACCGAAAACAGCGGCAAGAACATTTACGCCATGGACGGCGGCAGCGGCATTTGGGACAAAAGCGGAAACCAGGTGTTTGCCATGCCCCGGTTTGAATCGTCGGAATGCCTGGTAGAGGTGGGTGAGGACGGTTCTGTTTCCGGATTCCCACAGAATACCGTTGTCAAGCCTGACCGCATCGCCCTTATTCACGACGCCCTGGTGTTCATGATTCGGGAGAACCTGAAAAAGTTCCATATTCCCCGCATGGTCATCGGGGCTAGCGGTGGTATCGACAGCGCTGTGTCGGCGGCACTCTATGCGGAGGCTATTGGTGCAAAGAACGTTTACCTGATCAACATGCCCACCCGTTTCAATTCGGCCACTACCCGGAATGCGGCGGCTGACTTGGCGAAGAATCTGGGCAGCCCCTACATGGTGGCGCCTATTTCTGCCATCGTAGAGTCCGTTTGCAACAGCTTGGGACAGTGCAAGTTCGAAGGGGACGATACGCCCATAAAGGTGGAAGGCATCAACCACGAGAACCTGCAAGCCAGAACCCGCTCGGCATCGGTGCTGTTGACGGTAGCCTCTGTGCTTGGAGCGGGCATTACCTGCAACGGCAACAAGAGTGAAGCTACCGCCGGTTACTGCACCCTGTACGGGGACAGTTGCGGTGTCATGTGTGCCTTGGGCGACCTGTGGAAAACGGACGTGTATGCTCTGGCCCGCTACATCAACCGCGACAAGGAAATTATCCCCCAGGCCTCTATAGACGTGCCTGCCAGTGCGGAACTCAGCGACGCCATGAACGTGGACGAGGGAAAGGGCGACCCCATCAAGTACCCGTATCACGACAAGCTTTTTGCCGAATGGGTGGAATGGGGGAACAGTCTGGAAAGCACGGAAGCCCGCCTGGCGGCAGGCTTTGAAAGCTATTGCAAGGACTTGGGCGTGGACCTGGAGTATTTCAAGTCCCTGTTCAAGACTCCCGAAGAGGCTTTGCAGGATATGCGGGCCTGGCACAGGCGTTTCCGCGGGATTGCCCTGGCCAAGCGAATCCAGTTCCCGCCAATACTTTCTATTTCGGGTCACGCTTTCGGCGCGGAATACCCGGAATCGCAGGTGTAGAATAGGATTTAGGGGTTAGAATCTAGGGGCTAGAGTACAATATCATGGCTTTGCCATTCATTTTAGGCGCACGAAGTGCGTGATTCTTAGTCACTAAATCCTAGTCTCTAACCTCTAATCTCTAGCTGTGGTGTTTGTCGTGGTTAGGGCAGCCGCAACCGCCCTGTCCGTCGCAGTTTTCCTTGTGGCCGTGATGGCCGTGACCTTCGCCTCCGCATTCGCACTCGTGGCCTTCTTCGCCGCACTTGCAGTCCCCTTCGCCCTTGCCGCCACAGCAGCAGTGGCCCTTGGGGTTCAGTTCCTCTTCGGTGGCCTCCCGCACGCTCACCACTTCGATGGCGAAGTTCAAGTTCTTGCCCGCCAGTTCGTGGTTGGCGTCGATGACCGCCTTGTCTGCTGAAACGGACTTGACCCGAATAGGCATGGGGCCCATGGGCGTCTGGGCATAGAACATCATACCGGGTTCTATCTTTTCTACTCCCTGGAACACGTTCAGCGGAACCTCTTGGGCGAGGGTCTCGTCGTATTCGCCGTAGCCTTCGGCGGGAATCACCTTTACGTCGAACTTGTCGCCTACGTCGTGGCCCACCATGGCCTTTTCAAGACCTACCACGATCATGTGGGCGCCCTGGATGTACTGGAGCGGTTCGCGACCTTCGGAAGAGTCAATGACTGCTCCTTCGTCGGAGGTGAGGGTGTAGTGCATCTGGACCACGGTCTTGTTGGCGATTTTCATGTTTTATCCTTGTGTGATGGGGTAAAAAAGTAGGCGAAATATAGAAAATTACGCCTTCTTGCGGTCGTGCCAGACGCTTTCATTGAAGAGCTGGCCTTCGGATAGACCGTATTTTTCTTCGACTCCTGCCATACGGGAGGCTTCGTCGATGGAAATTCTTCCGCGAATTGCCTGGGTGTAGATGGAAACCTTGCGCCGCACCGTTTCGGCGTCTTCTTGGAGCATTTCGAGACGGAAGTGGTTCACTCCGATGGCGCGCAAGTCCGGCAACAGCTTTAAGGCGGATTGGGGCTTGCCAACGAACAGCGTGTTTCGGCATTCGGCGTCACTTTGCAGAAAATGCCGCTCTCCCTTGTGGTCCAGAATTTCCACCTTGTGCTGGGTGCAAATCTTGCCGCATTCGGGGAATCGCCTGCCGGTTGTGAGGGCGCGGGCGAACGCGCAGTATTCGGAATGGAACGCGGGCATGTATTGGTGGAGCGTGAGTTCCAGACGGCTCCCGTCGATATCGCCAAGCAGGTC